>JAHEXU010000083.1 GCA_023251975.1 bacterium | reverse complement strand
CCCAGCGCTGGTAATGCGGCGCTATCCCGTGCTGAATCTATAGGCACGTGGATGCTAACCGGGAGAACTGAAACATCTCAGTACCCCGAGGAAAAGAAATCAACCGAGACTCCCCGAGTAGTGGCGAGCGAAAGGGGATCAGCCTAAACCTGATACGTGTAAGTGGCACACGTTGCGTATCGGGGGTCGTAGGACGTTGTGTCCGGATCGTGCCGATCCGGCGGCAGTAACAAAGTCAGTAGCTAGCTGAAGCGAGTGGAACCTCGCACCATAGAGGGCAATCGTCCCGTAAGCGAAAGCAACTGACCTGCCGACAACGCTCCTGAGTAGGGCCACTGCCGTGAAACGTGGTCTGAACCTGCGGGGCCCACCCTGCAAGGCTAAGTACTACCTGGTGACCGATAGTGAACTAGTACCGTGAGGGAAAGGTGAAAAGCACCCCGGTAGGGGAGTGAAATAGTACCTGAAACCATTTGCTTACAAGTGGTCGGAGCCTTTCGGGGTGACGGCGTACTTTTTGCATAACGGGCCGGCGAGTTACTCGTACGCGGCAAGGTTAAGCGATGAGCGGAGCCGTAGCGAAAGCGAGTCTGAATAGGGCGAAATCAGTCGTGTGCGGTAGACCCGAAACTGAGCGAGCTATCCATGGGCAGGCTGAAGCGAGGGTAAGACCTCGTGGAGGGCCGAACCGACCTAGGTTGAAAACTGGGCGGATGACCTGTGGATAGGAGTGAAAGGCTAAACAAGCTCGGAGATAGCTGGTTCTCTCCGAAATATATTTAGGTATAGCCTCGGGTGTGTGCGTTTTGGCCGTAGAGCTACTGTTTGGATTAGGGGCCCTACCAGGTTACCGACTTCAGGCAAACTCCGAAGACCATTACGTTCCAACCCGGGAGTCAGTGTGCGGGGGATAAACTTCGTACGCGAGAGGGAAACAGCCCAGACCATCAGCTAAGGACCCAAAGTGCTAGCTAAGTGGAGAACGATGTTCGAATGCACAGACAACCAAGAGGTTGGCTTAGAAGCAGCCACCCTTTAAAGAGTGCGTAACAGCTCACTGGTCAAGTGTTCGAGCGCGGAGAATACAACGGGGCTTAAGCTAGCCTCCGAAGCTATGGATTCGTGTGATCTGAGGTGATCACGAGTGGTAGGAAAGCGTTCCTGTTGCACTGAAGCGGTTGCGAAAGCGTCCGTGGAGCGTCAGGAAGCGAGAATGCCGGCATGAGTAGCGCAAGAGGAGTGAGAATCTCCTCCACCGATTGTCCAAGGTTTCCTGAGTAAAGTTCGTCTGCTCAGGGTTAGTCGGGACCTAAGGCGAGGCCGAAAGGCGTAGTCGATGGCCAACAGGTTGATATTCCTGTACCACGTTGCACACGTTTTAATCGATGGGGTGACGGGGAAGGGTAAGGGAACCCAGGCGATGGTTGTCCTGGGGCAAGCGTGTAGCCAGTCGCGGTAGGCAAATCCGCCGCGGCGTTTTAACGCGAGACGTGATGCCAGCTGGTTTTTTCCGGCAAGTCCCTAATCCCATGCCTCCTAGAAAAACCTCTAGATAGAGTGCTCGTGCCCGTACCTAGAACCAACACAGGTGGACAAGTAGAGTATACTAAGGTGAGCGAGATAACCTTCGTTAAGGAACTCGGCAAAATTGCTCCGTAACTTCGGGATAAGGAGCGCCCCGGTAGGGTGAAGCCTCTTGCAGGTGGAGCCCGAGGGGGCCGCAGTGAATAGGTCCAACCGACTGTTTACCAAAAACACAGGCCTCTGCTAAGTCGCAAGACGATGTATAGGGGCTGACGCCTGCCCGGTGCCGGAAGGTTACGTGGAGTGGTTAGCGCTTTGGCGCAAAGCTGTGAAACTAAGCCCCGGTAAACGGCGGCCGTAACTATAACGGTCCTAAGGTAGCGAAATTCCTTGTCGGGTAAGTTCCGACCTGCACGAATGGCGCAACGAGTTGGACGCTGTCTCAACGAAGGGCTCGGTGAAATTAGAGTCTCGGTGAAGATACCGAGTACCCGCGGCAAGACGGAAAGACCCCGTGAACCTTTACTACAACTTGATATTGGAGTCTGGGTTACCCTGCTCAGGATAGGTGGGAGGCTTTGAAGCGGCGACCTTGGTCGCTGTGGAGCCATCCTTGAGATACCACCCCTCGTGTTCTGGGCTTCTAACACGCCTCCGTAATCCGGGGCGTGAACAGTGTCAGGCGGGTAGTTTGACTGGGGCGGTCGCCTCCCAAAATGTAACGGAGGCGCCCAAAGGTTCCCTCAGCACGGTTGGAAATCGTGCGTAGAGTGTAAAGGCAATAAGGGAGCTTGACTGCGAGACCGACGGGTCGAGCAGGAACGAAAGTTGGGCTTAGTGATCCGGCGGTAGCGAGTGGAAGCGCCGTCGCTCAACGGATAAAAGGTACTCCGGGGATAACAGGCTTATCGCGCCCAAGAGTCCATATCGACGGCGCGGTTTGGCACCTCGATGTCGGCTCGTCGCATCCTGGGGCTGAAGCAGGTCCCAAGGGTTGGGCTGTTCGCCCATTAAAGCGGCACGCGAGCTGGGTTCAGAACGTCGTGAGACAGTTCGGTCCCTATCTGCCGTGGGCGTTGGAGAATTGAGAGGATTTGTCCTTAGTACGAGAGGACCGGGATGAACATGCCTCTGGTGTACCAGTTGTTCTGCCAAGAGCATCGCTGGTTAGCTACGCATGGATTGGATAACCGCTGAAGGCATCTAAGCGGGAAGCCAACCTCGAGATGAGTTCTCCCATCGCCTAGAGCGAGTAAGACCCCTGGTAGACCACCAGGTTGATAGGCCGAATGTGGAAGCGCAGCAATGCGCGTAGCAGATCGGTACTAATGGGTCGAGGGCTTGACGGTTGTTTTTCTTTTGATCCGAGGGCCAAGGGTGCAGTTTTGAAGTTTCGCGAGGCCGGAGGTCTCGCAAAATCTCGGTGGCAACAGCGAGGGAGTTACACCTCTTCCCATTCCGAACAGAGAAGTTAAGCCCCTCCGCGCCGATGGTACTTGGCGGGCAACCGCCCGGGAGAGTAGGTCGCCGCCGGTTCTTTAGATATCCCAAGAGGCTCGCCACCGGCGGGCCTCTTTGTCGTTCGTCTCCGCTCCCGCGGACCGCCACCCGTACCACGGTCGGTCCGCTCCCAAGTCTGCGAATTGGTCGCTCTCAAGTGTGGCCCGCCCGGGACCGCGATTGATCGCGGGGCCATGAATGCGGATGACCCGATCGAAGCTGGTGAGGTTGCTGCGCGATCGCAGCGCTCTATGACCCGATACGGGGTCTCGACAATGAACGTGAAGAATCCCCGCTGGGCGGTGGTAAATCGCACGCTCGTCCCGTGATCAAGCCGATTCCCCCGCCGCGCCCCGCTGAGTTCTCCGCCGCGTCCCGCCGAGTTTCCGCCGCGCCCGGCTTGGGGGATCAGCCGGGTTGACTGGGGTTGCGTGCTTCGGCGGCCTTGGCCGCCCGTCGCGCTGCCTTGATTGATTGCGGCGATCGATAGATCGCTTCCGGCGTCGCTTCGTAGCGCTTCACCCCGGCGCGATCGATGAATTCGGCGTACTCGGGCGAGGTGAAGTCGTGTCCGTCGACGTTCTCGCGCCCCTGGGCGCTCGGGTTGCAGGGTGTGGCGACAATGCTTGCCGGGGTCGGGAGTTGGGGAGGATTGAAGTCGGGCTGGCCGAAATCGAAGCTGCGGCCGATGTTTGAGGCGTAGCGGTGGCGAACGTTGAGATATCCGAGGCTGTATCGGTGGGACATCAGCTTGAGGATCGATTCGTGGGTCAGCGTCATGTGGTTGACCGCGCCGCCGCGGCTGTAGGGCGAGACGCTGACGGCGGGGATGCGGAAGCCGCTGAGGCCAAAGTTTTGGTTTAGGTGGCGGCTCGATCGTTGGTCGGGGACGGTTACCGGCGGGACGTGGTCGAAGAAGCCGCCCCATTCGTCGTAGTCGACAAAGAGGGCGCCGCGTCGGTACTGCGGCGAGTTGACGAAGGCGTCGACCACGTCGGCCATAAACGCCTGACCGAGCCGGATGTCGGAGTGGGGGTGGTCGCTGGCGCCGCCTCCGAGGGCTCCGATGTCACCGAATGGCGGATCGATGAAGGTGATCGGCGGCAGTTGGCCAGCGGCGGCGTCGGCGTAGAACTGCTGGGCCGGCCTTACCCAGCGGTTTGCCCGTTGGCCGTAAAGGCCGGGCGCGGGCAGGTCGGAGACGTAATAACCGACCCCGACGCCGCGGGCCAATGCGCGGTCGAAGATCGTCTCCCACTGGTAGCCGATCGGATCGGCGGTTTGGGGTGGCACGACGTTGCTGACGGTTCCGCCCGACTGGGCGGACATTTGGTAGTGGCGGTTCGGAAAGGTCGAGGCCATCAGCGACGTGAACCAGCGGTCATACAGCGTGAAGGCGTCGGCCAAATCGGCGATGTAAGGGAGGTCATCGCGCAGGTAGAAGCCAGCCGCGTAGGCGTCACTCCCGGTGCCGTTGCGGTTCCCCTGGACAAAGCCGTCCATCCGACCGCGGCCGTATTGCCAGCGGCCGCCTTCCCAGGAGTGGTCGGGGTCGCGAAATCCGCAGCCCTGGTAGTCGTCGATCAGGTGGTGGGTCGCGACCGGACTGTCGGTGGCGTCGGGGTAGGAGAGGCCTACGGTGCGGCCGTCAGCGTCGGCTCGCCAGCCAAAGAAGTGATCGAACGATCGGTTTTCCATCATCAAGACGACGAAGGTGTCGATCGGCAGGTTGCGCGGGCTCGGGAAGCCGCGCCTGAGTTGTTGTCGCGCTGCCGTCGCGACCAGCGTCTCGGTCGGCAATGCCGCCACCGCTCCGAGTCCGGCCAGCGCTGCCGTGCGACCGAGGAATTCGCGGCGCTGCATCGCCGCTTCGGGGTTCTCGGCCGCGAATCGATCCCAGCCTTCTTCGTCGCCGAGTTCGCCGCGCCGACGGCGGCTTGAGTGATCGGAGCTCCTGGGCAGCTTCATCGCGCCGGGCGATCATAGTCGCCGCGCGGGTCGCTCGGCGCCGCTTCGGAGCCGTCTCCTACGGGTGCGCTCACAACCCGACCGAGTCGCTCAGACCCGCGGTCACGCCCGGGTTGCTCGATCGCGATCGCGCGCTGGATCGAGCTATCGGTTCGGCCAAGGACCGAGCGAGGTTAGTTCGGCCTCGATATCAAAGATCGCCGCGGTTGCGATCTGCGGTTCGCTTTCGCAACCGCGACGGCGAGACCGAGTGGAGGCCTCCCAACCGGATTCACATCCGGCCGCCCTGCACTCGGCCGCGCCGCCTCCGGGTACTCTCGGTTCGAGGCCGTATTCACCGAGCGTGGCGAGATCGATTACGAGGTCGATCCGATCGCTCAGGCGGGCTAGGAAGCGGCGTGAGATTTGCCTGGAACTCATTGCGAGAAGACAGTATGAGGGGCGTCGGATTGACTCGGTCAGATGCAAGTAAACTTGCAGGAGGGGCTGCAAAGTCGATGTTTATGCGGTTTGCATCGAGCTGCGCCCGACTGCATCGACCGCTTGGTTTGCCGCGGCGTCCGCTCGGTCAGGTCGTGGGTGACGTATGCAGACCGCGCTCAGGCGAGCGAACCGCGCGGTACGAACCAGCGCTCGTCAAGACCAGTCACGGAGGCTATTACCGGGTAGTCGGCGTCGTGATGGATCAGCGGCACGGCGGCGATTTCCGCAGTGGCCGCGATCAGCAGGTCGGGGGTGGGGATTTGGCGGTGAGTTCCGTCCGCGGCCAGTCCCATCTGCACCCGTCGGGCAACGTTGAAGACCTCGTGCGACATCTCGATCAACTCGAATGCCATCAACGAATTTTCGACTCGTCGCGCCGCATCCGGATTCGGCGCAGCGCGGACCAGTTCAAGAACGATCTGATCACAGATCATGACGTTTCCCGCCGCGACCGCAGCATCGAACCAGTCGGCAAGGGAAGGGAATCGTCGATCTCGCACCCAACTCCAGACTCCGGTGTCGACCAGCGCGGGGCGATCGAGCTTGATCGGTTTGGGGCTCTCAACCACGTTGAGCGCGGCCCGCGTCGATCTCGTCAGGGGTCATCTCGATTTCGAGGCTGCGGATGCTGAACTCGCGGCGCAGGCGGTCGCGTTTGATCCTTCGCAAAGCCGAGTTGACGGTCTCTGAGATCCCGTTGGTTCCCATTTCGGCGCGCGCTTCAGCGAGCGCGTCTGGATCAATATCAATCGTGGTGCGTGCCATACGCATATAATATCGCATCAGTCGTGATGCGCCACGATCTGTTGAGGCCTTGATCAGCGCCGCCGCCCAAAGCTGTGGATTGCGGGTAGGACCATTGCGAGCCCTGGCAGGGTCGTGGTCGATTCGCTGTGGGCCCCCTCCTCTGGGAGCTGGTGGACCCTCGCCTCAGCCTGGTTGGGGTCGGCTGGCCGGGCGATTTCGCCGAGGTCGTTGACCAACACGTTGGTGGTGCCGTCGCGGCGTTGCAGGATGCCTTCGACTCGCAAAAACGCGGCGCTGCGGACGGTCGTGCGGTGGCGCTCGAAGACCGCCGAGGGCAGGATCAGGTTGATCACCCCGTGCTCGTCTTCGAGCAAAATGAAAACGACCCCATTGGCGGTCCCCGGGCGTTGGCGCGCCACCACCATCCCGGCGGTCGTGACCGGGCCGGCTCCGACGCATGTCTCGAGCTGCCTGCTGGTCAAGGTATTGGCGGGGAGGCTGGGGCGCAGCAGCTGGACCGGGTGGGTCTCGATCGAGACCCCGGTCGTTTCGTAGTCGGCGATCACCCGCTCCCAGTCCTCAAGCGGCTTGAGCGTGGGTGGCGCGAGACCGGCGATCGGAAGTGGCAACTGGGTTCCGGCTGGACCGGAGCGGGCCTGTGCGGTCGTCCCGGCCTCCCATAGCGATTCGCGTCGCCTTGCTCCGCCCGCTCTGTCGCCATCCTTTCGATCACCAAAGGCTCCGGCCCAGGCGAGTTTTCGCAATCCACCACGACTGATCCCGGTCCGCGCCGCCAGGTCGCCGCTGTCTTCAAACCGGCCGCCGCGGGCGCGCTCGGCGGCGATCATTTCGGCCTCCTCGGTCCGCAGCCCCTTGACGTAGCCGAGGCCGATTCGAATCGCCAATCCACCCTTCGAGCCAGTCGGCTCGGTCAGGCAGAGCAGTGCGCTGGCGTTGAGGTCGGGGCCGCGCACCTCGATGCCCCGGCGCTGCGCCTCGTGGATCAGGGCGTCGGGCGGGTAGAACCCCATTGGTTGTTCGTTCAGTAGGCCACAAAGAAACTCCGGCCCGTAGTAGACCCGCAGCCAGGTCGATTGGTAGGCGAGTAGGCCAAAGGCGGCGGCGTGTGACTTCGGGAAGCCGAAGCCGGAGAAGCCCTGAATTTGGCCGAAGACTCGCTCCGCGACCTCCAGCTCGACCCCTCGTTCAAGCGCCCCGGAAATGAATCGCTCACGGTGCGAGGCGAGCGCCTGTTCGGAGCGTTTTCGGCTCATCGCGCGGCGTAACCCCTCGGCCTCACCGGCGCTGAATCCGGCCAGCGCCATCGCGACTTGGATCACCTGGTCTTGGAAGACAATCGCCCCAAGCGTGTCGGCGAGGATCGGTTCCAGGCTCGGGTGCTCGTAAGGGACCTTGTAGGAAGGGTTTTCGCGCAGGCGCTTGCGGCGCTCCAGGTAGGGGTGGACGGCGCCGCCTTGGATCGGTCCCGGTCGGACGATCGCCACCTGGACGGTCAGATCCTCGAGGTTGGCGGGCCGCGAGCGCGGCAGCATCTGCATCTGGGCGCGGCTTTCGATCTGGAAGACCCCGGTCGTCTCGGCCCGTTGAATCGCTCCGTAGACCGCCTTGTCATCGAGCGGGATTCGCGACAGGTCGACGATTTGGTTGCGGGCGCGGGCGATCTCGGTCAGACAGCGCTCAACCGCCGACAGCATTCCGAGCCCGAGCAGATCGATCTTGAGAAATCCGGCGTCGGCGCAGGAGTCTTTGTCCCACTGCACCGTCTGGCGACCGACCATCGCCGTCGGCTGAACCGGGCAGAGCTCGATCAGCGGCCGCGTCGAAAGGACCATGCCGCCGGAGTGCTGGGAGACGTGCCGCGGCAAGCCCTGCACCTCGGCGGCGAGTTCGACCAGCGCCCGCCAGCGCGGCGCGGCGGCGCGGTCTTCCCCCAGCACCTCGACGATGTGGTCGACGAAGATCGCTCGGGTCGCCTCGATCGAGTCGCTTTGCGGAGGCTCGGCAACCAGTCCCGGCGCCCCGCCGTTGCCGCTGACCCGGGGGAGGTACCCCGGGGTGATCCCGGCCATATACATGTCGGCGTTTTTGGCGACCCGCTCGATCTCGGCGGCGGGGAGGCCGAGCGCCTTGCCGAGGAAGCGGATCGCGCCGCGTGGTTTGTAGGTTGGGAAAGCCGCGACCAGCGCCGAGCGTTCGGTCCCGTAGCGCTGATGGATTCGCGGGATCAGAAGCTCGCGGACATCGCGCGGGAAGTCGAGGTCGATGTCGGGCATCCCGGCGATTTCCTCGTTGAGAAAACGACCAAGAAAGAGTCCCGCCTTGACCGGGTCGACATGAGATAGGCCGGTCAGATAACAGACGATCGAGCTGACGCTGGAGCCTCGGCCCCGGCCCGGTGGGAGGACGGCTCGCGCCGCGTCGGACCCGCGAACCTCGCTTGCGACCTGGCGGGCCAGCTCGAGCAGGTCGTGGTGGAGGAGGAAGAAGCCGGAGAGGCGGAGCAGCCGGATTATCCGCAGCTCTTCCTCGAGCCTGGCAAGTGCTTCGCTGCGGTGGGACAAACCGGCGTAGCGCGCGGCGAAGCGGTCGGCGCAGATCGCCGCCAGGTTGGCGTCGGCGTCGGGATCTTCGGCGCCGGGGTAGCTGTAGCCGAGATCGGTGGTGAGGTCAAAGCGCAGCCGTCGCGCCAGCTCGGCGCCCTCAAAAACCGCCGCCGGGTGGTCGGCGAAGCGCTTTGCCATCGCGGCCGGGCCAGCCAGTGCCGCGGAGCTGTTGCCGCGCCGCAGCGGCTCACAGGCATCGAGCGCCAGGTTGGCGCCGACGGCTACCAGCGCGTCTTGTAGTCGGACTCGGGAGCGGTCGTGGCAGTGGACGTTGCCGGTGGCGACGCAGCGCAGCCCAAAGCGATCGGCCAGCGCCGCGAGTCGCATATTGCGAGCGCGGTCATGGCGCCAAAATGGTCGTTGCAGCTCGACAAAGAGGTGCTCGGGCCCGAAGATCGAGCGCAGTTGGGCGAGCGCGCGGGCTGCCTCGGGACCGCGATCGCAGGCGATCAAACCGGCGATCAAACCGGCGCGAGCGCAGCCCGTCAGGCAGATCAGCCCGTCGCTGTGGGCGGCCAGCTGCTCGATCGTCAGCGTCGGCTGGCTCTGCCTTCGATCGCGCCTCTCGCGGGTCTTGAGGTGGGCGGTGCTGAGCAGTCGACAGAGGTTTTGATAGCCGCGCGGCTGTTCGACCAGGACGGTCAGGTGGCAGTAGGGAAGGCGCTCTTTCGTCGCTTCCCGAAGCGGTGGCGGTTCGATTGTCAACTCGCAGCCGGTGATCGGGCGCACGCCGAGATCGCGGCAGGCATGGGCGAACTCCATCGCGCCGCAGAGGTTGTCGTGGTCGGTCAGCGCGCAGGCCTCGTAGCCGAGGGCCGCCGCTGCGCTTGCCAGCTCGCTGGGGCTGGATGCGCCGTCACCGAACGAATAGGCCGAGTGCATATGCAATTCGGCATAGTCGCGGCGCTGCGGCAATTCGCTCCTCGGATCCGATCGAGCCAGCTCAGCCACGCTGCTGATGCCAGCTTCGGTTGACCAGGTCGCGGTAGATCACGGTGCAGCGCCCGCCCGTCAACAGCACCTCGAAGTAGCGGCGACGCAGCGGCGGTGGCGACCACCAGCGGTCCTCGACCACCCAGTCCTCGCGGATCGCCTCGACCGTGCGGCCCTCGACCGCGCACGGTCGGCCGTCGGCGTCGAGCCTGACTCGGGCCGGGGTGGGGCGGTAGAGGCGGGGATCGGCTGCCCCGGCGCTCATCGGGTGGTATCGCCGGTCGGAGGGACGAAGGGGGTGAGCAAAGAGCGTCGCTCGGGGATCCGTGAGGCCGGGTCGATCTCGAGCACCCGCAGCATCGCATCACCGCCAGCGGCGCTTTGCACCTGCCGCACCGCCTCCGCGATTCGCTCGCGCCGTCGCGCCGGTTCCGATGCGATCAGTGCGTCTTGGGTGGCGGCGGGTGGGCCGAGGGCGCCAGCTTCAAGCGCTAACGCGCTGATTGGGGTCGCGATGGCGCGGAGCTTTGGCCGTAGTGCGATCAGAATCCGTTCGCGATCCGAATTGGCGCTGCGCAACACCGCGTCGATTCGCAGGCTTCCGCCGCCGGCCGTTGTCGCCTCGATCGCGATCGTGCGAAAGCTGCGGCCGCCTCGAATCGGGTCGGCAAGGATCCGGTCGACCAAGATCTCGAGCGCCCGTTCGAGCTGCGGGCCGGAGGCGGTGTCGGGTAGCTCGATCCGGGCGACGATGCCGGGGCGGGGAATGCGGGGGCGAAGCGGTCCGTCGATTCCGCGAGCGAGGTCACGAGCTTCGATGCCGAGGGTGCCAAAGCGGTCGGCGATCACCGCGGCGGGGAGTGAGGCAAGATCGCCGAGGGTGGCGATGCCAAGGCGTCGCAATTCGTCGATCAGGCCGATCGCCTCGGCGATTCGATCGCGTCGCGAGGTCGGGGTTGCAATCCGGTCGAGCAGCAGCCCGATCCCCTGGGGCGCCAGAAATCGGGCCACCTCGCCGTTGCGGACGCAGACCAGACGGCGTTTGCCCCGGGCGCTGCGGGCGGCGGCGTAGGCGCAAAAACGATTCGGGCCAAGCCCGAAGCGGGCGGGGTGTCCAAGCGCCGAGCGGGCCTCGCCGATCACACGGTGTCGCGCCTCCTCGCCGCTGCCGTTACCGAGCATTCGCCGCAGGCCCGCTTCCTCAAAAAACGCCTCACCGGGGCGGGCCGACTCGACGGTCGCGCCGAACTCCTCGAGGCGACGTAGTACGCACTCCCAGGATCGCTCCGCTCGCCCCGGATCGGGCGGAACGAGCAAAAGCGAAGGGCATCGCGAGGTTGCCTCGGCGAGGCTCATCCCCGGCTCGATTCCACTCGCCTCGGCGGCCCCGGAAACCTCACCGATCGCTTGGACGCCGCCTGGTGGGGGCGCCAGGGCGAGCGGCCGCTCCAACAGCGCTCGACGCCCGACCGCGACCAGCAAGGGATACCGATGGATCAGCGCGCAAACGACCATATCGAACATATGTTCGCATAGGTCGCGGCGGATCGAGCCAGCGGATTCGGGGTCGCCTACGATGTCGCCATGTTCGAACTTGGATTTTGCGGGACTCGTCGTGCCGGGGCGGCTGTGAATCGATTGGCCGGGCTTTTGTCGGTCGCGGCGCTGCTCGGACTCGCCGGTTGCGGCTCCGACTCGGGTGAATCGTCGAGTCGGGTCGGCTCGCTCGCAAGCGACCAGGACATCGAGGTGGTCGCTTCCTGGGCGAAGGCGCTGAGCGACGGCGACCTCGCCGCCGCCGCCGAATACTTCGCGATTCCGAGCGTCGCCCAAAACGGCCCAGCGCTGGTCCGGATCGACAGCACCAAGACCGCCGAGACCTTCAACGGCTCGCTGCCCTGTGGTGCGATCCTCGGCAAGACGAGCGTCACCGGCGATCTCATCACCGCCACCTTCGAGCTGACCGAACGTCCCGGGCGCGGCCGCTGTGGTCCCGGCGTTGGCGGCGTGGCGCGGGTCGCGTTTCGAATCGAGGACGGGCTGATCGTCGAGTGGCGACGGGTCGGGTCGGTCTCACCGTCGGCGATCGACGGTCAGGTCGTTTAGTTTTGCCCGCCCGTGTAGCGTCTCTCCCCGCAGGCCAGCGGACCTGCCTGACCGGCGGTCCCGCAAGCGGTTTCTCACAATCCGGTCCCGCTACATCGAGTGACGGCGACCGCCACCGACCGGCCGAAAAGCCCGGAAGCCACCGCCCTCGCAATCGGATCGGTCGGAGCCGTCGGAGCCTGAACCGCCGGCCCCCGGGCGAGGCCACGCGCCCCCGGGGTCGGCGTCGCCCGATTTAGTGCCTTCGGCCTCGGGGGTTGGGGTCGCGACTCAGGCTCCAACTAGGATTGCTCCAGGCATGGCCCCCGTCGACGAAACCTACCTGCGCGAGTTCTATCGCGGGGTGCAGGAGCTGCCGTTTTTGCAGCCAGATAATCCGTACGTCGTCGACTTCCATCCGCTCCTGAGCAGCGACGAGCGGATCGCCAACGACCCGGTTTCCTACTTGGTCAAGGACATCCTCTGGTCGGCCAGTAACCGTTCGCTGAAGATGTTGAGTGGCTTTCGAGGGTCGGGGAAGACCACCGAGCTGCTGCGACTCCGCGCCCTCCTGCGGGCCGAGGGCTTCCGCGTCCTCTACATCAATATCGAGGACTACGTCGAGGTCAACCAGCCGCTTGACCCGACCAGCTTCCTGATCTCGTTGGTCGGGGCGTTCGAGGCCGCTGCTCACGGGCGCGGAGGTGACCCCGATGACAGCGGCTCTACTCCCGGGCTGACCGGCCCAACGACCTGGTGGGACCGCGTCCGCGAGCGGCTCGGCAAGCATCCCGAGTTCAGCGGCGGCTCGATCGATCTCGGGGTGGCGAGCATCGATATCGAGCTCCGCGAGAATCCAGAGTTCCGCGCCAAGGTACGGCGCGCGATCGAGGGCAGCCTGGGGTCGTTCCGCCAAGAAGCGCACCGCCACGTTGCCGATCAGGTCGCCGCGCTCCGCGCCGCCGAACCCGCAGGAGGCGAAGGCGGCGAAGGCGTCGTCCTAATCGTCGACTCGCTCGACCACGCTGACAATCGTTCGAACTTCGACGAGCTGCGGAACTCGATCCTCGAGCTGTTCACCGCCCACTCCGCATTGCTGACGCTTCCCGCTATGCACGTGATCTACACGGTGCCGCCCTACCTCAAGTTCATGACCGCGGAGGGCACGGATGTCCGGATGCTGACGACGATCAAGATCATCAACCGAGACGGATCCGACTTCAAACCCGGGATCGACGCCCTCGTCGAGATGGTCAAGCGTCGCGCCCCGAACGGAGATTTCGAGCGCCTACTCGGCTCGCGCCAATCCCTCGTCGGGCTGATTCGTGATTCCGGTGGACATCTCCGGGACCTGCTGCGACTGTTGCGGGAGGTTTGCAGGACCCCCTACCTGGCTGGACTTCCGGTCTCCGAGGCGGAGATCGCGCACGCCAGGGCTAACGTCCGCAACACATTTCTGCCGCTCGCCGAGAGCGAGAAGCGGTGGCTGCGTCGGGTCGCGGCGCAACACGACGCCGGGCTCGAGCGCGATCAGGATTGGGGAATGCTCGCCGGGCTGTTCGATCGCCACCTCATCCTCGGCTACGTCAACGGGGAGGAGTGGTACGGTGCCCACCCGCTGGTCCTGGATCTGCTCGGCAGCGAGGGCGAATCGGGTGGCACCGCTGCGGTCTGACCGCCTAGACCCCGCTTGGCAGCACCTGCGCAGGCACCTTGCCTGGGCCGATGTCGGATCGATCGGATTCGTCCTTGCCGGATCGGAGGGCGCCGCCGGACAGCTCCGCGACCGCGCCGAGTGGCAGCTCGCCGGTCGCGGACTCAGTCTCGCGACACTGGCACCGCAACAGCCGAATCAACTCGAGCAGCTTGCCGTCGCGATCGAACAGGCAGCAGCGGGTTCGCACTCCGTCTGGGTCCAGCAGACCAGCGTCGACTCGCCGGGCTCGCCGACCACCCCTTGGACCGACGCCTGGCAAGGGCTCTTGCGCTCCCTCAACCACCGACGCGACTCGCTCCGTGCACTCCTCGCCCCGGGCACCTTGTACCTGGCGGGACCGGCAAACCTGCCGACGATCAGTCAGACGTTCGCTCCTGACATCTGGTCGATCCGGGCACTGGTCGTCGACCTCGAGGGGGCGGCAGGGGCGCCCCCGCTCCCGCTGACCGCCTCCGCCTCGCCCGCGGCGCAACCGCCGCTCCATGACCTGTTGGAGGTGCTTGCGACCCAAGGGGAGCTGCTCGCAGGGATCTCGATCGACGAACCCGGCGAGCTCGGCCGCGAATTGGCGTCAAAGCTCCGGGCGGCCGAGGCCGCGATTCACCGCAACGACCTCGGGGCCGCGATCTCACGCGTAGACCAGGTACTCGAAGCCGCAGAGGCCGAGGCGACAATCGGAGGCGCCCTATGGATTCGCGCTCGGGCACGGATCGATTCAGGCGACACCGGGGCCGGAATCGAGGATCTGCTGAGGGCGATCGAGCTGCTGCCGAGGCGAACCCGGGATGACCTTCCGCGGCTCGAGCAGGTTGCCGCGACCACCCATGCGCTGGGCCGGATTAGCCGGTCGCTGCGCTACCGCGAGGCAGCCGTCGAGCTCGCGGGTCAGCTTGACGGAGCGCTTGGGACCCCGGAGTCGCGGCGTGATCTCTCGATCAGCCTTGACAACGTTGGGGGATCGCTGGCGGCGGCGGGGCGCCCGGGTGAGGCGCTGGCTGCCTACGAGGAGTCGTTGGGGATTCGCCGCGAGCTTGACGAGGCGCTCGGAACCCCGGAGTCGCGGCGTGATCTCTCGATCAGCCTTGACAACGTTGGGGGATCGCTGGCGGCGGCGGGGCGCCCGGGTGAGGCGCTGGCTGCCTACGAGGAGTCGTTGGGGATTCGCCGCCAGCTTGACGGAGCGCTTGGGACCCCGCAGTCGCGGCGTGATCTCTCGATCAGCCTTGACAACGTTGGGGGATCGCTGGCGGCGGCGGGGCGCCCGGGTGAGGCGCTGGCTGCCTACGAG
>JAHEXU010000082.1 GCA_023251975.1 bacterium | reverse complement strand
ACGAGGCACGGGCAATCGCTTCGTCGCTCGGAGCGGAGGAACTCTCCGCGCAACTCGATCGCCTGGTTGGAGCGCTGCTCGGACCGCAGGACGCGAAACTCAGTACTCCTGCGGCACGAGCTCGACGGAGCAAGGTCACCTACGACATCGTTCGGCTCAACCTGCTCGAGACGCTCCGCGTGGAGCTGGCCTCCGAGGCGTTGCCGACGCGACCCGGCCCGCCTGATCCCAAGTGGCAGTTCGCGTTCTTTGAAGCCGACTTCTCGAACTGGATCGAGGGCACCGAGTTCGAGATCGAGGAGGCCGAGCAGATCGTTTTCCAGGGTCGGATCCCGCCGCAACGCCACGCCGACGCCCGCGATATCCGGGGAACTTTCGACGCGATCGGTGACGGCCGGCTGAGGGCCCGGCCGCCGACCGACGCCGATCAGCTCGAGGACTATCTCGCTACCGCCCATCGATCGATCATGGAAGGCCGCCCGATGTGGCGCCCGGCGAATACAAGGACCGACCCAACCGCGCAGGCATGACGTTCTTCGTCCATCCTGATCTCGTCCGAGGAACGCTGCGCGAAGGATTCCGGATCGGTCAGAGCCTCCGAGAAGGATTGCCCCGCGCGATCTTCTGGATGTTCTTGGTCGCCGAGGTGCACCCGTTCGCCGACGGGAACGGGCGGGTCGCGCGCCTGCTGATGAACGCCGAACTGACCGCCGTCGACCAGTCACGGGTGATGATCCCGCTGCCCTATCGCGACGACTACTTCGCCTCGCTGCGGGCGCTCAGGTACAACAACAACGCGACGCCGTTGCGGCGAATGATCGATCGCGCCCAGCGATGGAGTTCGGCGATCGATTGGACCGACCGCGGTGGCGTACTCGACCAGTTGAGGCGCACCAATGCGCTGGTCACACCCGACGAGGCGAAGTCCCTGAACCTGCGCCTGCTCGATCCCTGATCGGAAGTTCCGGCTATCGAGAGCGGCCGACCGCAGTGTCGGGTCGGCCATCCAAGATCGGCGCTCGCCGATCACGCCGACCGGTGGCGGGACCAATCGGGTCCGTGGACCTATCGCGCTGTCGGTGGTTACCTCGGCAAGCTTGACCCGGTCGGTCCCGGGCTCGGCTTGGAACTCATCGAGTGCGGCTTCGACCGCCGCGGTCTCGGTGATCGGATTGCCCGTCGATCAGGCGCCCTGCCTGACCGAGGCGCCACCAGTTCCCTCGCCGGGACTCGGGCGAGGTGGACCCGATCTCTGACTATTCGAGTAGCATCGAGAACTTGCTCATCCGGAGAAATTCTGACCGAGAAGGGAAACCATGCCGTCAGATCTGGCCGAGCCCTTGCGGGCGCGTAGCTCTTGGGAAAACCTGTGCGTTGCGGATCTGGACCCGCCGAGGATTTCCACCGGTTCGGGGAACGGGCGGGCGGCTGGTCGATCCGTGCTGGTGGCGTGATGGCGTTGCGCGCCGGGCTGGCGGTCCTAGCGGTGCTCGCCGTCGCGGCGATCGTTCATTCTCTCGATGACGGCAGTTCCGGTGCTGCGGATTCGTCGTGTGATCCGAGTTCGTTTGATCTGGCGAGCGCCGACGAAACGGACGCAGCGGCTGCGCTCGACCGTGCCGCTCGCAACGCAGCGACGGCGGTGGACGAGGGATTGCCCTACAGCTACCAAAAGCGGCAGTCTGGTGCAATTTTCACCACCGCTCACAGCGGTCGTGGCGCATATTCGTTCTACAACATCAACACCCGGGAGTCCTGGGTGGCAAGCGATGGTTCAGGGCGGCTGCGGCTAACCCAGCGGGAGGCCTGGCCGAGTTCTGAGGACCGAAAGGATAATGCGCGCTACGGCGATCCGGGGATCGATCCCAAAACCCATTTGATCTTCGACAGGGAGTACGAGGCGCCCACGCCCGTCCCCGTCGACGGCGGCGATCAACGGCTCCCCGACATCGGCGAGCTGGTCGGTGCTCCCGAGACCGTCGGGTGTGTCGTACGCGAGGCTGCGCTGGAGGGCCTGACGATCAAGCAGCCGGTCGCTCAGTTCGACCTCGCCTCCGAGATTCTGTTGGGACAGGGCCTAACTCCCGCGGTGAGGGCAGCCGCATTCGAGGTCCTGGCCGAGGTCCCGGGGGTCACGATCGTTAAGAATCCGGCCGGGGCTCTTCGGGGCGCGATCACCGTTGCGGTCGAGGCGAAGCGGGGACACGGAGACGGCGAAAGCGCTACCCGGCATGAGCTGACGTTCAACGAACGAAGCTCGGCTGTTCTCGGCGTCCGCGACGAACTCTTGGAACCCGCGGATTACATCGGCTCCGGGGTCCCCAGCTACACCACCCTGCTTGCCCGCGGGGAGGTTAAAGGTGTCCGCGAGCGACCCGGCGCGGTCACCGAGGCGGCGCGAAAAACCGACCGCCACGGACCTGGCTAACCGCGACTGTGCGCCCCTAGTGCCCCCCTTGGGCGACCCTGCGCCTAGCCGTGAGGGGTCGGCAAGGATCGTGACCTGGCCGGGGCGTTCGCCGGGTTCGCCGTCGCTCAGCCGAGGCTGACGCCACCGTCTTCGGTCAACTCCCAGTGCGGGTTGTAGGCGAGCTCCCAGGGGTGACCGTCGGGGTCGATAAAGATCGCGCTGTAGCCGCCCCAGAAGGTCTCGGCTGGTTCTCGAGCGATCGTTGCTCCGGCGGCTCGTGCGATCTCGGTCGCAATGTCAACATCACTCGGCTCCGGGAGGTTGAGCGCCAGGGTCACCCCGCCCCAACCACCGTCGTCATCGACGCAACTGTCCTCTGCCAGGCGGGTCCGGTCCCACAGCGCCAGCACCATCTCGCCGGACTGGAAGAAGATCACATCGGCGTCGGGGCCGGCGTCGGTCGTCCAACCGAGCGCTTCGTAGAAGCCGCGGGACCGCTCGAGGTCATGCACCCCGAGGGTGATTACGCTGATTTGGGGCTTCACGAGTTCGATCGACGCGAACATAGCGGTTTGCGGCCCGAAACGGCCTGCAATCATGGTGCGATGAGGGCAACGGGCAGCGCCGCCGGGAGCGTGGGTGACGGTAGCGGCGACGATCGAACCGGCGAGGCGAGGATCTCACGCCGCCAGGTGATCACGGGCGGCGGGGTTGTTGCGGCGAGCCTTGGTGGCGCGCTCTTAATCGGCTGCGGCGATGACGCGAGTACCCCGTCGACCGTCCCTGGTCCGCTTTCCGCGGCGCCTCCGGGGGCACCTCCCGGCTTACCTCTCGGCGCACCCGAGGCCTCGGGTGCGAACCCGTCGGCCGCAACCGCGGCGGATTGCCTGCTCACACCCGAGATGACCGAGGGGCCCTATTACCTGCCCGACTCGCTTGACCGACGCGATCTCCGCGAGGATCGCGTCGGTGCCCGGCTTGATCTCGAGCTGAAGGTTCAAAACAGTGCCGAGTGCAAGCCGGTCGGGGGCGCGAGCGTCGAGATCTGGCACGCCGACGCTGCGGGCGTCTACAGCGGTTTCGGCGCCGGGACCGGCGAGGCCTTCCTGCGCGGTGGACGCCAGGCCGACACCGACGGGATCGCTCGATTCACGACGATCTTTCCCGGCTGGTATCCGGGACGGGCGGTTCATATCCACGTCAAGGTGTTCACCGGGGGCAGCGATATTTTCACCGGGCAGCTCTACTTCGACGAGGCTCTGCTGGCCGAGGTCAGCAAGCTCGACCCCTACGCCGAGCGAGGCCCCGCCGAGACCCCCAACGATGCCGATCCGATCTATCAAAACGGCGGCGCCCGCTCGACCCTGCAGGTCGAGCGGGGGGCCGATCGCTACCGCGGCAGCATTACCCTCGGCGTCGCGGCTTGACGGTCGTTTGATCGCAGCCGCGCTGCGCGACTAGGCTTGGGTCACAGGCGATGCTCGAGCCCGGTTTCCTCAGCGATTTCAACGATGCCGCGGTCGCGGCATGGCAGCGGGCGCTCGGAGCGGGTGGGGACTCGGGGATTGTCCGCGCGCCGGATCAGCGAACCCGGCAGCCCGATCGGGTCGAATGGACCGGAGGGCCGACCCGGATCGTCAAGGGTTTGGGCTGGCGCGTGGCGGTCGAATTGCTCGACCGCCGTCGTGACCTTCAGGAGGAGTATCTGGAGTGGCGCAGCGTCCGTGAGGACGACGGCACCCTGCGACGGGTCGAGCTGACCACCGAGCTGCGCGACTATTGGCTCGTGCTGGCCGCCTGTTTGCCCGCTCGGGTGGTCGATTTGGCCAGCCGATTCAGCGGCCGGGCGGTTCGACCCGAGGAGCTCTTCGGGGTCGCTCGACCTGGCAGTCTCGACCCCGAGGCGCGCCGGGCTGGATTCGTCGAGACGATGATCGCTCGCTCGAACCCGCTCAACGACGGGCGCGAGGCGATCTGCTTCATGGCGAACCCAAACAACGATCTGCGCTCGTTGCTGGCTCTCGCCTCGGCGGCGGCGAAGCCGTGGGTCGTCGATGACCCGATCACCGACCGTCGTCGTCCCGCGACGGCGGCTGAGATGATCCCGGCGCTTGACGGAGCGGCCGTCGCGGAGCGCTCGAGTGATCCGGTGATCGTCGAGCGGCTCGGGCGGATTGCCGTTGAGCAGCGGCGCTTGGCGCTCGCCGATCCGCTCGGTATCTACATCCAGGGGGTTGCCGCCTCGCGCCTTCGCACCCCAGACGGAGCGCCGCCCGGTCCCGAGTGGTTCAAGTTTGGTCGTGGCGTTCGCGGCGCCGAGGCGCCGGATCGAAGACCGCGGACGCAGCGCCTCGTCGTCGAAGCCCCGCCCGGGGCTCGATTCAGGCTCGGCGATCTGGTCGACCGGGCAAGCGAACAGCCGATCCGCTACGGCGCCCAGATCGCAGAGCTGGTCCAGCTTTGCCTCTTCCTTCGGATCGGCGAGCCGGGGAGCGCGCCGCCCCGGCGCCCGCTGCCGTTGCCGGCGCTCGGCGCGGTTCGGGGCGCTGTTCGATCCTCCAACCTCGCCGAAATCGAGGCTGCCCGGTGAGCGAGGATCGCCTCCAACCGGGCGTTTGGTTTCGCCCCGGCGAACGACCGCCGCCAGCGTGGCGATTGGTCCTTGTCAACGTCCTTTCGCGATCGCGGCCCCGCCAGGTCAAAGACGCGATCGCGGCGCTGCTTGAGATGTTGGCCGGCTTACCTGAAGGCCGGGTTCGCGAGCTTGAAGGCGAGCCCGCCGAGGGGGTAGCGGCAACTCGCCGGGCCTTCGCCGGGCTCAGCGGCATGCTCGGATACGGCGCCTCGTTTTTCGATTCGGCCGGACACGACCCGCCGCTCAGCAGCGCCGCGCGGCCTGCCTTCTTGAGCTCGCTGCCGACCGAGCGCGACCCGTTCGCGGCGGTTGGGTGGTCGCCGCGAGCAACCCGCGACGGCGAGGCCGACCTGGCGCTGGCGCTGAGCGGTCCCGATCCAGCGGCGGTCAATCGAGCTGCGGTTGAGCTCTGCAAGCTGATCGCCGACGAGGCGCTGCCGCTTGCTGTCGTCGCCAGCTTCGACGGCTTCGCTCGCTCCGATGGCCGTGGCTGGCTCGAGTTCCGTGATGGGGTGTCGAACATCGAGCCGAGTCAGCGGGCGCGGGCGATCACCGCTGGACCAGACCCGGAGTGGCTGGGCGGCGGCACCTCGATGGCTTTTCTTCGGTTCGAGATCGACCTCGCGCGGTGGCGGCGATTGAGCCGAGCCGAGCAGGAGCTGATTGTCGGTCGCGACAAGTTGAGCGGTAGCGCGGTGATCGGGGTCCGGCGCACCCCCCCAAGCCGGGCGAGTCCGATTGCCGGAGAGCCGATTGGGGCGGCGCCGAGTCCGAGCGAGCGCGCCGATTGGATCGAGCCACCCCTGTCAGACGACCCGCTGGTCGAGGTTTCCCACATTCATCGCGCCAACCGCAGCCGCGCCTCGCCGGATGCGCCGGCCGCGCTTCGGATCTACCGCCAGGGCTACGACTTCCTCGAATCGATCGGACCGGACGGTCCCCGGCTCGGCCTCAACTTCGTCAGCTTTCAGTCCGATCTCGCCGTGATTTCGCGACTGATGAGCCTGCCCGGCTGGTTTGGCGACGCCAACTTCGGCGGGCCGGCCGAGCCCGACTCGGGTTCGCCCTCACCGCGGCTGATCAGCCTGCTCGCCGGGGGTTACTACGCGGTGCCGCCGCGGGGGCGGCCGATTCCCGGCGCCGGGTTGTTCGAGCGCTGAGCGGCGCGATCGGGGCCGACTACTTGCACGGCTTGGGCTCGAGCGCGTGGTGGGCAGATTTGACGATCGGCTTGACGGTGACCTGGACGCGATCAGCAATCTGGCCGCCAAACTCGACCGGGCGGCCGTCGATCTCGATGTCTCCGACGAGGTAGCCGCGGTTGGCCGGCACCTCAAATCGCGCCCGCACCACGTGTTCGCCGTGACCGCGCTCGATCTTCCAAAACTCGGCCGCGTCGGCGTTGTCGGGGGTCCGGATACCGGAGGTGAGGGGTCGCCCCAGATAAAGTCCGAGCGGGTCGGCGAGGGAGACCTCGTCGCCGGCGCGCGCGGCGGCGTTGGCGGCGGCCGAGATCTGCGGGTCGCTGTTTCGCAGGGGGTTGCCGAGTTGGGCGCAGCGCACCAACTCTTGCTGGTTGGTCACCGGGACGCCGTTCTTAACCCGCGCTACGGTGGCGGCCGCGACCAGCTCGACCGCGGCGCTGAGGGTGCTGGCGGGCTGGATCAGGTGGGCGAGCCGCCCCGGCTTGATGTTGTTCCAGCGGTTTTGGCGCTGGTAGTTGCCTTCGCTGTCTTGCAGGTCGGCCTGCTTGACCCGCGGATCGACCAGCTCCTGGTAGAGCGCCACGACCTGGTCGGGCGCGGTCTCGAACAGGTGCTCCCAATACTCGGGAACCTCGGTGGTGAAGGTGACCTTGGTGATCTTGGCGCCGCTTCGGGCGACGGTCCACTCGCAGTACTCGTCTTGGAAGCTGAGTCGATCCTCGTCGGCCAGCTTCCAGCGTTGGTGCGGCGACGGGACGGACGCTCGCAGTGCTGCCGGGAATGCGACCCAGGAGACGATCGGACGCTCCGATCCGGGCGGGGTGTTCGATTTGGTCGGGTCATAGAACTGGGGACGATCAGCTCGGACCGACTTGGCGAACAGTCGCTCAACCCGGGCACTCCAGTCGGCGGCGTTTGGGTCCGGCAGCTTTGCCGGGGTGCTGAACGAATCTAACTTTGGCATCGTGCTCCGATCACGGTGTCGCGTTCACCCCTCTCGAACCGTGCCGTCGCTTTGCATCGAGCGTGTCTTCGCCGCGATGTCGGTGACCGGGAGCAGCAGCGAGAACTCGGCGATCGGCATCGTTGAGGCAAACCGGCGCCGCCGTTCCGCCGCCAGCCTGAAGTAGGAGTCGAAGCCGGCTTGTCTGCGCAGCTGCGCCTTGACCGCTCGGTAATAGTCCTTGAGCAGGCTGTTGAAGTGGCGGCTGAAGTTGGTGCCGACCGCCCAGCGCTCGGCGAACTCGGCCTCCGGGGTTCCGGTCGGCCCGGCAGCGGCGGCATCTAGGATCGCGGTCGAGAACTCGTCTGAGAAGCTCGATTTGGCGTTGGCGATCAGCGCGGTCGCCGGCAGGTGCGCCAGTAGCGCTCTACGGCGCCCCGAGAAGATTGGATTCCACGGGTCGACCATCAACAAGCAGGCGGCGAGGCGCCGGGTCAGGAGGCCGATTGTGATCGCCTTGCGCAACACCACCTGATCCTCGAAGGCTCGCTCTAGGGCCAAAAAGCAGAAGTGGGTGTCGCCCTTTTGCCGAAAGCCGGTGCCGTCGGAGAGGTGGGAGTCGAACTTCTCAAGCGACTTCGCGTAGATCGCGCCGCTGACGGTAAAAAATGGCGGCGCCTCCAGACCGAGGGTCTCGCTGAGGCCCTCCGCGTCGATGAAGAAGCCTGTCGGGAGATCGAGCAGGTCGGTCGGTTGCAGGGCTCCGCTCTCGACGTGGGTGGTGGCGATGTTGACGGTCGGCGTGGTGAGAATTTGCTCGATGATCATCGTCGGGCGGTTGATGTTGCCGCCGTCGGATTCGAACCGGCTGAAGCGGGCGTCTGCCCAACGGCTGATCGCCGGTCGCGCCGCCTCGGCCTCGAAGCTGAGCCCGCCGGTCGGCTCTTTGTCCTTGAACCACTCGTGGGTCCGGCGGCGGTCGTGCGCCGCGAAGACGTTGGCCGCAATCCCGGCGTCGGGCGAGTGCCAGTTGATCCACGGCGACTTCAGCTCCTTCATCAGCAGGGCGCCGCTGCGATGGCTCTCGAACGGCCCCTTTCCACGGGTCGCATCGCGCAGGGCATCGCGGGAGTTTCCGGCGAACATCCAGATCGCCTTCGGGCCGGTAGAGCGGTAGAAGTTGAAGCCGCCCTCGTTGCGGTCCCACGCCATTAGTTCGATCCCGCCGGGCTGTTTCGGGTCGAATGCGCTGAGGAAAATGTCCGGACCGTCGGGACCGGAGCCGATCGTGACGACGAAGCGCAAGCTGCGGTCGACCCCGGCGGTCTTCGGGCCGACCGACAACTGGCTGCCCTCGCCGAGGATGAACGAGCTGTGGCGCTTCAGCGGGGTGCCCGCGCCGACCGCGGCTTTGATCGATTCGACCACCGCTTCGGCGCTGCGCGGGAACGTCCCCTGCGCGATCAAAAGGCGCGCAAACGGATCGCCGAGCGCGTCGACCTCGGCCGCGCTCATCTGCCGCGGCCCGGCGTCGACCCCGACCAGGAATCGCTGCAACACGCCGGGGTCAATCGGGGTGATCGAATCGAAGGCTCTGCAGGACTCGTCGGGCATCGAAAACCCACCCTACCCCGACCTCGAGCCGCTATGGGGTTGGTTTCGCCCGGGTTTGGGCGATCCCCTACGGATCCGGCAGCAGCTTGCGGAGCGTGATCAGGCTTCGAATGCCTCCGCTGAGCTTCAGTTTGCGGCGGGAAATCGCCCGCGGCGCCGAGATCGCGCCCTTGCCGAGTTCGATGAAGTCCTGCCAGCTCGACTTCATCGTCACATCGGCCGACGGGGCGTTGCCGGAGACCGCTCGGGTCGAGCCGTTGTCAACGACGAGGTGCCACGGGGCGGCGTCGCTGAACTGCCATTGGATCGTGAACGGCGAACCGTTGGCTGCCGTCGGATCGACCGAACGGCTGATCAGGTCGAAATAGAGCTCTTGGCTGTCGGGCGAGGAGTCGGCCGGGAGCCCCGGTTCGCCGACGACGCCAGCGTGGACCAGCTTGAGCAGGCGGGCGCCGCGCTCGCGGGCCGGGATCGAGAAGTCCATCGGGATCACGCCCGGGGCCATCTCGCTCATCGGGTAGCCGATCGCCTTCCACTTTGCCTCGATCGAACGCATCCCGAACTCGGCGATGTCCTCAAGCTCGAAGCCGTAGCAGCGGGTGTATTCACGATCCCAGCCCGGCGGGATGAAGATCGAGGAGGTGTACTGCATCACCTCGCCGAGGATCTCGTCGACCGCCGCCTTGCACTCGTCGCCCTGCTCGGCGTCGGCGAGAAGCTCCGACAGCACCTTGACGCCGAAGCCGATGTGGCGCTGTTCATCGCGCGAGATGTTCTCCATCCCGGCGCTGAATCCGGGCAGCGAGCCGTCGCGCATGAAGAAGTCCTCGATGTAGTGCTGGCCAGGCTGGGCCAGCGTCCCCTCGACCACCAGGTGGTAGAGGGTGATCGCCTGCGCGAACTTCGGCAGCGATCGGTCGGCTCGCAGCTCGTCGGCCATCCGATCGAGCCGGTCAAACACCTTCATGTAGCCCCAGTTGAGCTGCGGTGTGGTCGTCGCCAGGGTGCTCGCGATATCGTCGCCGACCCCGATGACCTCCTTGAAAAAGCGGTGGAAGAAGACCGCGTGGCGGGCCTCGTCGGCCTGCTGGGTGGCGAGGAAATACTTCTGCTCCTCGCGCGGCGCCGCGTCGATGAACGGCGAGAGGTTGTCGGTGACCGAGTCCTCGCCGTAAAAGAACATCGAGTAGATCCAAAGCGCCGAGCGCCGTTGCAGGTCACTCAGGGCCGCCCAGCCGTCGACATCCGCCGAGAGGTCGATCTCCATCGCCGACCAGGAGCTGTTTTCCCAGCGACGGTAGAGGTCTTCGTAGCTGATCGACCCGGTGAGGTTGTTCTGGGCAACAGACATCGGCGGACTCCTCGGTTCGGCCACGGCGGTGGGCCATGGCGGCTGGACTTTTTTGGCTGGCGGTGGCGGCTGGCTACTTCCCAACCCAGCATACGCCCTCGCGCCTGGCCTTGCGCGCCAACCTGGCTGGCTGGCCAGCTTCAGCCCTGCGGACTGGTCCAGGCCGCTTCGAGGCGGTCGGCCAAAAGGGCTGGAAGATCGGCGATCTTGACCCGCTCTTGGGCGAGCGAGTCGCGGTCGCGCAGGGTGACCGAGTCGTCGTCGGCGGTCTCGCCGTCGATCGTGATGCACCACGGGGTGCCGATTTCGTCCTGGCGTCGGTAGCGCTTACCGATCGAGCCGCCGCCGTCGTATTCGGCGCCGACCCGGCGCTTTATCTCCTCGTAGATGCGGCGGGCGCGCTCCGCCATCCCGTCCCGATTGACCAGCGGCAGGACCGCCAGCTTGACCGGGGCCAGCTTCGGGTGCAACGACAAGACGGTCCGGGCGCGGCCCTCGACCTGCTCGACCCGATAGGCGTCGACCAGGAAGGCGAGGGTTGCGCGATCGACCCCGGCCGCCGGCTCGATTACGTGGGGGACGTAGCGCTCCCCGCTCGCCTGGTCGAAGTACTCGAGCTTCTCGCCGGAGTGTTTGGCGTGCTGGGTCAGATCGAAGTCGCCGCGGTTGGCGATTCCTTCCAACTCCGAAAATCCCATCGGGAAGCGGTATTCAATGTCGGAGGTGGCGCTTGAGTAGTGCGATAGCTCGTCCGCCTCGTGCGCGCGCAGGAGCAGGTTGTCAGCTCGGATCCCGAGCTCGACAAACCAGCGCATCCGCTCGTCAAGCCAGTGTTGGTGCCACTGTGGCGCCTCGTCGGGGGGGCAGAAGAACTCCATCTCCATCTGCTCGAACTCGCGGGTTCGGAAGATGAAGTTGCCGGTCGTGATCTCGTTGCGAAAGCTCTTACCGATCTGGGCGATCCCGAACGGCGGCTTCTTTCGCGAGAACTGCAGGACGTTTTTGAAGTTGATGAAGATTCCCTGCGCGGTCTCGGGGCGCAGGTAGGCGGTCGAGGCCGAGTCTTCGAGCGGGCCGACCTGGGTCTTGAACATCAGGTTGAACTGGCGCGCCGCGGTGAGTTCGCAGTCGGGACCCTCGCCGGGCAGCTTCGACGGCTTGCGGCCGCAGTTGCCGAGATCGAGCTTGTCCTCGCGAAAGCGCAGCTTGCAGGTCTTGCAGTCGACCATCGGGTCGCTGAACCCGCCGACGTGGCCGGAGGCCTCCCAGACCTTGGGGTGTTGGATGATCGCCGAGTCGAGCGCGACGATATCGTCGCGCTCGGTCAGCATCGCCCGCCACCATTCGGCCTTGACGTTGCCGCGAAGCAGCACCCCGTAATGGCCGTAGTCGTAGGTCGAGCCGACCCCTCCGTAGATCTCCGAGGAGGGGAAAATAAAGCCGCGCCGCTTGCAAAGAGCAACGATCTCGTCCATCGCGACGGGGCTGGGTAGGGCGGTGTCGTCCATCGGCTCCGGCACGTTAACGGGCCGACGATGCCGGGGCGCTGCCATAATCGCGCCTCGAATGCCGATCTACGAATACCGCTGCACCAACGGCCACGTTTTCGAACTCTTCCAATCGATGTCGGATGACCCGGCCGACGCCTGTGAGGAGTGCGGCGCTGTCGCCCAGCGCCTGCTCAGCGCGCCCGCCGTCCATTTCAAGGGTTCCGGCTTCTACACGACCGATTACGCGAAGAAGAAGGGCCCGGCCGGCGGCTCCGCCGACAGTGGCGGCGGCGAGAAGTCGTCGGATTCGAAGTCAAGCTCGGACGGTTCCTCGACGGGGTCAGGGTCAGGGTCGGGATCGGGGTCGGGCGGTGACTCCGCCGGCTCCGGATCGAGTTCGGGGTCCTCCTCAAGTTCGAGTTCGGGGTCGGGCTCCTCAGGTTCGGGTAGCTCGGCGGCGTAGCGCGCTCAGCCGGTCGGCGAGCAGGCTGGCTTGCCGTCGGGGTTGGTGCCGAGCAGGTGATTGACCGCCTTGCGGCAGGTCTCGGCGCCGAAGAAGAGGCTGCCGCCGGGTCCGGGGGTGACCCCCTGGCTGAGGATTTTTGTCTCCGATGATCCGCCGGTCGCGGAGGAGATGCCGAGCTGCAACAGGGTGAATCCGCTCATGTCGGAAACCATCGCCTTCGGGGCGTTCCAGGCGATCCACGGCGCCCGCAGGAAGTTAATCGGTAGTTGGCTCGGGCTGGTCAGACGGTCTTTGATTCCGTTCAGGACTGCCTGCTGGCGACGCGCCCGATCGAGGTCGTTCTCACTCGGGTCGGCGTCGTTCTTGCGGGTTCGAGCGTAGGCAAGCGCCCGCTGGCCGTCGAGGTGGACGTCGCCGCGCTCGAGCTTCAAGGTGATCCCGCCTTGCGAGGAGCCGCCGTCGATCTTCGAGTCGAGCCGGGTGATGTTGTTGACGGTGACCCCGCCGAGCGCGTCGATGAAGTTGGCGAATCCCTCGAAGTCGACGATCACCGCGTGGTTGATGTCAATCCCGAGGAATTGCTCGACCGTTTCGATCTGCAGCTCGGCGCCGCCGAAGGCGTAAGCGGCGTTGATCTTCTGGTTGATCTGGCCGGGGATCGCGGCGTAGGTGTCGCGCGGGATCGACAGCTTTGAGAAGCGACCGGCGCTGCCGTGGACCAGCATCAGCGTATCGGCCCGGTAGCCGCCGCAGCCGTCGCCCGGCGCGGTTCCCTTGGCGGCTCGATCGACGCACTCGGGACGGGTGTCGATGTCGCTGTCCTCGGCGAGGTCGGTCCCGGCGGGGCGGGCGTCGGTCCCGATCACCAAGATCGTCTGTCCGTTGATCAGCGGCAACGGCCCGCCGCCGAGTAGTCCGTTGGCGCCGCCGTCGAACTTCGACTGCTGCAGGTGGGCCGAGATTACAAACAAGACGAAGCTGAGCGCGAGCCAGCCGAAGGCGGCGATCAGCGCCCAGCGCAGGATCCGTCGCCACGGCGGGCGGGCGCGGCTCGGCGGGTCGAGTTCGGTCGCGGGGAGGCTGGCGGCGGCGCGAACCGGGGTTGCGGGCCGCGATTGGGCGCGCTTGGGGCGCTCGCGGACCCGCTCCGCCGCGGCGCCGAGGGGGAGGTCTCGAAAGCGCGACAGTGGTGAGCGCCGCGAGCGGTAGACCGAGTAGGCCGGTTTGGCATCGCCGCCGACCGGGGCGGAGGGGGTCGGCTCTGGCGGTGGCTGGCGCTTCGAGCTTTGCGGGTTTGGCGTCGCCCCGGCGGCGGCCGGGGCCGCGGAGGGGGTGGGCGCGGCGCCGGGTGCCTCGGCGGGTGGGGCTGGGGGTGGGGCGAGCTTCGGTTGCGGGAGCGGTGCGGCTGGTGGGGGGCCCGGGGACGCCGCTTCGGGGCCCGGGGCTGTCGCTCGCGCGGGCGGGGCGGCTGTCGTTTTGGAGGGTGGGGCGGCCTCGCGACCAGCCTCCTCGCCAGCCCGATAGATCGTGTACCGGGGGGGTTCGGGATCGCCCTCGGAGCCCTCGTCGGGGCCGGTCTGCGGGGTGTCCGGTTCGTTGTCGTCGGTCATGGGCGCTAGAAATACTGCCGGATGCGCTTGCCGTCACCTATCCACGTCGCGGCCTCGGCGGTTGAAACGATCGGGGTGGACCTCGGCGGCACCAAGCTCGCGGTCGGCGTCTGCGACCGCTCGGCGGCGATTTTGTACCGTCGAACCGAGCGCTCGAGCGGGCGCTCGCAGGGCGAGTTGGTCGAACTCCTGCTGGGGTCACTGGCGGCGGCGATCAGGGCTCGTCCGGCGGTTGCCGCGATCGGGCTCGGGGTACCGTGCACGATCGACCGCGGCGCCGGTCAGATCATCAGCGCCGTCAACCTCGACCTCGCGGACCTGTCGCTTCGCGAGTTGGTCGCCGATCGTTTCGGGCTGGCGGTTTCGCTCGACAACGACGGTAATCTCGCGGCGCTCGCCGAGCATCGGGTCGGCGCCGCTCGGGGGGCGACCGATTCGGTGATGCTGACGATCGGGACCGGGATCGGCGGCGGGCTGGTGCTGGGCGGCGAGGTTTATCGCGGCGCCAGCGGCGCCGCCGCCGAGCTCGGCCACATGGTGATCGACCTCGATGGTCCGCCTTGCCAGGGCCACTGCCAAAACAACGGCTGCCTCGAGGCGCTGGCCTCGGGCACCGCGATCGGACAGGCGGGTCGGCTCGCCGCCGAGCGCGATCGCGAATCGGCCCTCGGTACCGCGTTGGCGGCCGGGCGCGAGATCGACGGCACGGTTGTTAGCGGCTGCGCGAGGGCCGGTGACGCGGCGGCAATCGCGGTCCTAGCGGAAATTGGCCGACGGCTTGGCGCCGGACTCTCCGGTCTCGTCAATATCTTTGAGCCTAACGTGATCGTGATCGGTGGAGGAGCAATCGCCGCCGGGGAGCTCTTGCTCGGCCCGGCACGCGCAGAGATGCAACGACGCGCCCTGCCGCCGCAAAATCGGACCCCTGTGGTGGCGGCAGCGCTTGGCCCCGACGCCGGAATGATCGGCGCTGCGATCGCCGCCGCCGATCTCTTTGCTGCATCGCAGGCGGCGCACTGATGGCTGGCAAGCTGACCGTCTGTCCGACCCCGATCGGCAACCTTGGCGATATCACCGAGCGGGTCAAGGAGGCGCTTCGCGAGGCCAACATCGTCGCCTGCGAGGACACCCGGCGGACCGGCCGGCTGTTCGAGCACCTCGAGATCAAGCGGCCACGCCTTGTCTCCTACCACGACGCCAACGAGG
>JAHEXU010000240.1 GCA_023251975.1 bacterium | reverse complement strand
TCGGTGCGGGGGGCGCGAATATACCCGAAGCGTCGGCCTCGAGGCAGCCGCGCGAGCGCGGCTTGCGCGACCCGTTACAAGCTCGACGGGGTTTTGCCGCCCCGCGCGGTCCGGGCATGGCGAGGTCGCGACAACGACCAGCCCTGACCGGGCAGCTCGAGCCCACCCCTGGTCGCCTCGATCTTGGCGGCCGTAAACCGACCGCCGCTCAGGTAGCGGGCGACGAATGCTCTGACCGCCGGGTTCTGCCTTTGCAACAGCTTGGCGGACGCCGCGATCGTCCCCTGGATCAGGCGCGGCTCGGCGTCAAGGCCGCGCGCCCGGGCGCTTTGGCGGATCGCGTCGACGGTGTGAAGCCGCAACCGCAGCGTCTTCCCGGCCGCGAGCACAACCCGCAGCTTGGCTGGCGAGCAGTAGGTGTTGAAGTTCGGGATCGCGACCCGCAGCCCCGGACCGCGCATCACGTAGCGGTGATTTTCGGCCCGGCCGAGCCCGCGTTTGGAGGTGTCCGACGGCGGGTTTCGCAACGGCCTGCCGAGCCGGTGCTGCCCGGTTGCGACGAACCTCCAGTCCGCGCTTGCCGGTGCGGCGATGTCCTTCTGCCAAAACCCTCGGACACCGTTCCGCCTACCCTCGACACGCAAGGCGCGCCGGGTGCTACCGACCCCCTGCTTTTCGATCGAGATCGCGTTGGTAATTCGACCGTGGATTTTCGGCTGCTGGATCCAGCGCGGCGAGGGTAGTTGGACCGCCGGACTCGGTCGACCGCGCTGGTCTTGGTAGGAGTAGCTGAAGAACTCGGAATCCGCTCCCGATATGTCGAAGTCGTAAAGCCGCGTAAACATGTCGCCGAGTCGGTTGATTACGAACACGGTCGAGCCGCTCGCTGACAACGCCACCGAGCGAAAGCGGCCGCGCCGCGGGCCGCACATCTCGTAGCTGCGATCGGTGGGCAGCCAGGGGTCGAGGTAGGTGAGTCGGCGCCCGGCGTGGTTGAGCAGCCAGATATGTGAGACCTTGCCCTCGCCGAAGGCGTGCGGGTTGCCAGCCCGATCGGTGGAGGTGCGGTCCTCGCGCGGCGAGGAGACCGACCACGACCAGGCCTGCCCGGGCGGGATTCGACGGCCCGGCCCGGTCCAAAACGGTGGGCCCCAGCGGACCGTCCAATTAAAAGCGGCCGGGTCGCTGAGCGCTCCGTCCATCGTGAAGACGTGACGATGCCGAGCGAGCGCGACCAACTCGTCGTCGTCGACCGAGATCCCCTGGACGTGGCCGTCGAAACATCCCGGGGTCGGCAGCGGCGCCCAGGCCTGACGAATCCCGGTCACCGCCCCGTTTGACTTAAAGTAGATCCGGCCACGGTGGGCGACGAACCAGTAGCGGCGGTTATAGGTCCGGCGGGTCGAGCGCAGGTAGATCCGTCGCGGCAACGAGGCCGGAGCGCCACCGTCGCTGCCGGGCGCGAGACCGTTGCCCCGATCAGGAGCCTGCGCAGCCACCCCGGACTCCGGCGATCCCGCTGTGCCGCCGCTCAACTCGGGGCAGATCCGCGGCCGACTCTGCGATTGAAGGCCACCGGTGAGACCGTCATAAAAGAGCGTGAATGGATCCGGCTCGGCGGCCGCGGCCGAGCCGACGAGGAGCGATCCTGCGATCAGGGTTCCGGCGATGGCCGCGCTGCGCATCCCCCGATGTTCCCAGACCGAGAGCGGGCTCGGCGTCAGTAAAGCGGTGACAGCGCGCTCAGCGTGTGGGGCCAGATCCAGGTTTCAAGCGCCGCCGCCACGAACAGCATCGGGATTGCGATCGCGACCGTGACGAAGGTTGCCGCGAGCAGGTCCTCCCACTGGTTGCGCCGGCTTGCGCGCAGCCAAGCGGCCATCGGCAAAAAAACGGCGGTCAGCTCGAGCACCGCATGTGGCAGGACCGAGATCACGACGAGCTGGCTCGGAATGTCGATCCGGGCGGCGATCGATCCGCCCCAAAAGCCGAGCAGGTAGGTCTGGGTGACGAGCGAGAAGCCGGTGACAAGGATCACCCAGCCGATTGCGATCGGCCCCGCTTTTTGATGGACGAACCGGTTGATCCCCTCGAGGCGTTGCGCGACCGCTGGCATCGAGCTGCCCGCCATGAAACCTGCGATGCAGGCGGTTGCGTGCAGCGCCAACACCAACAGGTTCCGCGCCAGCGGCGCGAAGAACGACGGATCCGAATTGACCCCGGGAACGTCGACAAGAGTCGGATCGGGGGTCACCTCGACCGACACCAGCCAGACCCCGAACAGCATCGCGGCGGCAATCATCAGCGCCCGGCTGAACCAGCTCCCGAGGATCGGCCCGGGATCGGCCCGCCAACGACGCAGGGCGCCGCGAGTGTGCCGCATCCCCGCAACGAGGGCTAGGTTGCTTTCGTCCACTGCCCATTCGCTATCGGCACCCCGCCGACCGGCGTTAGGGGCGTTGACAGTGCGATCTGCGGTGCTCTGCATCAGCTCCGAACGAAAGCGTCACCGCCAGCGCACTTCTCGCGCCCCGCGCCGCCGCGACCGGCGCCCGCCACCTCAGCCTGGATCATCTCGGTAGGGGCCGCCCTCGCGGGCGGCCCCCGCGCAGATCCCAGCGTGCGTGTCTAATCAACGGGGCAACGGGGCAACGGGGCAACGGGGGATTGAGGCAAGGCCCGGATCTGGAAGCTGGAGCGACTTCGCTGCCGACTCTTTCACCCCTCGGGCCGGATATCTCGGCGGCGCCAAAAGACGCTCCGGCTATCGCGTTATTGGCCTTAGCGCCCGAACTCGCGGCTAGGTTCGCGCGCTTGCAGGACGGTTGCCGCCGCCAGCGCTTGCCTGACGCCTTCGGCGTCGATTGCAACGGCTAGAGCGGCGGGGACTTCGGCGCCAGCCTGCTCGCGAATGGCGCTTGGTACGTCAAGAGTCGTCGGGGCTCGCGAATGAGGCGGTTGGCCGCGCGAGTCGGCCGATCGTGGTCGTGACCGGAGTGGGATCGGTCGAAAACGCTACAGCGGAGCAAAAAATCAGCACGTTTGGACGCTTTGACGCCTACTGCAGGACCGCGGATTCAGGGCAAGACCGCGGATTCAGGGCTTTTTGCAAGATCAGGGGTCAGCCCGGTCAAGCTCTGGCGCAACGTCGACAGTCTCGGCGGTCCGCAGCTCCGGGTCGGGATCTTCGAGGACATGGGGGCAACGAATCACCCCGCGAGATCGCGAAGGTAACCAAACTCCAGATCTACATCCAGATCCAGGTCTCATATCACTGCGAAAGCTAGCGGTGATCGACGCCGCCACGCATCCGCGGGCGAGAAACGAGCGGCACCGGTCGCCGGTACCCGGGGGCGAGGGCGAGGCCGCCGAGGAGACCATCACCGCGAGTCTGCGGCGCTGGAGCCCAGCCGGGGTGGCGAGGGCTAACCTTATGGACATGAGCGAGTCGCTTCGGCTGCATATCGTCTACGAGGACGCAGAGGACGGCTGGATCGCCGTCAGCATTCCCCAGGTCCCGGGCGCGATCAGCCAGGGCCGAACCCGGGAGGAGGCGCGGGAGAACGTGGTCGACGCCCTGCGCGAGATCCTCGCCTATCGCTTCGGCTCCCCGCCGGAGCCGAGGCAGGGCGCCGCGGCCGACTCGCTCGAGCTGACCATCGCTGTGTGAAGCGCCGCGATCTCGAGAAGCACCTGCGCCGCCACGGCGCCAGGCTCGGCCACGAGGGCGGACGGCACTCGGTCTGGGCAATTGGCTCGGGCGAGGAGGAGCTCT
>JAHEXU010000081.1 GCA_023251975.1 bacterium | reverse complement strand
ATAGTTCCCCCGGAAAATTTTCCGGGGGAACTATCGACCGCAATCCTCAACGATGGGTCGTGAGCAACCCCAAACCACGACTGCCTGTGTGCGACACTAGCGTCGCGTCGATGCTCCGCTATCTCAGAGGTCGCCGGGAAAACCTTGCGCACTGGTCGGCTGAATCGCACGAGCGACTCGCCGCAGCGCGGCTCACGACGGGTAAGTGCCATCACAGTCGCCGAGATCGATTTTGGGCTTCTTGACATCTTGACAAACCAACCGGAGAAGACGCTCATTGCATCTGAACACCGCGCATTGCGCAACTTCGACATTCTTTCGCTGCATCTCAAACCCAAGCCAGACAGCCGCGCCGCCTGACGGGAAGGCAGGGGAAGTTGCCAGCGATGAATCTGTTCGAGTTCGAGGCCGTTTCGCTGCGGCGCGGTGGGCGCGAGGTGCTGCGCGAGCTCAGCCTGGTGCTGCCAACGGGGATCGGCTGCTTATTCGGTCCCTCCGGCTCGGGGAAGTCGAGCTGCCTACGGCTGATGAACCGGCTTTCTGACCCGACCGCCGGGCGCGTCCTATACGGCGGGGCGCCGGTCGAGGATCGTGATGTCTTGGAATTGCGACGCGAGGTCTGCCTGGTCCCGCAGCTGCCGGTTCCTCTGGCCGCGACGGTTGCGGCCAACCTGCGCTGGGCGGCTGGTTTCGCGGGCTTGGAGGCTGACATCGATCGGTTGCTCGAACTGGCGGGACTGGAGCAAGGATTCGCCGAGCGCGACGCGACCAGGCTCTCGATCGGCGAGCAGCAGCGGGTAATGATCGCCCGGGCGCTGGCGCTGCAGCCGAAGGTGCTGCTGCTCGACGAGCCCACCTCGGCGCTCGACTCACGTTCGCGCGATGCCGTCGAATCGACCCTCGGCTCGGTCCGCGAGGAGATCGGAGTCTCGATCGTCCTCGTCACCCACGACCTCAGCCAGGCCGAGCGCCTAGCCGACGCAATCATCCCGATCGAAGCGCCGATTTGATCGCGGTCAACCTCAGCATCTCTGACGTGCTCGCCTCGCTGGCCCTGGTCGCGGTAGCCGCCGCCGCCTCGAGCTGGCGCGGCGCCGATCTGGAAGCTGAGATCGGGATCGCGGTCGCGCGGTCGTTTGTCCAACTGAGCGCGGTCGGACTGGTCATCAAGCTGATCTTTGACGCCGATCGGCTCTTCTTCGTCTTCGGGTTGCTCGCAATCATGGTCGGCCTCGGCGCGCTGACCGCCAACTCTCGGGCGAAGAAGGTGCCCGGCACCCTGGTTCCGTTGCTGATCGGTCTCAGCCTGGCGGCAACGACCACGCTGGGCCTGGTCTTGCTTCTCGGGATCTTCGAGCCCGAGGCCCGCTACATCGTCCCGGTCGGCGGCATGGTGATCGGCAACGCGATGACCGGATCGGCGGTGGCGCTGAACCGACTCGGCGACGAGGTAAGTGAGGGCGTCGACCGAATCGAGGCGGCGCTGTCGCTCGGGGCAACCTCGGCTCAGGCGGCGCTGCCGCTGGTCCGGCGCAGCCTGCGCTCGGGGATGATCGCCCTGGTCGACTCGACCAAGACGACCGGGCTGATCGCCTTCCCGGGCACGATGGTCGGGATGCTGTTAGCAGGGGCCGAGCCGGTCGATGCGGTGCGACTACAGCTGATCCTGCTGTACACGTTGCTCGGTTCGGTTTCGATCGCAGCCCTCGTCTCGACGACCCTCGCGTACCGGAACTTCTTTACCGACGATCACCAGCTCCGCGAGCTCGGATAGTTGAAACCGGCGCGATTGCCGTCGGGTCCGAATCAACGGCCGGGGGCAGTGGCGCCCCGAGCGGTCTGTCACGATCTGCGCGATGCCCAGCACGCCACCCCCAGGAGCGCCTTTGACCGACCCCGAACTAGGGGCGAAGCCGCCGCGCGGACACCAAGACCCCGATCGTGAGCACGCCGCCGCGATCCCGCTCGACACCGCCGCGACTCGCGGTGCCCACCTGCGAAAGATCCTCGCCGACCCGAGGTTTCTAAGCGTCAGCGTGACCACCCTGATCGTCGCCTTCGGACTCGCCGCGCACTCGACCGGCAGCGTCGGGTTCGGTGCCGCGGCGGCTGGAGCGGTGATCCTCGGCACCCTCCTGATCGCCTTCGCGATCGCCACCAACCGCGCCGCTGAGGACTTCTTCACGACCTACTGCGCTCGGCGCGGACTGGTCCGAGATCCGAGCGGAAACGTGCCTGGAATCACGCCGTTGCTCCGACGCGGCGACCGCCGCAGCGCCGAGCACCTGATGCGAGGTGTCCTACCGGGTGGCCTCGATGGGATGATGGCGCACTACACCTACGAGATTCGAACCCGCTCCAGCGACGGTGACATTGACACCGAGCGCTACCCGTTCACGGTCGCGATCGCCGAGTGTGGACAGCGAGCTGCGACCCTGGTCACCGACATCATCTGCCAGCCTCGATCGGGACTACGAGCGCTCGATTCGCTCGAGGACAAATTTCGTAAACTCGCCCGTTTGGAGCTCGAAAGCGAGGCTTTCGACCGTCGCTACGAGGTCTTCTTCGGGCCGAACGACCCCACCACCGAAAACTGGATGAAGCAGCTTTTCGTGCCGAGTTTTATTGTCTGGATGTCCGAAAGGCCACCACAGCATTTCGGCTTCGAACTCTCGGCGGGGGCGCTTTGCGCCTACTCAAAGGGCCATCGCAACGAGGCGCTGGAGCTCGACGAATTCGCCAAAGCGGCTTCGGGAGTCGCCGATCGGATCCGCCAAGAAGCGAGCGAGGCCGACTCGGTGACGTTGTGATCGGTGGGGCGTTGCGGCGGGTTGGCAACGCCGCGGGCCTCGGCTGCGCCACCTTGCTAGGTGCGCTGTCGCTGGCCGCCGCCGAGCCCGCCGCCGCCACCTCCCCCGACTTTGGTCCCGACCAACATTGGATCGGTTACGGGCACGTCCTACCCGAACCGGCCACCCTGACGCGGACCCGACTGCAGGCGCTGAAGGACGCGGGCGCCACCGGAATCGTCACCTACGCCTCGCCACCCGATCGGATCCAGGAGGTAACGATCGCCGCCGACCTCGGTCTCAAGGTCATCCTCGGCGTCTACGACCCACTTAATCAGACCGAGACCGAGACCGCCGGCGGGATCTGGTTCAACAACCAAGACACCGTGGTCGCGATCAACGTCGGCAACGAGGGCCTGTGCGCCGGGCGCTACAGCTACGAGAAGTTGTTCGAGACAATTCGCGCATTCCAGCGCGACACGAACGCCGCGATCACGACTTCGGAACCATGGGGGGAGTATCAGGCGGCAATCTCGGGGAACCGCGATGCGCTCGGCGACTGTCAGAACAAGACGATCAACCCCGGGCTGCTGACCCTCGGCGATCTCGTCTCGGCCAACCTCTACTCCTACTACGAGCTCGAAGCGCAGCTCAGCGGCGGCCCCTGCGCGCCGATTGAATCGACCGCCATCAACGCGGCCTGGACGCTCGGCGCGCTGTATGGGCTCGAGACGATGGCGGCGCGGCCGGTCATCCTGCACGAGAGCGGCTACCCGGTCGACGCGACCGGCGAGGTGAAAAGCTCACCCGGCGAGCGCTGCACCGAGCAGCGCCAGGCCGACTACTACTGCGAGCTGCGCGCACTAACCAGCGACTTCGTCTACTTCCCCGGCTTCGACGATTCCCGCGGCGCCGATTACCTCGGGCGCTTCGGCGGCCTCTTTACCGAGCCGGGCGAACCTCGGCTCGCGGCCAAGCAACTCGGCGACTGCTGAACCGCCTCGCTGCGCACAGGTCGGGGCGAGCGCCTCCCCAAGCGCTCGCCCCTCCCTGCCCTACCTACACCCAGATCGGGTGGACACCGCCGGGTTGGCGTGCCGATCCGGCGTCATTCGTCGGCCGGGATGCAGTCCCCTTCAACCACCCCACCGGCCGCCACTGACCGACCCCCGACGGGCCGAGCCTATCCGCCTCCCGGCGGTGTCCCTCTGACCTCCCCCACTGCGAACCGGCCCCCGTCTTGCCTCCAGTTCGCGTCATGCATCATTTGTAACACCCCTGGCCGCCCGAGTATGTGACATACGTCACCCGCTTGATTTGTCGATCGATCGGGGCGCGGATCTTGCGATCTTGCGGCGCTCATATCAGCGTCGTCCCCGCGGCGGCCGCGTCAAACGCAGCCGACCCGGATCCGGGTGGGGCCACACCGCGACACTCTCCGGCGGGCGCTCGACCGATCCACCAACCCCGACGGTGAGATCGCCGCCAGGGCTGAGCGTGACCGCTGCCCAGCGATCAGCGGTCGACCAGTCGGGCGAGAGCGGGGCCATGCAACCATGCGCTCACGACCGAGAGGGCCAGCCGGATGTACTCACCGTCACTCCAACCCGGATCTCCCAGCTCGACGAGCCACCGATCACGCCCGCCCGACACTCGTATCAACTCCCCCCGCCCACCGGCCCAGTAGATCGAAAAGCCGACCCGCGACAGCAGCCGCTGAAAATGCCGGTCCTGTTCGGCCTCGATCCACGCCTGTGCTTGGTCGTCGTCGTCACGGTCCTCCTGGGGCGGCCACGGATTCGGACTCACCGATCAAGTATCCGACTTCTGGCGCAATCGTGGCGACGGCCCGCGGCAGTCAGCGCCCTCCTGCTGCGGTTCGCGTCGCGAAGCCGACGCTGACGAGCTCGCCACCGCGCCTCCTCGATAGATCGCCCCCAGCACCCCGATGGTCGAGCGGGCGGCGGCAACCGTCGAAAAGGGACCGATCGAAGATCGAGTCCGAGGCGTCGACCTCGATCATCGGTATATCCGCTCAGATATACTCGCCCGATGGATGTATCAATCCTCTTGCGCGACGCGCGCATTGCAGCGGGGCTCAGCCAGACAGAACTGGCGGAACGGAGCGGAACCTCCCAGACGGCGCTGTCGGCCTACGAACGCGGACGCAAGACGCCGTCGGCATCGACGCTGGGGCGGATCCTTGCGGCGTCCGGTCATCAACTCGGCGCGGTGCGGGCATCACGCCCGGTCCGCACCCCAAGCGCCAAGGCCCTGAAACGCTCCGGCGCGACGCTACTTGAAGTGCTCGAACTGGCGGCGCTGCTCCCGACCCGCCATGACAACCGGACGGCCTTCCCCGGTCTGCCGCGCCCGCCCCTCGTTGGGCCGTGACCCTTGCCGAAAAGCTGCTGGCGATTCACGCCAGGCTCGATGCCGGCGGCTTCGAACACGCCTTCGGCGGCGCCATCGCGCTCGCCTACTGGACCTTGGCACCGCGCGCCACCAGCGACATCGACATCAACATCTTTGCCCCGTCCGCGCAGGCGCAGGCGGCACTTCAGGAATTACCCCCCGAGATCGTCCATGACGACGATTCGGCCGCCCAGATCGCATCGACCGGACAAGCTCGTCTGTGGTGGGCACAAACACCGATCGACCTCTTCTTCGACTACGAGCAACTCCACGCCGATGCGGCTCGTAATCGCAGGTTCGTTGCCTTTGCCGAGGCCGAGATCCCAGTCCTCGGACCGGTTGAGCTCGCCTGCTTTAAGGCCGTTTTTGATCGCACCAAGGACTGGGCCGACATCGAGGCGATGTTCGCCGCCGAAACGCTTGACCCCGATCGACTGCGGTCCAATCTGACCCGCCTGCTCGGAGCCGACGATCACCGCCTGCAGCGGGTTAACGAGGCGCTCCGCCGCGCTGACGCGGCTTCACCCCAAAACGCATAACCCGGGCCGCGTCATCGATCGCTGGATCAAGGATCGGAGACTTTCCGACTCGCGATCGGGCGATCAAGGTGCAGAGAGGCCGCGCGATACGCGGCAAATCGCACTCTGGTCTACCGAGGAGCGCCCGGCCCGGGACGGGCGAGGACGACCGGGGTCGGGCGAGGACGGTGGAACTGGCCTCGATAGATGCAACGAAGGCGAAACCGGTGCGGTGCGAGCGGGCCGAGTCGGGTCCGCTCAACGCCCTCAACGGCGGCGTCGCCGGCGCCGGCGGCGGCCAAGGTCGCGAGCGGAAGACAATCAAGGTGAGCGGGCTATGAAACCAAGCGGGCGAGACACCCTGAAACGCTCACTCACAGTGGCAGCAGGCTTTTGCCGTGGGCGATCAGGGCGGCGGCCAGGACCAGCAAGACCGATGGGACCAGGACGAGGGCGACCACGAGCTGAATCTTTGGGGCGGCGCGGTCGGCCCGCTCGGCGAGGGCGCGGCGCTGCTCGGCCCGGATCGAGCCGGCCTGCTCGCGGAGGCGATCGGCCAGCGGAGCGCCGAAGCGAGTCGATCGCTCGATCGCGCCCGCGAGGGCTGCCAGCTGCGGCGCCTCGATTCGCTCGGCCATCGCCGCCAGGGCGGTTGATTGCGCCAGCCCGGCCTCGATGTCGGCGGCCACGATCGACATCTCCCGGGCCAGCGGACCGTTCCCGGTGGCGGCGATTCGGGCAATCAACTTTGGGGTCGACTGGCCGGCCGAGACACCGACCGCGAGCAGGTCGAGCGCATCCGGTAGGGCCGCGACGGCGCGGCGACGGCGATCAGAAGCCGCTCGCGCCAAGACCAGGTCAACCGCGAAGGAGCCGGCAGCGATCATCAGCACCGCCAACGGGATCTGTAGGCGGGAGGGAAGGATCGAGACCACAACCGAGGCGAGCGCGGCCCCGCCGAGGCCTCCGGCGGCTTTGGCGGCGAGGGCGCGGGTTGGGCTGAGCACCCCGGCCAGCCCGGCCAGCAGGATCTGGCGCTCCAGTGTGACCAGCGGCCGCCGCAGCGCCTCGAAGCGCTCCAGCAGCCTTTCGATGACGCCGCCCTGACTGCCGAGCGCGGCCCTCCCCGCCAGCTCCCAGAGGGCGGCGGCAAGCAGCCCCAGCGCCGCCACGACGAAGAAAAAGGCGGCGCTCACGACTCGATCCTTGCCAGCCGCGAAATCAACAGGTAACCCACCACCTGCAAAATCCCGGCGACTACGAGGGCGGCGAAGGCGGGGCCCGAACGGAGGATCCCGGCGATAAACCCCGGCATCGCGAGCTCGGCAAAAAGAAGAGCGCCAATCGGCATCATCACCACCAGCAGCCCGGTGAAGCGGGCCTGGGCGGTGGCGGTTCGGGCGTCGGCGAGGGTCTGCTCGCGATCGGTGCTCGACTCGGCGAAGCGCCGCAGCAAGGCGGCGAGGTCACCGCCGCCGACCACCCCGGTCCCGACCGCCGCGACGAACGCGTCGACCTGGGAGGAACCAAGTCGACGACGCATCCCCTCCAAAGCCTCCAAGCTGGAGACGCCGTGGGCGAGCTCGCAGGCGAGGCGTCGCATCTCGGCGGCGGTTTCGCCGCGCAGCGCCTCGGGCGCGCTGAGCAGGGCAGCCCGCGGCGAGCCGCCACCGGCCAAGCCGTCGGCCACCGCGGTCGCAACCTCAGCCATCCCGCGCTCAAATGCGCGGCGGTAGGCGGCCCGCCGGCGCGCCACCGCCGAGGTGGTGATCGCCGGCCCGGCGAAGCCGAGCACGATCGCGATGTTGAGGCCGGCTGCCAGCCAGACGGTGACGGCGATCGCGACTCCGCCAATCAATCCAAGCCGCCGCATCTCGGGCTCGTCGGGCAGATAGCCCTCCGAACCGGCGCGTCGAAGCGGCGCCACGGCGCCACGGACCCAACGTGCCGTCATCGGAGTGGCAAGGACCGCCTCGCGAAGGGCCAGCGCTCCGAGCAGGCCCGCCAGCGCACCGAGCAAAAGCGGCTGCAGGGCGGTAGGACTCATAGTGTCGGCGCCGCGTCGGGGCTGGCGAGGTCACCGTCGCGGCGGTAAAGCGGTCGGGTCCCGACCCCGGTGGCGGTCTCGACGACGGCGTCAATCGCAACCAACGCCCGGGTCCCGCCGTCGCCACGCTGAAGCTGCGCGACCAGGTCGATCCCGCGCGCCAACTGCTCGCGGATCCCCTGCTCGGAGAGGCCGACTCCGGCCATCAGGGCGAGCGTCTCAAGGCGGCGGACCGCGTCGAGCGGCGAGTTCGCGTGAACCGTCGAGAGGACGCCGCGGTGGCCGGTGTTGAGCGCGCTCAGAAGGTCGAGCGCCTCGGGCCCGCGAACCTCGCCGATCACGATCCGGTCCGGGCGCATCCGCAGGGCGTTTCGCAAGAGGTCACGGATCGTCACCTCGCCGCGACCCTCGAGCCCGGCCGGGCGTGACTCCAGCCGCACCAGGTGGCGGCGCTGCAGCCGCAACTCGGCGGCGTCCTCGATTGTTATCACTCGCTCGTCAGGAGCGATAAAGGCCGAGAGCGCGTTCAGTAAGGTCGTCTTACCCGAGCCGGTGCCGCCGCAAACCAGCAGCGCCCGGTGGTCGCGAATCGCAGCGGCGAGGATCGCGAGCGAGCGCTCGTCGAGGGTCCCCGCCGCAAGCATCGCCTCCGCGCTCGGCCGGATCGCGGTGAAGCGACGGATCGAAATCGTCGGGCCATCGACCGCGAGCGGCGGAATCACGACGTTGACCCTTGAGCCGTCGGGCAGCCGCGCATCGGCCATCGGGCTGAGTTCGTCGACCCGGCGCCCGAGCGGCGCCAAGATCCGTTCAATCGCGTCGCGGACCTCGTGATCGCCACAAAAGCGCGCCTCGGTCAACTCGATCCGCCCCGACCGCTCGACGTATACGGAACCGCTGCCGTTGACCATCACCTCCTCGACCGCGGGATCGGCGAGCAGGTCCTCAAGCGGCCCGAGGCCAACCGTGTCGCGGATGATCCGAGCGGCGATCTGGCGGCGGCGCTCGACGCTGAGGACGGCAGCGTCGCGATCGATTCGGTCGCGAACCTCCTGCTCGAGCGACGGACCCGGCGCACCGGCCGCGGCCCGGGTGCGGCGAGCAGCGACAATCTGGCCGCGGATCTGGGACGCGACCGTCGCGAGGTGTCGCTCGGCGGCGCTCGGCGGCGGCGTTGGCGGCGGCGGGTCGCTGTGGGTCGATTGGTCCATTGCGCCGATGGAGACGGATTACCCGAGCGAAGGCAATAGGCGCAGGTCGTGGGCAAACGCCTCAGCCTCGATCAGCTCGAGCGCCTGATCGCGATCAAGTGCCAAGGTGGCCGACCAACCGGCGACCCCCGCCGGGGTGCCCGGGCTGGGCGGGCTCTGGACGAGCGCCAGCAGATCGACCGCGGGGGCGGCGACGTAGGTCCGACCGGGATCGCCGAATTCCTGTTCGGTGGTCACGACGACATCGACCCGGATCGTCCGCGGGTCGACCCCGAGGGCGACGATCGCCTCGCCGCCGCTGACGGTCAACTCGACCGGGGTGCGACCGCCCGGCACCGAGGGGGGCTTCGGCGCGTCGCTACGCGGCAGCCTCAACTGCGGCGACAACAGGTAGTTACCGGCGCCGATCGTGACCAGCGGTGCCTGTCCGATCGCCTGACCGGGGGCGACCAGGGCACCCGGCGGGACGAAGCGCTGCGGGATCTGGCGAACCTCGAGCAGGCGGGCGGCGCGGCGCGGATCGAGCAGCTTGCCGCGCGGCAGATCCGCGGCCGCGACAAGGACGGGGCGCAACGGCCCGTAGCGCTCGGCGAGGCTGTCGCCGTATCCGCTGGTCAACGAGGCGGCGAGGACGGCGCACCCAACCGCGGCGGCAAACAGCGCGGCGGCGCGGCGGCGACGGCTCACCGGAGCCTCCCAGACAGACCCGTCGGGAACCGCAGTGTGGAGCGAAACCGGTCCTCGCCAGCTTCGAGACGGAGCTCGCCATCGTGTCGGTTGGCGACCGACTCGGTGACCGCGAGGCCGTGGCGACGACGCGGATCGGCGTCTCGGGGGAGGCGTTGGCGGTTCGATCCGGGGCGCTCGACGCCGATCGGATTGGTGATGGCAAACGCGGTCGTGCCACCGCGGCGGTCAATCTCGACCTCAACATCGCCGCTACCGTGCTCGATCGCGTTCGCGATCAGATTGTCAAGCGCGGCGGCGAGGTCGATCGGATCGGCTCGCAGCGTCCCCGAGCGAGGGGCGGCGCCCGCGACCAGCTCGACCCCACGACGGCGCGCCGCCGCGGCGTTTCGTCGCATTGCCCCGGAGAGGGCGGCGGCGGCGTCAATCGAGCGGACCTCGGCAGAGCGAATGGGGCGTCGGTTGACCGCGGCGTCGAGATCACCGAGCGCGGCGAGGGCCAGCTCGATCGGCTCCGGCGCGCCTGCCTGGCGGGCAGATCCGCTGAGCAGCAGCGCCTGCAGGGGGCGGCGCAGCTCATGCAGGGCAGCGTTGAGGCGGCGGCGGCGGGCCGCCTCGCGACGGCGGGCAAGGGCAGATCCGACGCCGAGAGCGAGGGCGAGGATCAAAAGCGAGAAGACCACGATCATCACCTCAGCCGTCGATTAGCCGGTAGCCGATACCCCAACAATTGATCACGAAGCGCTGAGTTTCGGGGTCGAGTCGGCGCCGTAGCCGCGAGGCATGGGAGTCGAGCGTCCGGGTGTGGCCGTGGGTGATGTAGCCCCAAACGGCTTCCAACAGCTCCTTCTTGGTGAAGACGCGGGTCGGGTCCGAGGCGAGCTTCAAGAGCAGCTCGAACTCCTTGTTGGGGAGCGTGATTTCGACATCGTTGACGGTCACTCGCCGGGTCGCCGGGTCGACCACGAGGCCGCTGATTCGCCGCGGACCGAGGTGATGGCGGGAGCGGCGGCGCAAGATCGCGTGGACTCGCGCCAAAAGCTCGGGGTAGTGGAACGGCTTGACCAGATAGTCGTCGGCCCCCGAGGCGAAGCCGCGGAGGCGATCGGTCTCCTCGCCACAGCCGCTGAGCACGACCACCGGCAACTCCGGGTCGTACTTCGCCGAGCCGATCCGCTCGTCGCGAATCGCCCGCAGAACCTCCAGTCCCGAGGCATCGGGCAGACAGACATCGAGGATGACGAGATGCGGCTGACAGTAGTGGCAGAGCCGTAACGCGTCCGCGGCGCTCGACGCCGGATGGACATCAAACCGATCGGCGCTCAAATTGCGGCAAAGCAGATCGAGCGTGAGTTGATCGTCGTCGCAGACGACGAGGTTGGCCTTGGTGTCAGGTGAGGGCATCATCACCCCCTAAAACCCCGCCCCACGATCCGACGCCCCCCATCCGAAAAAACATTCGTCCAGGCGGAGGTTGTGCTCGCCCATCAGGGAGCGGGCGCGGCGGGACCGATGCAGCGGCGGTGATCTGTTGCGGGGTCGCCGGTTCGACCCGGCGATCGCCCGCCGACACCTCCGCAGGCCGCGCCAGGTAGGCGACGCCCACCCGGCCCGATCGCGGCTGAGAAGGCGGCGCCTCGCCGACCTCGACCGCTCGATCAGGCTCGATGCGCTCACCAGCGCCGACCGGCAGAGGCTCGCGGTGATCGGAGCGCCGCGCCGCCCGAGCGGGCGGGTTAGGGCCGTAGTTCGAGGACCGCGGCGGCGCCGCGGTTTGAAGCGAAGCCGAAGGGGCGGAGGGTTCGCCGCTCGATCGGGCGGTCGTCCTCGTCGAGGAAGACCAGCTCGATCGAAAACAACATGCCGACGCCGTGAACCGACCGACAGCCCCGGAACAGGAGCCCGGGCGGGCAGCGCCGACGCCGCGCCCAGGCGAAGCCGAGCAGGCGCAGCCGGTAGCGCTCGGCAACCAGGCCCTCGCAACCGCAAAGGCCAACCATCGGGGCACCGTGAAAACGGCGGGCCAGGGCTGGGGGTTCGGGAGGAGCGAAAGGGGCGGATTTTGGTTCCATGCTCCCTATAACCCCGCGCCCCCGGGCCGCGCCCCCGCCACAACCGCGTCGGGAGGAATCGCTAGGATTCAAGCTGAGGGTTTGGTTCATTGACCGGGGCGCAACGTCGGGCGATCAGCATCGTCCTCATCGAGGACGATCGGATGCTGCGACGCCTCCTGATCGAGGTGGCCGACCGCTCCGCCGAAGACCTCCTGTTCGTCGAGAGCGCGGTCAACGCGGCGGCCGGGCTTGAGTTGATCTGGAAGCGCGAGCCGGATGTCGCCTTGATCGACATCAGCCTGCCCGACTTCACCGGACTCGAGTTGTTGCGCCGGGCCGCCGCCTCGGGGACCCCGACGAAGCTGATTGTCTTCACGGCCTCGCTTGACCCTCGCACTGTGATCGCAGCGATCGCCCTCGGGGCCCACGGATATATCAACAAGGGCGCCCCGGGCGAGGCTTTCGAGATCATCCGCCGAGTCGCCGCCGGCGAACGAGCAATCAGCCGCCGCGCCCGGGAGGCGATCTTCCAATTGCGCGAGCCGGACACCCCGATGATCATTCCCGGCCCCGACGAGCTTGAACTGCTGCGGCTGTTGGCCGCTGGCGCCGCGATCGGCGACGCCGCCAAAGCGCTGGTCGTCTCAGAGCGCCGGGCGGTCAAGATGCTGGAGCGGGCCGAGGAAAAACTGGGCACCCCGGGGCTGTCCGGCACCGTCTCGGCGGCGGTCACACTCGGGCTCGTCCCAGGACCGAGATAGGGAGCGCTCCGGCCCTCCGCGGGCGCGAGCCGGCTTCCTGCAAATCCCCGCCCATCGCCCGCTGCAAGGCTGCAGCCACTTGATCCGGATTGCATCATCGCCGACAACGTTGGAGCGACGACCAACGCCGACGAAGGAGCGCCAGCCAGTGTCAAGAACGATCCGCAGAGGCAATTACGAGTCCGGGGCGGACTACGTACTTGAGTACGGAGAACTTCGGTTCTCGTTCAATGAAGATGATTTCGCCCAGCGAATCGAGCAAGCCGCGGTGCGGCTCGACTTTGTTGTTCCCGGGCTCGACATCGATGAGCTGTCCGACCTGGTCGAACTAGCCGTCAGCGGCGAGATCGCGGAGCCTGCGTCGGAGCTCGGCGACCACATCGTCGAGCACTGGGATTCGCTTTGCGAGCCGCAGGGCCGCGGCTTGGTGCACTGGCTGCGACGGCTGGTCTTCCGAGGCGCCTGGCTGGATCAGCGGGTCAAAGAGGGCGAACTCGACATCGTCTTTGACACCGAGACCCATACCTTCGGCTACGTTCAGCCCGATCGTGGACCCGACCCGATCGAACTCGCTGCCGAGCCGAGCTGGCGTCGCCTCGCCTACACCCGCTGAGCCGACCCGGGCCTGAAAGAAGCGCGCTCCCCGCGCCCGCCTCGGTCCAGTCATCAAGCCCGCTGAGGAAGTCGGACAACCCTCCCAAGCGGGGCGCGGCCACGAAGCGCCACAAACTCTGCGCCGACGGGCGGATCACAATCTCGTTGAGATCGACGTGTTCGGGCTGGTCGAGCGCATACATCACGGCACCGGCGATATCGGGCGCCTGCAGGCCTCCATCTTCGGAGGCGCGTCGAAGAATGGTGTGTCGACGATGCCGGACTCGATCAGATGAGGTAATCACGACTTGCCCGCGACCCGCTTTGAACAAACTGCGCTTGCGGCGCATCTGGCCCTGGGCCAGGCACGCGTGAGGGCTGTTACCTTGATGCCGTGTCCAAGCGCGTTATTGGCTGGCTTTGCGTTCTGGCGAGTTCATCGGCTGGGGTCGCAGCTTCGGGCTGCGGTGGTGGGCGAGCCGAGGACGCGTCTGGTGGTTTCGGCGACACCTCCGCTGCGGCGATGGCAGCGGTCCGCTGCCAGCCGCGGTTCGAAGCGGGCCGCGGGCGCCTAGTCAAGTTCAAGCCGAAGTGGGAAGCCGGCGACCGCTTCAAGCTCGAGATCATTCGCGAGCGCCTGCGCGACGGTGCGGTGGGAGAATTCTCGACTCCGGTCGATCTGCGGGTGCTCAGCACCAGCGCCCGGGGTGACGTGCTTGAGGCAGTGATCGATTATCCGCTTATGTTGATGGCCAATGACCTAGTCGACGGGCCATTGGCGGGCAACGTTGGGGGGCTGCGGATCCGGTACCGGGTCAACCGTCGCGGCCTCTACATCGGGGTGGTAAACCTGGGCGAGCTGCGACGTCGTGTCGGCGGTCTCGCCGATGCTGCGATCGAGCTGGCGGGGCTCACCGGTGAGCAGGCGGACGCGACACGACGGACGGTCACGTCGGACGCATTTCTCAACTCCGCGTTGCCGGCGGACCTGGCCTTTTTCCACCTCCTCTACGGGGCGCGACTGCGGCTCGGGGTCGAGGAGCGCAAACCGATCGCGCTTGCGAATCCGCTGGGTGGGAGAGCGGTCCCGAGCGAGTTGACACAAACGATGATGCTTGACGACGCGAGCGGCTGCGCGCGCGTCGACGCGACGACGCAGATCGACGCCGCGGCATTAAAGGAACAGCTTGTGCTACTAGCCGCTGATCTTGGCGACGATGCCGATGTCGAGCAGGAGATGGCCGATTTGGAGCTGGAGATGGCCGACACCGCGGTCGCGCTCTACAACCCGTCGACCGGGCTACCCGCCGGTCTACGGAACGTGCGCGAGACGAACGCCGACGATGGACACGGATCCCGGGAGACCCTCACCGACATCACAACGATCATCGTTCGCTGAGGCGCTGAGGCAAGCGCGAAGGCGTCGGGGACCGGCGCTGCCTACCGGCCGCCGGGCGCCGCCGCAACGTGGCGCTGCGCTCGGCGGCCAAGGTCCACCCAGCCCCCCACCATGCTCCCCAGGTCTCCCAGATCATGGTCGACCGTCCGTTGAATCATCGCGACCTCGGCCGCACGCGCCTTCGGTTCTTCACCGCCGTCAGGTCGCCTCTGCGCCGGTCGAGACGCACGACACGCCGACCGGCACGATACGCGTCGCCACTCGAGAGCTGACCGCCGTCGATGTCGTCGACCACGTCGCGGCCGCTGGCCGCCTCGACAACACCGCAACCATCCTCGTCGAGCTCGACGACCTCGACCCGGCGGCGCTGGCCGACCTCGCCAGCCGACGCGACCGCGCGGTGTCGCGGCGCCTCGGCTGGCTTCTCGGGCTCGTCGAGGCCGATCTCGAGCGCGCCCCGCTGCGCCGGATCGCCCGGCCCGACCACGGATCTCCCACCGAGCGGCGGCCCGGCAGCCAGCGGCGCGGCCAGGTCGATCGCGGCTGGAACGTGCGCGTCAACGCCGACATTCAGGCCGAGGTGTGATCCCCGCCGCGCACATCACGCACCCGGACGGTCGAACTGATGCAGATCGCTCGGTCGTCGATTTCCGAGATCGCCTAGCAGGTCGCCGCCGAACATCTCAAAAGTTCGCGATTGGACGGTCTGCGGATGATCGGAGCCAAGCGAGATCTGCTTCGCCTCCGAACGGCGCTTCCTGACCTGCGTGTCCG
>JAHEXU010000239.1 GCA_023251975.1 bacterium | reverse complement strand
GACTGCGGGTCGCCTAGGTTGTTCAATCGGTGCGGCGGATCACCTGGGCGCTATCGCGGTCTGCGAGCGGGCTCAGGGCGAACCGCGGCGAAATTCCACCCCCAATCGGCGAGGAGAACCGATCGTTCTCGTCACCAAGACCGACGCCGATGCCGGCTACGACGGCTTCACGTTGTTCGTGGTCCCGATGGATACGCCCGGGGTGGTCCGCGAGAGCAAGCTCGAGAAGATGGGAATGCACGCCTCCGACACGGCCCTCTTGTCCTTTCAGGATGTCCGGGTCCCAAAGACGGCGATCCTCGGCGAGGAGGGCAAGGGCTTTTACCACATCATGTGGGAGCTCCAAGCCGAGCGCTTGATCGGCGCCGCCGGATGCCTCGCCTACGCCGAGTATGGGTTCGATCTGACCCGGCAGTTCGCCCAGGAGCGCAAGACCTTCGGGCGCCCGCTCGGTTCCCACCAGGCGATTCGCCATAAGTTCGCGACGATGGGGATGAAGATCGAGAGCGCTCGCCAGCTCATCTACTCGACTGCCTGGCGCTACGCCCGCGGCGACTACCCCGTGCGTGAGATCTCGATGGCGAAGCTGTGGGCCTCGCAGGTGGCGTGGGAGGTGGCCGATCAGTGCGTCCAGATCCACGGCGGCGCCGGCTACATGCGCGAGTACCCGGTCGAACGCGTCCTTCGCGACATTCGCCTCTACCGAATTGGCGCCGGGGCCGACGAGATTTTGCTCGACGTAATCGGTCGCAGCTACGGTTTTTGAGCGCCGAGCGATCGCGTCGAGATCAGGTTCCGGGCGCGGCGGCGGTCGGCGGCATCGCCGTCCGTAGTCGGTCGTCGTGGCTATCGCTTTGCGCTTACCGAGCGCTCCGGGTCAGGCGGCTGAGGCGAGCATCGGCGCCTCGCCTTGATCCTGGGGGAGACCGGCGACATTGGCGATCAGGCTCTGCAGCTCGTTCAGCGCCAGGTGGCCGAGCGCCTCGAGGATCTCCTCGTCGCTCCAGCCCGCCTCCCGAGTCTCCTCGACCAGGTGTTGCGGCGGTTTGCCGTCGCCCTTCAGCGCCGCGTCGAGCAGCGACAAGAGCGCCGCCTCGCGCTCGTCGGTCGAGCGAAACGATCGGGCCAGCGAGATTTCGTCGAGCCCGACCCCGAACCGCCTCGCCAGGGCGGCGTGCTGGGCCAGCGAATAGCCGTCGCCGCGTCGTTCGGCGACCGCCAACGAGATCCGAAGGCGGGTCCCTTCGGCGAGGATGCCGCTGCGCAACTCGGAGCGCATCCGGGCGTAGGCGCGAAACAGCGCCGGTGACCCGGCGATCACGCCGACGAACTTCGAGACCTGGCCGCCAGCCGCCTCGATGCTCTTGATCAAGCGGGCGCTGCCGTCGGGCGCGGTCAACTCGTCGTGGATATGGAATCGACTTACGTCGGTCTTGACTGTCATTGCGGTCCCTTTCCGTAGCTGGCTGTCGCGTTCCCTGGAGCCGTCCGAGCGATTTAGTTTCCGTTTAGAGGGCCTTTACTTTACTTTTAGCCAGTACCTTACGTTGCGTAAGTAGTTATACACCCGGTCGCCTCGGAATGCAATCCCGGCCGATATCGTTTCCCGTCCCGCGTCTTTCCCACCCGCCCAATGGAGCCCCCTGAATGAGCGAATCCGAGCCACAGATCGTCAAAACCGAGACCGCCGACGATGTGATCGCGGTTGTCCGCGAGCGGCGGGTCCGCTTCATCCGGCTCTGGTTCACCGATGTGGTCGGCCAACTGAAGAGCTTTTCGATCAATTCCTCTGAGCTGCTCGACGCGTTCGAGGGTGGGATGGGCTTTGACGGATCCTCGATCACCGGCTTCAACTCGATCGAGGAGTCGGACATGATCGCGATGCCCGACCCGAGCACCTTTACGATCCTGCCGTGGCGCCCCGACGACAAGCCGACGGCGCGGATGTTTTGCGACATCAAGGTGCCCGGCGGCGACCCTTACGAGGGTGATCCGCGCTGGATTTTGCGGCGCGCCCTGAAGCGCGCCTCCGACCTCGGCTTCGATGCCTTCAACGTCGGTCCCGAGCTTGAGTTCTTTTACTTCCGCTCGGCCCGTCCCGAGTCCGGGATCCCCGAGGTGCTCGACGAGGGCGGCTACTTCGACCTGACCGCGCTCGATGCCGGCTCCGATGTTCGCCGCGAGACGGTCTTGGCGCTCGAGCAGATGGGGATCCACGTTGAGTACACCCATCACGAGGTCGGTCCGTCCCAGCACGAGGTCGACATGCGCTACAAGGACGCGCTGGCGATGGCCGACGACTGCATGACCTATCGGATCACGGTCAAGGAATACGCGATGAAGTACGGCTGGCACGCCACCTTCATGCCGAAGCCGCTATCGAACGAGAACGGCTCCGGGATGCACACCCACCAGTCGCTTGCCGCCGACGGCCGTAACGCCTTCTATGACGCCGACGATCCGTACTTTCTCTCGCCGATCGCCAAGGCCTTCATCGCCGGGCAGCTCCGCCATGCCCGCGAGATCGCGCCGCTTTTTGCCCAGTGGGTCAACTCATACAAGCGCCTGGTCCCCGGCTACGAGGCGCCGGTCTACCTCGCCTGGTCGCGTCGCAATCGCTCCGCCCTGATTAGGGTCCCGCTCTATCACCCCGGCAAGGAGGGGGCGACCCGGGCCGAGCTGCGCTGCCCCGATCCCGCCTGCAACCCCTACCTGTGCTTTGCCGCGATGCTTCACGCCGGGCTCGAAGGGATTGAGAAGGGCTACGAGCTACCCGAGCCGATGGAGCAAAACCTCTACCACCTCAGCCCCGAGGAGCGCCAGCGCCGCGGGATTGAGCAGCTCCCCGAGACGCTCGGCGAGGCGATCGAGGTGGCAGCGGATTCGGAGCTGATGCTGCGGATTCTCGGCGAGCACACCTTCAACCGATTCATCGAGATCAAGCGGGCCGAGTGGGAGGACTACCGGGTCCAGGTCACCCCGTGGGAGATCGAGCGTTTCCTGCCGATCTTGTGAGCCGCGGCGGCGGGGGCTATCGCGCCCGCCCGCCCGGGCGGGACTATCGCGCCCGCAGCTCGCGGAGTTTGGCGAGCGCCGTTGTCTTGGCGTTGAGCGCGCCCAGCATCGCCTTCTCGGCCGCTGAGCCGACGGGCGGCATCGCGCCGAGTTGGCGGGCCAGCTCGGCGCCGTTTAGGTAGGCGTAGTTGGCCTCGATCAGGCCGTCGTTGATCGTCAGCATGTCGCAGCCCTCGATCTCGATCGTGGCGCCGTTCGGGGCCAGGCCCTGGAAGCGACCGCTGCCGTTGAAGGTCCCGGTGGCGCGCCACCGGACCGCCGCGTTGCCGCCGTGCGAGGCGACGGTCAGGATCTCGAAGCGAAAGTCGGGGATCGCCGCGAACATCTCGTTGAAGAAGTCGCGAACCCCTTGCGGTGCGACCAGGTCGTCCATTCCGGAGAGGTGGTCGATCCCGCCCGGCACCCAACAGGCGGCGGCGGCATCGAGGTCTTGGCGACCGAGCGCCTCGAAATACTCGCGGGCAATCGCCGCCGGTCCCTTTGTCTTCGTGCTCGCCATCGGATTCGGCGGCAACTCTAGCAGCGGGCAATCAGGCGGTGGCGCTCTGCTCGGTGGTCCGTTCTTTTCGCGGGGTCGGCGCGGCAAGGGCGCGCGAGGTTGCCGTCGATCGGTTTGCCGGCGCGACCACCGAGATCACGGCGGCAACGACCCGAGGGTCGAATTGGGTTCCGGCGCAACGCTCAAGTTCGGCTATCGCCGCTTCGATTGAACGGGCGGGGCGGTAGGAGCGGTCGGTCGTCATC
>JAHEXU010000080.1 GCA_023251975.1 bacterium | reverse complement strand
CGGAGAGGTGGACGGAGAGGTTGTTGAGGGAGCCGGCGAGGTCGGGCAGGTAGCGCTTTGGGAGGGCTTTGGCGAGGGTGCGGTGGTGGGTTACGGCCTCCTCGATCGCCGTCAGGGCTTCGGGGTTTCGGCCGGCGTCGGAGAGGCGGTTGGAGAGGTTGTTGAGGGATCTTGCGAGGTCGGGCAGGCGCGTTTCATCGGTCTCAGCCAGGGCGCGGAGCAGCTCGGCCCGCACGTAACTGACCGCCAGCACGAGTCGCGGCGGCAGGCGCAGTTTGCCGCCGTCTGCATCGATTCGGTCTGCCGCCGTTGCGGAGCCGCTCAGCGGCTCCGCGACAACCAGGGCGAGGATGAGCGCGTCCGTCAATCGATCCCGCTGATCCGCCTCGGCTTGGGATACCGACCTCAGTAGATCGATCCCACCAACCTTCGCCTCGCCCGCGAGCCAGCGATCGAGCGCGTCGCGAAGCCGGTCCATGTCGGCGCTCTCTGCCTTGGCGGCGCGCGTCAGCACGTCGAGCAGCCGGGCCAACTGGCGCGGGGTCGCGACCGCAGCGCCGCGATCGAGCAAACCGGGATCGGCGTTGAGGACATCGCTGACCAAGGCCTCATGCAGCGCGTCCGGCTGGGGTTGACCGAAGGTGCCGTCATCCACACCGGGATACAGCCGCGCCAGCCAGGCCGCGACATCGGCGGACCGCTCGATGCTTACGTCGTGCCCGAGCACCAGCTTGACAACCGCCCGCTTCTCGTCCGCCGTCGATCCACCGAGCAACGAAGCGACCGCGACCAGCTTGCGCTGATGGTCCGCGGAAAGCGTCGGCGAGATCGCGGCGGCGAATCGAGTCCAGTATCGCGCCTCGTGTTTGAGCAACTCGAGCAGGAGCTGGCGCGGGGAGAGCGAATCGACATCCGCATCCGGATCGTCCTTGCGCAACATCGCGGCAACGACCGCGTAGAGCGGCCGGGCGAAATGCGCCGCTGATAGCCGGGGCAGCTCGTAGGCATCGACTCCGAGGCCGCGCATCGCCGCCCCGAAGAGTTCGGCAGCATCGATCACCCGCTCCTCGCTCGCCAATCCGATCCGCTCGGCGCGTCTCAGAATCTTCCGGGCTTTGCCCGTGGCATCCGGCGCGATCAGGTTGATCAGGCCATCCCTTCCGAGTTCTTGGCGGCAGGTGATGATGAGCCGCGCCCGCTCGGCCGGGTCGCGCTTTGCGAGCGACTCGATCAGCGCCTCGGCGTGCCCGGGCTGGGCCTCCGCGTAATCGAGCAGGAAGAGCACCGGCCCCCGGTGATTACCGAGCGCCCTCACCTTGTCCGTGCTCGCTTCCCGCTCCACAACCCCGCCGGGCCAGTCGGGACCGGCACCGCGGCATAGCTCCAGCGAAAGCCGGGTCTTCCCATACCCCGCCGATCCGGTGAAGATCAGGACCTCGATCGGTGAGCCGGACTCGAGCCACTCCGTGGCGAACCACTCCAGCTCCCGCTCACGCCCAACCAAGTCAGGGAACAGCGCCCCCGCCTCGAGCAGCTCAGACACCGACCCCTCGCCACCCGGCCGACGAGGCGGCTCGACCCCACGCACCACTGCCGATGGATCAACGGGGTGGCGCAAATCGGCTTCGCGCGCCCGGTCCCACCGCGCGCCGTTCGCCTCGGAGTTCGCATCGTCGGCAAGCCCCGGAAACTCCTGCAGCACCGCCGCGACCGGCACCGCGAACCCGCCCTTCGGGAACTCGCGGTTCCGGGTGCGGCTAACCACCCCGATAACTCGGCCGGTCATCGTGTCGAGCAATGGAGAGCCGCTATGTCCCTTGCGGATCTCAGCGTCCCTGAACTTCCAGATCCGGCCGCCGCCAACACTGATCTCGCCATCGATCTCCAGCGATCCGATCGGGCTGTCAGCGAGGATCGATTGACCGGTCTCGCCGAACTGCCAACCGGAGGCGTACAGCTCAGACGCGGGGCCACCGAACTTCGGCTCACTCGGCGACAGCACCGCCCACGACTCCGAGCGCTCCTCGACGGTGATCAGCGCGAGGTCGTAGTCGGTCGCGTCGGTGATGTCCGCGGGGGTGAAGTCGCCGCTACGACCCCCAACCGACGGGGCACCCCCCGCATCCTCGACAACGTGCCGACAGGTCAGGATCTGATCCGGCCCGACGAAGAAACCCGACCCCCAAAAGGTTCCGCGGGGGCCGTGTAGGTGCACCGTGACCGCGTCGAGCGCTTTCCGGAGCTCGTTCAACTCGCCTGCTCCGGCTTGCGCTCCCAGCTCAGCACGACACGAATCTCGGCGGTCATCGATCCATCGACGAGCACGGCGGTCGCCTTTCCGGCCTTCGTGCTGACCGCAAATCCGAGCTCGACCTCGGTCTTGTCCGGCGTCGCCTCAGCCAACGCATCCTTGAGCGCCGCCGCCACCCCCCGCACCGAGTCGGCCACGTCCTCGAACTTCAGCCGCCCACCGGCGCTCGCCAGCCCAGCCATCCCGGGCGAGTCAGGCCGAATCTCCGAGCCGCCATCACCCCGCACCCGAACCATCACAATCGCCCCTCCGGGCAACTCCAACTCGGTCAAGCGCACCTCTTCCTCCACCAGGTCGATCGTAACACTGATATGAGAGTTGGCCCGCGCGGGCCCTGATCCATGCCAAACTCGGTGACCCCGGCGATCACGGTTCGAACCGACTCGGGAGCCGAAGGTGTTCTTGGACATCCCGGACCCTCATTGCCGTGGTCGCCGATCGAACAATGCCAATGCAGCGATGGTAATTTTTTGGCAACTGGGTCGGATCCGTCCCCAGGTTTTTCCCGCTCTGGATCTCGGGGTTGGCAGAACCGATCGCCACGAGTCGATTCTCCAAGATGCGCGATCGCGGTCCAAGCGCCAAGTTGCTGGCGCTCGATAGCGGCGGCACCGTGCCGCGCTTCGCTCACCTGTTCGCGAAGCGCTCTACCCGCAGACGCCCGCTTACGACCAGCCCGTACTCCAGCGATGCCGGGACCCAGCTCGGCCCGTCGTAGATCGGGCAAACAAAGAGCGGCGTGCCAGGGTGGGACGCCGCGTGTCGTTCCAGCTTCCGCCAGCGTCGGCCCGCCGGCGAACGGCCCCGACTCAGCGCACTCGCCTGCGGTATGAGGTTCATGTCCAGGCCGCCACCGGCGGAGTGAGCAATCAGGTGTCCGCGATCTCGGTTGCGTCCTGACCACAGGGTCGTGTCGGACAAGAACCCCGCGAGTCGGCGCGGGTCGCGCTTCCCCGTTGGCTTTGCCGACCGACCCCATACGGCGACGACTCGGTCGGACACCGCGAGATCATCGAAGTCGCCGAGCGTCGGCGCAGCGTCAAACATAAAGGTGAGTGCGTTCTGGTCGATCTCGACGATCTCCGGTTCCCACGCCGTCGCCCCAACGTACCGAACGACCCACAGCGGCACGAGCACGTCGGCAGCGAATCCGTCCCACTCCCGGTCGGAAACCAAGGACCATTCCGCGTAGTCCGGGGCTTCAGGCGGCGACATGGGCAAAGCATTGCGCGCCGCGCGGGCTGGGCGGGGACTGCTGCGGCGGCTGCGTACACAGAATCAGGTGCGACAGCCGAGCGCTGATGCGCGACCCCGATCGCCGAGCCCTGCTCGACGACTTCCGCAGCCGGACGGTGTGTACTGGGTAGGCTCGGTCGATGCCGGAACTGCCCGAGGTGGAGATCACGGCGCGGCGCCTTGGCGCGGCGGTAGTTGATTTGACGGTCGAGTCGATGTCGGCGCCGGGAATGGTGGTGATGAAGACACTCTCACCGCGTCTCGAGGTCCTTTGCGGCGCTCGAATCGTCGCGGTCGGCCGGATCGCCAAGATGGTGACGATCGGCTTCGAGCCGCTTGAAGGGCCGGGGCTGACGCTGCTGGTCCACCTGATGTCGGCTGGGCGCCTCCAGGTGTTCGAGAAACGAGCATCGTTACGCGATCGTGCCTCGCGAATCCTGGTTCGGCTTGACAGCGGCGCCGAGTTGCGGCTGCGCGAGTTCGGGACCAAGCAGCGCGCCTGGGCAAAGTTACTCCCGACCGCCGATCTCGGCGCCGAGGAGATGGTTGCTTCGCTCGGCCCCGAGGCCTGGCCGGCACCCGATCCGGAAGCGCTGGCAACGGCGCTGCGGCGCCGCGGACACCTCCACTCGCTACTGCGAAACCAGCGGTTGATCGCCGGGATCGGCCGCTCTTGGGTTGATGAAATCCTCTGGGAGGCGCGGCTTTCGCCCTTCAAAAAGGGGCTCGATCTGAGCGACGGCGACCTGGTGGCGATCCACGCCGCCCTGCAGCGCCTCGACGCGGCGATCGAGCTTTACGAGCAGCGGATTGGGGCACTGGTGCCCGACAAGATGCCGATCCCGCTTCAAGTACATCGGCGCCAGGGCGAGCCATGCCCGCGCTGCGGCACCACGATCGCGGCGATCCACTATGCGGAGCGGATTACCTGCTATTGCCCCGAAGAGCAGACCGCGGGCAAGGTACTGGCCGACCGTCGGCTGTCGCGACTGTTGAAGTAGTCATGCGGGCTCGATCAGAAGGCTGAGATCGAGCGCCGGGGCCGACTGGGTCAGCGCCCCGATTGAGATGTAGTCAATCCCGGTCTGCGCGATCGCGGCGACGTTGTCGAGGCTGACTCCGCCCGAAGCCTCGAGCTCGGTCGGTAGCGCGCCCCGCGCCTCGACCGCCGCCCGCAACCCGTCGAGGTCCATGTTGTCGAGAAGAATCCGCTCGACTCCGGTCGCCAGTGCGGCTGCCACCTCTTCGCGATCGCGACATTCGACCTCTACCGGCAGGCCGGGATGGGCCAAGCGCGCCCGCTCGATTGCCGCGGCGACGCCGCCGACGAAGATGGCGTGGTTTTCCTTGATCAGGATCGCGTCGTAAAGACCCATCCGATGGTTGCGTCCACCGCCGGTTCGGACGGCCGCTTTCTCAAGGCTGCGCAGCCCCGGCGTGGTCTTACGGGTGTCGAGGATCTGGCAGCGGCTCCCGGCCACCGCTTCGACGAACCGCGCCGTCTGGGTCGCAATCCCCGAAAGGTGGCCGAGCAGGTTCAAAGCCGTTCGCTCAGCCGCCAGCAGCGCCCGTGCGGGGCCGCTGACGAGGGCGATCTCGGCCGGCACCGCATGCCGCCACTGACCTTCGACCATCAGCGCGTCGAGCTCGGCCCCACCCGCCATGCCAAAAGTCATCCGCGCCGCTGCCAAGCCGAAGAACACCCCGGGCTGCTTCTGCACGATTCGTCCTCGCGCCCGTGCGGTCGACTCAACCACCGCCTCCGCGGTCAGATCGCCGGGACCGATATCCTCGGCCAGCGCCCGCCCGATCAACTCCCGCAGCTCCCGCTCGGTGTTGGCTTGATCGGCCGCCATCAGATTGACGCGGCGGCCACCGGCAGACCGGGCCGATCGGTCTCGAAGGTGTAAACCTGACCACCCAGCTCGGGGTCCTCGGAGACCCCGGTAACGAACATCCGCCGCAGGTCCGCTCCGGCGAAGCAGAGGCTGGTGACAAAGCCGAGCGGGGTCTCAATTGTGCGATCGACCACCCCGTCGGCGGTGAAGCGAAGCAGTGATCCGGCCGACCCAAGCGCTACCCAGACACCCCCTGCCTGGTCAACCGCGAGCCCGTCGGTGTTACCGGACGGGGCGGCCGCGAAGACACCGAGCGGGGTTGCTGGAGCGGCGTCACCGAGGCGGTAGGCGCGAATCACCGCGACCGCGTAATCGGAGACGTAGAGGGTCTCGCCGTCGGGTGAGATCCCGATTCCGTTTGGCCAATCAATCCCGCGCGCCAGTTCCTCGACGGTTCCGTCGGACGAGAGCCGGTAGATCTCGCCGGGAATCGGCGACTCGCCTCGAAACGGCCGAAAACGCAGCGACCCAACGATCACCCGACCCTCAGAGTCGCTCGTCATGTCGTTGAGACCGGTCGCGCCAACCAGATCGAGGATCGTCTCCTCGGCGCCGTCGCGAACCGCAACCAGATCGCGGCCGCTCGCCATCCAACCGCCAGCCTGTCGTGGCAACAGTCCACCGATCCCCTTCCGCGCCGGATGCAGCAGCTCGACCGAGCCATCACTGCGAGCGCGATGGATGCCGCCGCCGATTACGTCGGAGAAGACGACCCCGCCCGCGCCATCGTCGCGCGGGGCCTCGGGAAGGATGTAGCCGCTGGCGACCAGGTCCACCGCGAACTCACCCGGCCCCGAAGATGGCGGCGGTAGCGGTGAAGCCGTGGAGGAAGTTGCGGCCACCGACCGGACCGATCTCACCGGCACAAAAGCAGCCAGCTACCGGCGCCTCGAGCGACTCGCTGATCGCGATCAGATCACGATCGGGCGCCTCGAACATCCCGACGCCGCGACCGTTGCAGCCAAAGACCAGCGCGCCGGCGGCTCCCCGCGGCCCCAGCGCCTGTCGTCGGACCGAGACCGCCTCGCGCAGATCCGCTTCGGCCCGAGCGGGATCGCGCACATGGAGGCGGACCGATTGCCCGACTCGAACCGCTTCACCGATCGCGATCGACCCCGAATCGGGGTCGGCGCCAAGGATCGGTCGGACCAGATAATCGCCGTGGCTGTGCTCAGGGCGGTTCTCGTCGACCACGATCCCGAGCATTAGGCCGCGCCCGATCAAGGCCTGTTCGGAGGCCCCCAGCGAACGCAGGACCTCTCCGACGCGCTCGACTGCCGGCCTCGAGGCAAGACCGGTAATAACCCCCTGGCGGCACGAGGTGATCGTCAGTTCGGGGCCGATCGGGGTCGCGCCCTGCGAGACGCACGGCAGCACCTCGACCCCGCCGAGCCGACACACCACCGCACCACCAGCGTTAATCCGTCCGCCCTCGATCAAAACCTGCTTGGCGGTTGGGGCACCCGCCAACCCGCCGATCACCGGAACGCCGCCAAGCGATCCGTTCAGCCTGGCCAGATATGACCCGATCGCAAAGTCGCCCGGATCGGCGAGGATGATTTCGAGGGCAGTTCGAACCTCCTCAGCGCCAGTTCTCGAGGAATCGGAATCATCGTTCGGGTCGCTATCGGCCAGATATTCGACCTCGATCGACGCGCCCGGAAGCGAGGCACCCCAGACCGCCAGCGCCCCGCCATCCTCAATCTCGCGCTGCGGACCGATCACCCCACTGACGCTAGCGCCGATCAAATGCCGCGGTCGTAAGCGCGTTTGCACCGCGGCGACGGCGCGAGCCGGATCGCCGATGTATTGCGAGCCGAGCATCAATACGACCAGGTCGGGGGCAATCCCGATCTCGCGCTCGATCAGCGACGAGGCCTGCTCGGCCGCCCGGTAGGGGTCGGGCTCGGATGACTGAGCGGCCGCGATCCGGGTCTCGGCCACCGCTAGGATCCCCCGCCCGCCGCGTTGGCACTCTGCAACAGGTATTGCCGGATCAGACCATCGAGGTCGCCGTCGAGAACCCGCTGCGCGTCGCCGATCTCGAGGCCGGTTCGGTGGTCCTTGACCCGAGTCGTTGGATGCAGGGTGTAGGAGCGGATCTGGGATCCCCACTCGACCGCCTTCTGCTCGCCCCGCTCAACCGCCATCTCCTCGGCCCGACGGCGCTCCTTTTCAGCCAACAGCCGCGCCCGCAGCATTCGCATCGCGGTTGCCCTGTTTTGAAGTTGCGAGCGCTCGTTTTGGCACTGCACCACGATCCCGCTCGGGAGATGGGTAATCCGGACCGCCGAGTCGGTCTTGTTGACGTGCTGGCCGCCAGCCCCGCTGGCTCGATAGGTGTCGACCCTAAGCTCGGAATCGTCGATTTCCTCTTCGTCGCCGTCGTCATCAACCAGCGGCGCGGTGTCAAGCTGGGCAAACGCGGTGTGGCGCCGTGACTGCGAGTCAAACGGCGAGATGCGAACGAGCCGATGGACCCCGCGCTCGGCGGCAAATAGGCCGTAGGCGTTGGGCCCTTCGGCAAGAAAGGTCGCCTGCTTGATCCCCGCCTCCTCGCCTTCGGCCGCCTCCTTCAACTCGACCTTGATCCCACGACTCTCCGCCCAGCGCAGATACATCCGCAGCAGCATCTCCGCCCAGTCTTGGGAGTCGGTCCCGCCAGCGCCCGAGCGCACCGTGACCAGCGCGTTGCCAGCGTCGAACTCACCCGAAAAGAGGCGCTCCTCCTCGAGTCGACCGAGCTGAGCCTCGATCGAGTCAAGCTGCTCGATCACCTCGTCGGCAAGCTCAGGCTCCTGCTCGGCCATCGCAACCAGCTCATCCAGATCGTCGACCTCGCCCTGCAGTCTTCGCCACAGCCCGAGGCGTTTCTGGGCACGGGTGTGCTTGGCCGAAACCTTGGCGGCATGGGCGCGGTCGTCCCAGAAACCGGGCGCCTGCATCTCGTCTTCGAGACCGGTGATCTGCTGCTCCAAACCAGCGGCGTCAAAGGTAGTCCGCCAGCAGCAAAAGCTGCGCGCGGACCTGATCGAGCCGGGCGGAGATCGGGATTTGTCGGTTCGGCTCGCTCACACCCAGAGCCTACGCGACCGACCGCCGAAGCATCGACCGGGCGGGGTGTGGACGCAGATTCTCAACCTTCTCGGGATTCCGCTGAGCGCCTACCGGCGCGCTGGCGTCGAGGGCTGAAGTTGCGAAGCGCGCAACCGGCGGGGCGGGCGGCCTCCGCGACCTTGCGCAACGGCTCGGAGTGCTCCACACGGAGACGAGATCACGGCGACACGACGCGGTGATGCGGCAGCTCCAAACGGCCCGGAGTGCGTGAGCGCCGATCGCCGTGCTTCCCGTGTTGGCCCTGCCGACCCCCGACGCCCTGGCCAAGGGGGTCGGCCGCGAACATGACACCGTGCCCGCGATTGTTGTCGCCGGCAGCGCCCATCACACCCTCAACGCCGACCGATCGACGCAGCTCAACACCGCGATCACCTACCTGAACGGTCCGCCGCTGCACGTCCATAACAAGACCGTTCCGTATCGCTTCAAGCAAACGGGGCAGGGCGCCAAAGGTGCCGATGTGGCGATCGAAGAAGTCCTGTTCGGCCCTCGATAGCTTACCGTCGCCTGCGGCACCCGCGCCCGCTTCGTCACATTGTCTGCCCCGATCTACAGAGCCAAATTTCTGCGCCGACGGGATCACCGCGCTGCTCGGCGTACTTGGGGGTGAACGCGGGCAGCCGATCGCGGGGGCCGCGCCGAAATGCGCGGGGCTGACCGACTATGGGTTTTGCTCGCCCGGGAACCAGGAGTCCTGGGTGGCGCCAAGGGTGCGGCTGCGGCCGGTGCGCTTGGCGCGGTAAAGGGCGAAATCGGCCCGCCTGACCAGCGATTCGGCGCTCTCCTCGCCATTCCACGCGGCGACCCCGGCAGAGGATGGTGCGTGCGAGGCGACCCGCAGCCGATCGATTAGCCGCATCGCCTCGGGCGGGTCACAATTCGGCAGCAGGACCGCGAACTCGTCGCCGCCGTAACGGGCCAAAAAGTCGCTCTCACGCAGGCCGTCGCTCCAGGCGGCCGCGATCTCAACTAAAAGGTCATCGCCGGCGCCGTGGCCGTGGGTGTCGTTGAACTCCTTGAAGCGGTCGAGGTCCAAGACGGCGACGCAAACCGGCCAGTGCTCACGACGCGCTTGCGCCAGGGCGCGCCCGATCTCACCATCCCAGGCACGGCGATTTCCGGCGCTGGTCAGCTGGTCGACCAGCGCGAGCGAGGCGATCCGGTCGGTCCGCCGGGCTCGGCGTAGCGCGGTTGCCGCCTCGATCCCGATCACCTCGACCACCGGGCCGTCGGCGGTTCCGAGCGGTCCCCGCGCCTCCAACCAGCCCAGCTCTAAAACGCCCTCGATCCCCGGCCCAGCACCGATCGGTTGCCAGTGAAGGGTCCGTACCCCGGCACCCTGATGGTTTTGCGGCGCCGCCTCGGGATGCGCCGAGAGATCACCAACGAATCCGGCGGCGCCGCTCAAAAAGGCACGAGCGGCGCCGTAGCGCGAACCCTGCAGTGGGATCTCGGACTCTTCGACCAGCGGTCCGACGACCGCGGTCGCCCGCAACCCGAGGCCGCTCTCGACCGGCTCCCACAACACCGCAATCGGGGCCTGAACCGCGTAGCGACCGGCCTCGCAGATCGCCAATCGCGCATCGTCGCCGGCCGCCCCGTCAATCAACAGGTGCATCGACCGCGCGATCCGCTTCGCCTGTTCGAGCTCTTGCTCAAGTCCGCGACGGCGGTCGCTCGCCTCGGCTACCCGCGTCTCGAGCTCTCCCTGCAGGTGCTGCTGTCGCTTCGCCGAGCGGGAGCTGAACCCGGTCAGCGCCCCGGCGAAGGCCATCGTCGAGATCCCGACGATGTCGGTGATCGCGGTCTCGCCGCTATCGCGCCAGATTCGCATCGCAAGGGCCACGATCGTCGAAGCGACCGCGGCTACCGTTCCGGCCCAGAGGCCGTAGGTGAGACCGACTAGCGCGACCGGAACCCACAGCGCCAGCAGCGCAATCGTGGCCGCGTCAGGAGAGAGTCGGTCGTAGCTGAGGAAGATCAGTCCCGAAAGCGCCAAGGCGAGGACGAGGACGGTTCGCCGCTGGAGGGGAAGGCCCCGCGTCGGCTCCCAAATTGGCTGCTCCGTGCTCTCGATCGCTTGTTCCCCGGATACTTGATTGTCCATTCAATATCACCCAGATGGGGGGTGCGCAGGACCATCGCTCGAATGCGAAGGTCGATTTGGCGCGATAGTACCGCCGCGATCGGCGGGTAGTTCGAGAATCGCCGCATCCGGTCGTTTTCGCCCGGCTCGGCGGGTCGATCACGGCCCGTCGGGTCGATCACGGCAATCCCTGCCGAGAACCGGTTCGGACCGAGTCCGATCAGCTGCCGTGGCAGCGCTTGAACTTCTTGCCGGAGCCGCACCAGCAGGGGTCGTTGCGGCCGACCTTCTCGCGCTCGGTTTTAATGACCGCACCAGTTGTCGGATCGGCGTTTCGCGGCGGCGCCGACCCAGCGGCGGCGGCGCGGGCCTCGTCGACCGCCGACGGACCGGCTTCGGATGGCCCCGAGTAGCTGACCCCGTCGAGACCGCCGTCTTGGGCGCCGAAGATGTCCTCTTCCTCGGGACCGGCCGGGACCAATTCAAAGTCGACGTGAAAGATGATCCGCGCGAACTCCTCCCAGATCGCCGTTATCAAGAGCTCGAACATCCCAAAGCCCTCGTTCTTGTAAGCGACCAGCGGATCGATCTGGGCGAAGCCGCGGAGGTGGATTCCCTCTCGCAGGTAATCCATCTCGTAGAGGTGCTCACGCCATCGGTTGTCGATGATCTGCAGCAGAACCTCGCGCTCAAGGCGGCGCATCCGCGAACCTCCGATTACCGCCTCGCGCTCGCCGTAGGCCCTTTCGGCATCCTTGGCGAGCCATTCGGTAACGCTTTGGCGATCGCTGCGATGCGGGTCCAGCGCGTCGAAGTCGACCCCGAGCGGCCACAGCGCCGCCACGTGCGAGCGCAGTCCGGCGAGGTCCCACTCCTCGAAGACGTCGGCCTGGGTGTATTCGCCGACCAAGCTCGAGATGACCGCCTCGATCTGCGAGTGCGCGACCTCCGAGATATCGCGGCCCTCGAGTACCTCGCGGCGGTACTTGTAGATCACCCGACGCTGCTCGTTCATTACGTCGTCGTATTCGAGAACGTGTTTACGCGACAGGTAGTTGCGCTGCTCAACCTTTTTTTGCGCGTTCTCAACGGTCCGGGTCAGCATTTTTGCCTCGAGCGGGTACTCCTGGCCGTCCTCGTCGACCGGTCCGAGCCGGTCGAGAATGTTGTAAATCCGATCCCCGGCGAACAGGCGGATCAGGTCGTCTTCGGCGGACAGGTAAAACCGTGAAGCGCCCGGGTCGCCCTGCCGCCCCGATCGACCCCGCAACTGATTGTCGATCCGCCTCGACTCGTGCCGCTCGGTACCGACAATGCAAAGCCCGCCGGCTTCGCGAACCCGGTCGCCCTCCTCCTTGCAGCGCGGCTCCAGCTTGGCCGCCATTTCCTTCAGCTCCTCGTCCCACGACTCGTGCTGCTCCAGCACCCCGAGCTTTCGCAACTCGGCGATCGCGAGGTGCTCGGGATCGCCGCCGAGTTTGATGTCGACGCCGCGGCCCGCCATGTTGGTCGCGATCGTAACCGACCCGATCCGGCCAGCCTGGGCGACCGTTTCGCCCTCCTTTTGGGCGTGCTCGGGCTTTGCATTCAAAACGACGTGCCGAACACCGTCGCGCTTCAACCGCTGCGAGAGCATTTCCGACACCTCGACCGAGATCGTCCCGACCAGCACCGGCTGCCCGGCCTCGTTTCGTGCCGCAATCTCGGCCGCGACCGCCTTCCACTTGCCCTCCTTGGTCTTGTAGATCAGGTCGTTTTGATCGTCGCGGACCATCGGGCGGTTGGTCGGAATCTCGACCACCGCCATCTTGTAGATCTTCATGAACTCGGTCGCCTCGGTGAGGGCGGTTCCGGTCATCCCGCTGAGCTTCTCGTAAAGACGGAAGTAGTTCTGCAGGGTGATCGTCGCCAGGGTCTGGTTCTCCTCGCGGATCCGCAGCCCCTCCTTCGCCTCAACCGCCTGGTGCAGGCCCTCCGACCAGCGCCGGCCCTCAAGGATTCGGCCGGTGAACTCGTCGATGATCATCACCTGACCGTCAACCACCGCGTAGTCGCGGTCGAGGCGATAGAGCGACTCTGCCTTGAGCGCCTGGATCAGGTGATTGACGAGGGTGCCGTGCTCGCCGAGGTACAGGTTCTCGACCCCAATAAATTGCTCAGCCGTTGTGACCCCGCGTTCGGTCGGCGCGATCGTCTTGTGTTTCTCGTCGTACTCGTAGTCGTATTCGGCTTCCGAGGTGTCGCGTGATTCGCCGAGCGCCTTCAGCTTCGGCTTCGCCTCCTCGCCGATCATCACCTTGGCAAGCCGGGCGAAGGTGTAATAGGTGTCCGCCGCCTGCTCGGGCCGACCCGAGATGATCAACGGGGTCCGCGCCTCGTCGATCAAAATGTTGTCGACCTCGTCAACGATCGCGAAGTTGTAGCCGCGCTGGGCGCATCGCTCCAAGGTCGGTGACATGTTGTCGCGTAGGTAGTCGAAGCCGAACTCGGAGTTGGTTCCGTAAACGACATCGCAGGTGTACTGGGCACGTCGCTGCTCCGAACTCTGCATCTCCTGGAGGATCCCGACGCTGACCCCGAGCGCACTGAAGAGCGGGGTCATCCACTCGGCATCGCGGCGCGCCAGGTAGTCGTTGACGGTGACGACGTGGACCGGATCGCCAGCCAGGGTATTGAGGAAGGTGGCGAGCGTTCCGGTCAGGGTCTTGCCCTCGCCGGTCTTCATTTCGGCGATCGCGCCCGAGTTGAGAACCTGGCCGCCGATCAACTGCACGTCGTAGTGGCGCTGCCCCATCGTTCGCTTCGCCGCTTCGCGACAGAGTGCGAATGCCTCCGGTAGGAGCTGATCGAGCGACTCGCCTTGGCGGGCGCGCTCGCGAAGGCCGTCCGCCTCGAGCTTGATCTCCTGATCGCCCAGCAGTTCCATCTCCGCTTCAAAGCGGTTGATCGTGTCGACCCGCTGTTCGAACTCGCGAAACTGGCGCGCCTCGCCCATTCGAAGGGCGCGATCAATTATTCCCTTTGCTCGGGACATCCAGCGCAGGCTACTAGGCGGCCGTCTCGGCAGGGCTCCGGCCCCCGCCGAAAAGGCCGGACTTGCAGCCTAATCTGTCGTCTTACCTTGGTTTGCTTCGGTCGTGCTTTGGTTTAGGCGCGGTTCAGGCGATTTCGCGACGGAGCCGCGAGGCGAACCGGCGCGACGCGGTGCGATGGCGTCGAATCTCGGTATGGCGCTTTACCTGACGGCGGATGTCGGCGCCAACCGCTTTGATCGCGCCGGCCATCTCGGTTGCGGCTTCCTCGGCATGCAGGGTCGACCCTTTCAGCCGCAGCGTCGCCGAGGCGATCTGGCGATCGGCGATCGCGGGGTTTCGCTCCTCGTGTAGCTCGACCTCGAGCCGAGCGAGTTCGGAGACCTGGCGGGCGACGGGGCGGAAACGTTTGTGCAGATGCGCTCGCAACTCGTCCGTGATCTCGACGTTCTTGCTCATGATCTCGATCCGCATCAGACCTCCTTATGTTGTCGCGCGACTCGGTATTCGAGCGCCTCCCAGATCATCCTATAGCTCGCGCTCACGCGCAAGCAAAACAAGCCGCTTCGACCCCGTCTGGACAATTGTTTGCAAGCGCATCGGCGCAGCGCTGCAGGGTCGTCCCGGTGGTCGAGACATCGTCGATCAAGAGTGCCCGCCGCGGGATTGGCCCGACCTGTGTGAGGACCGGACCGGCGGCGATCCGGTGGGCTCGGTCCGACCCGGCCTGGGCAGGCGCGTGGCGGCGGGCGAGGCAGCGGGCCAGATCACAACCGCTCTGCTCGGCGAGATGGGCCACCAAGATGTCGACCGGGTCAAAGCCGCGACGGCGCAACCGCCACGGATCGGGCGGGACCGGAACCAGGACCGCTGGCGGCGCGATCATCAGGCGCGCCAAGATCAACTCGGCCAGCTCGACGCCAAGCGACGGTCGCGGCGCGAACTTGTAGGCGTGGACCAGCCGGCGGGCGACTCCGGCGTAGGGATAGGCGGCGTGGATCAGAAGGCCGTCGCGGCGCCGGCGCGGCGCCGGTCTGGCCTGCCGATCGAGCCGGCCGGCGCAGGGCTCGCACAAAAGCCCCGGGTAGCCGACCGGCTGACCACAAGCGTGACAGTGCGGCGGGACCAAAAGCTGTTTCAGGGCCGCGACGAAGATGCGACGATTCTCAACCCTTCAGGCGCACCGTAGGCCGACGATCGTGTCGAGTTCGCGACCGGAGAGAAACGTTTCAGCCCCCCAGACATTTTGGCTTCGATACGACGAGTCAGGCGGTGTTGTGCTTCTCGTCAAGCGCGACACACCGGTCGGCACCCGGCGGATTGGTCACGGTCGAGAGCGCGACCCCGCTGCTACGCCGACGCGAACGCCGCGATCGCACGGGGCGGCCGATCAAACGGCCCGCCAGCGCTCACCGCGAACCCCCCAAGCCGACGGTTTCCACCCTCGTTTTCGTTTGCCGAGACCAACCGCGACGTTTCGGGGGCGCCCTTCTCGCTTCTCGCATTCCACCTTCCTGCGGCGACCCGATCCTGCGGCGCCGCTGCGGGAGCGGCGCGATGGCCGGTCGCGGATCGAACGAAACGGCGGCGCCAGATCAGCTGAAAACGGCCCGCTCGACCGCGGCGAGGTCGGGCTCGCAGGCGATTACCGCCGGGGCCTTGTTGAGGGCGGTATCGGGGTCCTTGAGGCCGTGCCCGGTCAGGACGCAGACAATCGAGCCGGGCGGATCGGCTTCGGGCTCAACCTGGACACCGTGGACCAAAAGCCCCGCCACCGAGGTTGCCGAAGCGGGCTCGCAGAAGACCCCCTCGCGCTCGGCCAGCAGGTGGTAGGCATC
>JAHEXU010000079.1 GCA_023251975.1 bacterium | reverse complement strand
CCAAGCGACGAGCACGCGGGTATCGGACCAATCGCAACTTCATCACGATGATCTATCTGATCGTCGGCAAGCTTGACGCCGGTCCGAAGATTGCGTAGCCCACACGGAATGACGAGGAGCCAAAAACTCTGGCTGACACGCGGGACCCACTCGTACGATGTTCTCGAATGCGCCATTGGGCGGCAGGCTGAGCAATGGCGCGGCTGAGCAATGGCGCGGCTGGGCGACTTGGTCCGTTCCGTCGTTCGTACCGGCCAGTAGTCGAGGTCGGCGATGACGAGGGCGGTCCGGATCGGCCAGATCCCGGGCCGCCAGCAGCGGATCGGTATCGAGGACGAGCGCCACTAGCTTTAGTGAGGGGCGAGCGATCGGTTGGGATCCCAGCTCGGAGGCGCGGCGTCCGTCCGTCGAGCGGGCGACGCCCGTACGTGTCGTCCGACGTTCCCGCGTCGCGGCGGCCTTTTCGCTGACGGACTCAGCGATTAATGCGGACAGCGACGTGCCGCGCCGCTTGGCCTCCGCGGCGAGGGTGCTGAGGGCCTCGGCGTTGGCGCTGATCGTGGTGCGGCGCATCATGCATTCTGACCTAGCACCACCGCGATCGCGTCTCTTGTTTCGCGCGGCGGATCGACGCCCACGCCCACTTGATTCTTGACTTCTAGCCGACCGCGCTTGACGCGCATCGAAGCTGCGCTCTGGGCAGCCTCCTGTTCCCTCCCTGGAGCCCTGACCTTAGGGCTCCCGAAAGAATAACTGCGCCTTTACGCGGCCGATCAGCGTCGCGGATGCTGCACCGCCCGCAAGACCGCAATAGCGCTGCTATTACGGCCTCACGTCGGCACCGCCCGCTCGCTCCTCGATCGCCTAAATGACGCACTTATTCTTTCGGGAGCCCTTACGACCGAATTCATGGTCGACTACGGAATCGAGGCGCGGCTGGTCTGCCGATCCGAACCGGGGTCAGATTGCTGCTGCCCCAACCTCGCCGACTCAGATGCGACACCCCGACCGCGTCGGGCCCGGCTCTAATCAACGCGATGGTTCCCGGGGATCGCTAATCAAGGCTCGAGGTGGCGCTACCGCAGCGGTCGCCCCCGAGCCGGCCACAGGGTGCCCGCTCAGGTGTGCTTGATCGTGATCACGTCGCCGTCGGCCATCAGGTAATCGCGACCTTCGATCCGGAGCTTGCCGGCATCGCGAGCGGCGCTGTAGCCGCCGTGTTCGACCAGCGCCTCCCAGCCGATCACCTCGGCCTTGACGAAGCCGTCGGCAATGTCGGTGTGGATCTTGGCGGCGGCACCGTGGGCGGTGGTGCCCCGTTTCAGGCTCCGCGCCATTGCCTCCTTCGCCTCGCCAGCGGTAAAGAAGCTGATCAGGTCGAGTAATTCCCAGGCGGCGCCGATCAGCCGCTCCAGCCCCGATTCGGCGAGGTCGAGTTCGCCCCGCAGCTCGGCCGCTTCGGCCTCGTCGAGTTCCGCCAACTCCATCTCAATCCGGGCCGAGATCGCGACCACGGCGGCATTCGCGGCGGCCGCATGGACAGCAATCTCGCTCGGCACCGCAACCTCGCCCTCGTCAATATTGGCGACGTAGAGCATCGGCTTCGAGGTCAGCGCTTGGAGCCGTCGGTCGGCATCGCCAGCGGCGTCGGGAAGCGGCACCGATCGAACCGGCCGACCCGCCGAAAGCGCCGCCACAACATCTTCGAGCCAGGCCTTCTCGGCAATTGCCTCGGGGTCGAGCGCCCGCGCCTGCTTGGTCACACGATCGAGCCGGGAGGCTGCCGTCTCGAGGTCGGCGGCACAGAGCTCGGTCTCGATCAGCTCGAGGTCGTTGACCGGGTCGATCCGCCCCTCGGGGTGTGGCACCTCCGAGCTTTGGTGCGCCCGGACGACGTGGCAGATCGCGTCGGTCTCGCGAATCGCGCCGAGGAACCGGTTGCCGAGCCCCTCGCCCTCGGCGGCGCCGGGGACCAATCCGGCGATGTCGTGGAACTCGATCGTCTCCAGCACTACCTTTGAGGACGCGATCGTCGCGGCGACCTTTTCGAGGCGTTGATCGGGGACCGTGACGACAGCGATGTTGGGGTCGATCGTCGTGAACGGGTAGTCGCCGGTTTGCGCCCCACCCTGGGTCAGGGCATTGAACAGGGTCGACTTCCCGGCGTTGGGGAGCCCGACGATCCCGACCTTCATCATCGTCGCGGTCCGTCGCTTCGGCCATCGATCCCCGGCCAGTTATGGCCCAGCGCGATCCCGAGGATCGCTCCGGCGGCGATGTCGGAGGGGTAGTGCATTCCAAGGTAGGGTCGGGTCAGCGCGATCGCCGCGGCGAGCGCAAGGCTGGCTGGTCGGGCCGCCGGGGAGATCCGGCCGACCGCGCTCGCCGCCGCGAATGACGAGGTGGCGTGGGCGGAGGGGAAGGAGAGTTCGCTCGAGGCCCGGGCAAGCCGGGGCAGGCCGTCGAGCCGAGGTCGTGGCCGGCGCACCACCAGCTTGACCGCGTAGTTGGCGAGGACCGAGAGCGGAGCCACGGTGGCGGCCCGCAGTAATTGCGGCCGACGCGCCGGGTCGCGGGCGGCAAAAAGCAACGATCCGACGCCCCAAAGCGCCCCCCATTCGGCGCAGTTCGCGAGGGTGACAGCGAACCGCTCGGCCGGGGCTGAATGGCAGCGGGTGCGCGCCAGGCGCAGCAGGTCGGTATCGAGGCGCGCAAGCAAGGCCGGGGGAGGATAGGCCGCGGCAGGGCGTGCCGTCGGCGGCGCCCGCGGGGGCGTCCGATCGAAACGATGAAATCAAGCAATGCCGAGGCCCGCTGAGGAGGTTGCCGCCGAGATCGCCGCTGCCCGGCGGCACTTTCGCGCGGCCGGGTTACCGCTGTTCGACGAGGCCTTCTCGGCCTCGACCGACATCTTCAATCGGGCAGCGCCGATCCTGGCCGTGGTGTTTGCTGCCGAGATGTTTGGCGCCATCCAGCTCGACTGGTCGCTGGCCGCCAACGTCGCCGCAGCGACCGGCGGACTCGCGGTCCTGCTGACCGCCGCGATGGCTCTGAACCGCTTCGGCGGCCGAGCGTGGCTCGCCGTCCCCGAGACGGTCGGGCGGGTCGAGTTGGCCGCGTTCGTGGTCGTTCCAGCCCTGTTGCCGCTGATCTTTGGCGCCCAGGGACGCTCCGCAATCGGGACCGCGCTTGCCAACCTCGGTCTCCTGGTGATGATCTACGCGATCCTCGGCTACGGCCTTCCCTCGGTCGTCGTCTGGACCCTGCGACATCTGGCAAGTCGGCTCGCTACCTCGTTGATGTTGCTGGCGCGGGCGGTGCCGCTGCTTTTGATCTTTGCCCTGCTGGCCTTTGTCAGCACCGAGATGTGGCAGGTCTTCGGCTCGATTTCGATCGCCGGATTGGTCGCGAGTTCGCTCCTGTTCGTCGGCCTCGGCTCGGCGTTCTTGGTTGCCCGGTTGCCGCGCGAGATCCGGCGCCTTGAGGCGACGGTCGAGGCGGCGACTCTGCGGGCGCCGCAACGTCGCAACGTTGGTTTGGTGCTGTTGGTTTCACAGGCGATTCAGGTCCTGCTCGTCAGCCTGCTGGTCGGCGCCTTCTTCGTCATCTTCGGCGCGATCGCAATCAGCGATGCGGTCCGGGAGGCGTGGCTGGGTCCGGATGGATTCGGCGAGGATTCGGTGCTCGCCACGATCGAGGCCGCCGGGCTGACGATCAAGCTGACGGCGTCGCTGCTCAAGGTCTCGGCCGCGCTGGCCTCGTTCACCGGCCTTTATTTCGCGATCGCGATCCTCACCGACTCGACCTATCGGGCCGAATTCCTCGAGGAGATCACCGAGGGACTGCGCGAGAGTTTCGAGGTTCGCGCCCGCTACCTGGCGCTGCGCGGCGAGCAAGCCACGCCGCCGCCGACGCGGTGATTCAATCTGCTGCGATGAATTGCGAATCGATCACCAAGCTCGACGGCTTCACCCATCTTCCCGGCAACCACTGCGGGTCGACCGCGCTGCGCAACCTGCTCGGCTTTCACGGTGTCGAGATCAGCGAGGAAATGGCCTTTGGGCTCGGCGCTGGCCCTTGCTTTTACTACCTCGATCTTCCGGGGACCTCGCCGTCGCGATTTCTCAACGGCCGCACCGGCCGACTTGAGGAGGAGTTCCTCCGACTGACCGGGGTGCCGCTTCGCCTGCGCACCGAGGCCGACCCCGAGTCCTCGTGGCGGCTTGCCGCCGAGGTTGTCGACTCCGGCCGGCCGGCCCTCTTGATCACCGACCTCTACTACCTCGATCATTACGGCAGCTCGGCTCATTTCCCCGGCCACGCCGTCGTCCTGGTTGGCTACGACGAGGAGTCGGCCTACGTCGCCGATACCGGGTTTGAGCAGATTCAGCAAACCTCGCGGGCTGGACTGGCGAAGGCTCGCCACGAGCAGCACCCCTTCTACCCGTTGGCCGGCCACATGCTCGATCTCCCCGAAGGCGAGCGGATCGACCGCGAGGCGATGATCGCCGCCGCCCCGGCCGCAATCGCTCGGGCCGCCGGGCTGATGCTGGAGCCGGCGCTCGGACGCTTCGAGGGCGTCGCGGCGCTCGATCGGCTCGCCGCCGAGATCGGAAGCTGGCCGGATCTGCTCGAGGATTGGCAGTGGTGCGCTCGCTTCGGCTACCAGGCGATCGAACGGCGTGGCACCGGCGGCGGCAGCTTTCGGTTGATGTATGGGCGCTTCTTGGCCCAACTCGGATACCCCGAGGCGAGCCTGGCAACCCGATGCGGCGAACGCTGGAGCGAACTGGCCGCCGCGCTCTTTGCGGCCAGCGAGCAGGCCCTGCCGCAGGCCTCGACCTGGAACGAACTCGCCGTCGCCGCGGCTTCGATCCGCGACGCCGAGGTCGAGCTGTGGGAGTCGCTGGCGGCTAGGAGCCGCTGAAACCGATGGTCGAACTCGATCCGACCGCCCGCAGGTAGTTGACCTGGGCGAGGTTGATCACCAACTCGATCTCCTCGCAACTGACCTCGTGCCAACCGCTGCCCGCCGCCAGGGCGCCGCGCAGTCGGTTGATCTCGGAGTCGGGGAGCCGGACCGAGGTGGTGGCACCTCCGCTGAAGCCGATCTCGACTCGCTTGTGCTCGTTGCTTGCGCTCATCCCGCAGTCCTTCCTCAGTGTCCGTGGGCCGGTTCGACGATTTCGGTCAGGACCGCGCCGGTCGAGCGCGGGTGTAAGAAGGCGACCCGCGAGTCGCGGATGCCGACCCGCGGCACGCTGTCAATCAGCTCGACCCCGGCCTCGCTCAGCTCCGCCAGGGTCGCCTCAATGTCCTCGACCGCGTAGGCGACGTGGTGTAGCCCCGGCCCCTTTTTGGCCAGAAACTTACCGACCGGGGTGTCGTCGGCGAGCGGCGCTAGAAGTTCGACGTGGCCATCGCCGACATCGATCAGCACCGCTTCGACCCCCTGCTCGGGGACCGTCTCGCGGTGCACCAGCGCCATCCCCAAGGCGCCCTCGTAAAGCGCGATTGCCCCGTCTAGGTCAGCGACCGCGACGCCGATGTGATCGATCCGGGAAAGCACGCGGCGGCAAGTGTAGAGGCTTGGACCTCAGCGGCCGAGCCGCGGGTGCTTTGGCGGCAGCGCCGCTCGCTCGACCGCGGCAGCCGACTCCGCCGGATCCGGCGGCGGCTTGGTGGCAAGCGCATCGGCTGGCTCGCCTTGCAGCCCCAACCCCTCGTGCGGCGCCAAGAACTCCTCCGGCAGTGGCTCGCCGGGGCGTCGGTCCCGCCGCCCGGCCCGGGCGCCGACGATCTCGCGGATCTCGTCCTGCTCGATCACCTCGTTGGCCAGCAGGCGCTCCGCGATCGCGTCCAAAAGATCACGGTTCTCGCCCAGCAGACGGGTTGCCTCGCGGTAGGCCTCCTCGGCGACCTCGGTCACCTCCTCGTCGCGGATTTGCCGCATCCGCTCGGAGACGTTCCAGTCATCACCGGGGACGGCATGGGAGCGAATTCGGGTTCCCATCCCGTAGTCGTAGACCATCGAACGGGCGACTGCGGTGACTCGTTTTAGGTCATCCGAGGCGCCGGTTGTCACCCTGCCGAATTTGATCTGCTCGGCGACCCGCCCGCCCAACAGCATCTTCATGAAGTCGATCAGTTCGTCGCGCGACTTCAGGTAGCGGTCCTCTTGGGGCAGGTTGAGCGTGTAGCCGAGCGCCTTGCCGCGGGGTACGATCGAGACCTTCGAGACCCGATCGACGCTCGGCACCAGCTCCGAGATCAGGGCGTGGCCAGCCTCGTGCCAGGCGATCACTCGCTTCTCGTGTGGGGTGATGACCTTGCGCGATTGCAGCCCCGCCACTACTCGTTCGAAGGCGTTGTCAAAGTCCTCCTGGCTGATGAACTCGCGCTTGTTACGCCCCGCCATGATCGCTGCCTCGTTGGCCAGGTTTGCCAGGTCGGCGCCGGTTAGGCCAGCGGCGTGGCGTGCGATCGTCGACAGGTTGACACTCTGGCCGAGCGGCTTGTCGCGGGTGTGGACCTCGAGGATTCGCTGCCGTCCGTTCATGTCCGGCGGCGGCACGAAGACCTGGCGGTCAAAGCGACCGGGCCGCAGCAGCGCCGGATCGAGCTTCTCGAGCAGGTTTGATGCAGCCATCACGACGATGTTGTCGGACGCCTCAAAACCGTCCATCTCAACCAGGAGTTGGTTCAGCGTTTGGTCGCGCTCGCCGCTGACATCGTTGCCGCGGGCCGCCCCGACCGCGTCGAGTTCATCGATGAAGAGGATCGACGGGGCGTTGTCGCGGGCCTCGCGAAATAGTCGCCGGATCCGGGCCGCGCCGAGGCCGGCGAACATCTCAACAAACGACGAGGCCGACTGGCTGAAAAAGCGTGCTCCTGACTCGTGGGCGACAGCCTTGGCGAGCAGGGTCTTGCCGGTGCCAGGCGGGCCATGCAGGAGGATCCCCTTCGGGACCCTGGCGCCGAGGCGTCGGAATTGCTTTGGGTTGGCGAGAAACTCGACAACCTCGCGCAACTCCTCCTTGGTTTCATCGACCCCTTCGATGTCGTCCCAGGTGATCGACTGCGCTGAGCGCGGGCTGATCTCCTGCGGCTTGGTCTGCGGCATCAGCTTCATTGTTCGCCACATGAAGTAGAAGATTCCGGCGAGGAAGAAGACCGGCGCCCAGATCGGCACGTAGCGCTCCAGGTCGGCGTAGGTGATGAAGGCGGTGAGGGCGTTGGTGATCGGTTCAGGCATAGGGCTCGTAGGGGTCGGCGGTGTCGGGGCAGATCAATGCGCCAGCCACGGCTCTGCGTCCACGCTTCTCGTATCGGCAGCGATGCCCTGCGGTTGAACCCGATCGCCCACCCGTCTGCGCAATTCGGGGCGATCGCCCCGCCCGCCACCGGGTAAAGTGCCCTCGGGCCATCGGCGCTGGCGGTCGGCTAGCAGGCCCAGATTAGGTGGCGGGGGCGCTCTGGACCCTGGTCGGGGCGCCCTCGACCCGGAGGATCTCGGCGAGCGCTGCCTCGCCGACCGCGAGCTGCTCGGCGGTCGGTTCGCGGGTCGCCAGCAGTCGCTGGATCTCGTGTCCAGTCCGGTGCATCGCTCGGGCGCCGAGCCTGCTCGGGTTCCGCTCCGACCAGGCAAAAAATTCGACCGCGGCCCCGACCGACCCCGCGGCGGCGACCCCACGGCTGATCCGGCCGGGCCGCTCGATCAGGCGCTCCAAGACGACCTGCCCCGCGATCGAGAGCGCCAGCATCGGGCCGACCAGGTTAGATCCACAGCGCTCGTGCTCTTTCGGGGCAGAAGCAGCGTTAACGTCACCGAGTTCGTAGGCACCGATCGCCTTGTGTTCGGCGCCGTGGTAGGCGGCCAATTCGGAGCTGCTGAGCGCGACCGCGGCGGGCAACAGCCCCAGCGCGGCCGCCGCGGTCTCCGATCCAACCCGATGCGAAATTCGTTTTGCCAGCGCCGCCGCGGCGAGGTTGGTCGCGGCGGCGACCGCGAGTACTCGCGGATCCTCGAACGGCAGCCGAGCGCTGCGCAGTCGCAATCGCGCCAGCGGGACGACCGCGAAGGCCTCGGCGAGGCGCAGCGGGCCGCGCAACAGCGGCACCTGCCCCGAACGCCCCGGAGTAAACCGAGGCTTTCGCCCTGACCTAACCCCGATCGTGCCGTCGTCGCGTCGCGCCGCAATCGACCAGTGGGTCGGGCCGTGGATCAGGAGGCCGTTTCGAAGCGCCATCCCTCCGAGCCGCAGCGGCCCCTCAGCGGGGCGCGGCAAGGCTGGCGGATCGTCGCTTGGTGGCTGCGGCATCGATTTGCAGGTTAGCGCCGACGGTGCCGGGCCCCGGTGTCGGCCGCGATCTCATCTTCGCGGTTGGTGGCGCCTGCTACGGAGCGAGCCGGGTGATCCGCCAGCCCTCGTCGCCGTCGCGTTCGTAGAGAAAGCGATCGTGGAGGCGCTCCGCGACCCCTTGCCAGAACTCGATCGCCCCCGGGCGCAGGACGAAGCCACCCCAGTGCGGCGGTCGGGTCACCGCGGCGTTGCCGAATTGCGCCGCGACCTCCGCGAGGCGCTGCTCCAACTCGGCGTGATCGCGCAGCGGCCGGCTTTGCGGCGAAGCCCAGGCGCCGAGCTGGCGCTGCGGCGGGCGGGAGGCAAAGTAGCGGTCGGAGTCGGCCTCGGCGAGCTTGGCGACGACGCCGCGAACCCGGACCTGACGATCCATCTCGCGCCAGTAGACGACCAGCGCCGCTCGCGGGTTGGCGGCGAGCTGGCGTCCCTTGGCCGACTCATGGTTGGTGTGGAAGTGAAAGCCGTCGGCGCCGAACCCCTTCAGCAAGACCATCCGGGCGTCGGGTGCTCCGTCGGAGTCCGCGGTTGCGAGCGAGATCGCGTCGCACAGTGGCACCTCGCGTTCGGCGGCGGCATACCAACGGCCGAACTGATCGATCGGGTCGGCGGCGAGATCGGCGCGCCGTAGCGCCGGGAGATCGAGGCGGCGGGGCATCGCCCGACGATAGCGCCGACGCAGCGTAAAGTTCGCGCCACGACTTGCTGATGGGCGCGCTTCAGTCTTACAACCCGGCGACCGGCGAGCAACTCGGCGAGGTCGCGACGATCAGACCCGACGAGCTTGGCGCGGTCGTTGCCGATGTCGCCGCGGTTCAGCCGTTTTGGGCGCAGCTCGATCCGAGCGGCCGCGCTCGCTACTTCGAGCGGGCGGCCGCGATCCTGCTCGACGACCTCGACCAGGTGACCCAACTGATCAGCGCCGAGCAGGGCAAGCCGATAACCGAGAGCCACACGATGGAGGTGATTCCAACCATTGACGGGCTCCGCTGGATCGCCGACAACGCCGCCGAAATCCTCGCCGACGAGCCGATCAAGATGGGCGCGACCCTGTTCGCCACCAAGAGCGCCAAGTTCACCTATCAACCGCTCGGCGTCGTCGCGGTGATCGCGCCGTGGAACTACCCCTGGTCGATCCCGTTCAGCGAGGTCGCGATCGCGCTTGCCTGCGGCAACGGGGTCGTCTTGAAGCCGGCTGGCCTGACCCCGTTGATCGGGGAGCGGATCCGCCTCACCTTCGAGAAGGCGGGCCTGCCCGAGGGGCTGATCCGGGTGGTTCATGGTGGGCCGCCGATCGGGCAGGCGATCTGCGATCAGCCGGGGATCGCCAAGGTCTTTTTCACCGGTTCGGTTGAGGTCGGCTACCAGGTTGGCGAGGCCTGCGCGCGCCGGATGAAGGGATCGGTGCTCGAGCTCGGCGGCAAGGACCCGCAGATCGTCTGCGCCGATGCAGACCTCGGCGCCGCCGTCTCCGGCGGGGTTTGGGGGGCGTTTGCCAACAGTGGCCAGACCTGCTCGGCGATCGAACGCGTCTACGTGGTCCGCGAGGTTGCTGATCGCTTCATCGATTCGGCGGTTCGCGAGGCGGAGCGGCTGCGGGTTGGCGATCCCAGCCGGTGGGAGACCGAGATCGGTCCGATGACGAGCGCCCAGCAATACACGCAGGTCTGCGAGTTGGTCGATGACGCGATCGCGGCCGGCGCGAAGCGCCTGTGCGGAGGCCCGACCGAGCCACCCGGACTGACGAGTGGGCGCTTCATCGCCCCGACAATCTTGGTCGGGGTCGAGCCGACGATGCGGATCATGCAGGAGGAGATTTTCGGGCCGGTAATGCCGATCACCGTGGTCGGCGACGAGGCCGAGGCGGTCGCCTTGGCAAACGATTCGCGGTTCGGCCTCGGCGCCTCGGTCTGGACCCGCGACCGTGCCAAGGGTGAGCGAATCGCCCGCCAGATCGAGTCGGGAATGGTTTGGATCAACGACCACTCGTTCTCGCACGCGGCGATCCAGACCGCCTGGGGCGGGGTCAAAGACTCGGGTCTCGGCCGCGCCCATTCGAGGTTCGGCTTCTACGAGTGCGTCGAGCTGAAGACGATCACCTGGGAGCCGGGGCACGTCCACGATCTTTGGTGGCACCCCTACGACGAGACGCTCGGTAAGGCGCTGCGCTCGGTCGCGGCGGTCGTTTACGGCCGTGGCGGTGAGCGGGTGACGGCGCTTCGCGAGGGCGGCGGCTCGGTGCTTCGGGCTGGCCTTCGCAGCGCGATCCGGAGCTTGCGTGGCGGCCGCTGAGCCGACTCCTCCGCCCGCCCTCTCGATCAAAGCTCTGGGGCGTGACTTCAACGAGGCGACCGTCCTGCGAGGGGTCGAACTCGAACTGGCGGCTGGCGGCTCGCTGGCGATTTTGGGGCCGAACGGGGCTGGTAAGACGACCCTGTTACGGATCATCGCCGGCTTACTGCGCCCGAGCCGAGGCAGTCTCAGCGTGCTCGGGGCCGAGTTGCCGCGGGGGCGTTGGCAGTTGCGCGGCCGGGTCGGGATGCTCGGCCACGCCCCGCTGCTTTACCGCGAGCTAAGCGGCCGCGAGAACCTCCGCTTCGCGGCCCGTTTGCACGGGCTAAAGGACGACGGCGAGGGGCCGATCGAGGCGCTGCTCGAACAGGTCGGAATGAGCCGTCGCGCCGATCTGCGGGTCGAGGAGATGTCGGCCGGGATGGTTCAGCGGCTGTCGCTTTGCCGGGCGCTTTTGCCCCAGCCGGAACTGCTGCTGGCCGACGAGCCGCTGTCCCACCTCGATCCCGGCGCCCGGCGCGAGCTGGCGCCGCTACTCGGCCCGGCCCCCGGGCGCACCCGGGTCATCGTCAGCCACGATCCGAGCACCGCCCAGACCGAGCCGGGGATGGTGCTCGGCCTTGGGGCCAACGGCAGCCAGGCCTTCTACATCGATTCCGGTGAGCTCGACCTGACGATCCTCGAGACGCTCTACGGCGGCGGTCCCAAATGAACCCTGAATTGCGCCGCCGAACCCCGACCCTACGAGCCGCTCGGGTGATCTTGGCGAAGGACCTCCGGATCGAGTTGCGAACCCTGCAATCGCTGTCGGCGATGCTTCTCTTCTCGCTCACCACCTTCGTCCTGTTTCGCTACGGGCTCGACCGGACCTCGCTCGAGGGGAGCCTCGCCTCGGGGGTCCTATTGATGACGATCCTGTTCGCGGCCGTTCTCGGAATCGGCCGTCTCTTTGTCGCCGAGCGCGAGCAGGGCGGCTTCGACGCCTTCGCGCTTGCCCCGATCGACGGCTCGGCCCTCTTTTACGCCAAGGTCACCGCGCAGCTGATCTACCTGGCGATCCTCGAGGCGTTCGCGCTGCCGGTCTTCGCGGTCCTCTTCTTGTCCGACTGGTCGGGCCTGGGGGCGCTGACCGCGGTCTTGGCGCTGCTCAACCTCGGCCTCGCCCTGATCGGAACGATCGTCTCGGTGATGGCGACCAACTCGCGGGCTCGCGATCTGCTGACCCCGCTGTTGTTGTTGCCGCTGCTGGTCCCGCTAATGATCTCGGCCGCCTCCGCGGCGGCGCCGCTTCTGGATGCCGACGGCCCGTCATTTGCCGAGTTCCCGAAGTGGCTGGCCCTGCTCGGTCTATACGATCTGATCTTCGGCCTGATCGGTTGGGCCGTCTTTGACTACCTGATCGAGGATTGAGCCACCCCAAGCGCCGCCCCAAGATGAGTGCACCGAGCCCCCGAATCCTCCCCTTCCTCGCCGTCGGACTGATTGCGACCGCCTTCGGGTTGGTCTTCTTTTACGCCCCGCTCGAGGCCGACCAGGGTTTCATCCAAAAGATCTTCTACCTGCACGTGCCGCTCGCGATCACCGCCTTGGTCGGGTTTATGCTCGCCGCGGTCCACGCGATCATCCACCTTCGAACCGGCGATCCGATTCACGACGCTCGCGCCTACGTCTCGATCCACATGTCGGTCATCTTCGGCGTCGCGGTATTGCTGACCGGGGCGATCTGGGCGCGCGCTTCATGGGGCAAATGGTGGGTTTGGGACGAGCCGACCCTGGTCAGCTTCCTGATCGTATTCCTGCTCTACGCGACCTACTACCCGCTGCGCTACGCGATCGTCGAGCGTGATCGCCAAGCCCGCTACGCCTCGGTCTTCGCGATCACGGCCGGCGCGTTCGTGCCGCTCAACTTCATCGCGGTGCGCCTTGCCGAGCCGCTGATTCACCCCCGCACCCTCGGCGCCGCCAACGGCGGATTACCCGCCGAGATGATGTTCACCTTCCTCGTCTCGTTGGCCGGAATGGGCCTCCTGTGGGTTACCCTGGTTCGCTTCGAACTGGCGGCCAAGGCGAGTCGCGGTCACCTCAAACGGCTGCGCCGCAACCTGCTCGATCCCGACCAGGACGCGATTGCAACCCGCGGGCTCGGGGGCCGGATCGAGCCGCTGATCGAGGCGGAGCGAGCATGAACGCCGGATCCGTATTAGGGGCAGCCCCGGCGTTGCCGCTCGACGAGGCCGGCCCCTATGTTGCCGGTGCCTACATCGTCTTCTTGGTCTTGATCTTGATCTACGTCGCGATCATGGCGCTGCGGCTGAGCCGCTTCGAGCGCGACCTGCGCGAGCTCGACGAGGCGGTTGAGGCGCGGAAGGCCCGTCAAGAGGGTGAGGAGGAGGCGTCGTGAGCGAGCTTTTTACCCTCGGGGTCTCGCACCACACGGCGCCGCTTGAGCTGCGCGAGCGGCTCGCACTGACCGAGGGTCGGGCCGTCAGCGTGCTCGGGGAGCTGAAGGAGACCGAGCCGATCTATGAGGCCGCGGCGATCTCAACCTGCAACCGGACTGAGCTTTACCTGGTGGTCTCCGACCCGGTGGCGGCCGAGAGTCGCGCCCTTGGGTTGCTCGCTCGCGAGGCCGGGATTCGGCCGATCGAGTTGGTCGGCAGCCTCTATTCGCACCGCGGCGCCGAGGTTGCCGAGCACCTGTTTCGGGTTGCCTGCGGGCTCGAATCGATGATCCTCGGCGAGGCCGAGATCCAAGGCCAGGTGAAGCGCGCCGCCGAGTTGGCGCTGGTCGAGGGGGCCAGCGGGCCGATCCTGAACCGGATGTTCCACGGCGCGCTCAGCGCCGGCAAGCGGGTTCGCGGTGAGACCAAGATCGGTCGTGGCGGCGTCTCGGTGCCCTCGGCCGCGGTCGAGTTGGCTCGGCGCACGCTCGGCGATCTAACCAGCCGCCGGGTCTTGCTGATCGGCGCCGGAGATATGGCCGAGCTGACCGCGAAGGCGCTCGCCGCCAAGGGGGTCGAGGCGGTCTTCGTCGCGAACCGCCATCACGATCGGGCGATTTCGCTCGCCCAGCGCTACGGCGGCGAGGCGGTCCGGCTCGAGGCTCTACCGGAGCACCTGCGGACCGCCGACATCGTCGTCTCGGTCACCAACTCGCCCCACCACATCATCGAGCGCGAGGGCCTGGCCGATGTGATCGCCGGTCGCGAGACCAAGCCGCTGTTGATCCTCGATCTGGCGGTGCCGCGAGACGTCGATCCGGATTGTCGAGAACTTCCCGGCGTCACTGTCTACGACGTCGACGGAATCCAGGAGGTGGCGGATCGAAACGCCTCGCGTCGCGACGTTGAAGCGCGTCACGCGACCCGGATCGTCGAGTCGGAGTTGGTGCGATTCCACGCCTGGCACGCTTCGCTTGAGGTCCAGCCGACCCTGGTCGAGCTGCGATCGCGGGCCGATCAGATCGTCGAGCGGGTGCTGGCCGAGAACTCCGGGCGCTGGGAGTCGCTCGGCGACGCCGACGCTGAGCGGGTCGAGCTACTGGCCCGGGCGATCGCGTCGCGGCTCTTGCACGAGCCGACGATGCGGCTGAAGCGGCTCGCCGAGGACGGCGATCCCTACCTGATGTTGAGCGCACTGCAATCCCTGTTCGGGCTCGACAGCGCCACCGAGCCGGAGTCTGAAGCTGCTGCGGTGACGCCGATCCGCCGCAAGCGGGCATGAGGGTCCGGATAGCGACGCGGGCGAGCAGGCTGGCGCTCGCTCAGGCAACGATGGTCGCCGATCGCCTCGGCGGCGCCGAGTTGGTCAAGATCACGACCTCGGGTGATGAGGGCGAGCCGCGAGCGGACCAGTCTGACAAGGCGAGGTTCGTCACCGAGGTCGAGGCGGCCCTGCTCGACGGCCGGGCGGATCTCGCTGTTCACTCCGCCAAGGATCTGCCCGCCGAGATGCCGCCGGGGCTTGAGCTGGTCGCGGTGAGCGAGCGCCGCCAGCCGCTTGACGCGATGGTTGGACCGGCCGGAAGCCTCGACGAGATCCCGTCCGGAGCGCGGGTCGGAACCGCCAGCGTTCGTCGACGTTCCCAGCTGTTGCGCCTCCGCGACGACCTGGAGGTCGTCGAGATCCGTGGCAACCTCGACACCAGGCTGCGAAAGCTCGACGCCGGTGAGGTCGACTACTTGGTCCTTGCCGCCGCCGGGCTGGGTCGGCTCGGACTGAGTGATCGGATCGGGTTCTTGTTCGACCCCGAGCAGATGGTCCCGGCGGCCGGACAGGGCGCGTTGGCCTTGCAGGCCCGGCGCGGAGACTCCGCGGCGAGGGCGATGGCGAGGGCTCTCAACGATTCGAGCGCCGCCATCCAGTTTGCCGCAGAACGGGCGGTCCTGGCCGGCCTCGGCGGCGACTGTGACACCCCGCTCGGAGCCTTTGCGCAGACCGTAGCTGGCGGCGTCGTCGAGATTTACGCCTATGTCGGCTTGCCGGACGGCTCCAAATCTTGCAGCGTCCGATTGAGCGCCGATCGACGGGAGGATTCGATTGACCTCGCACAGATTGCCGTTGTCGATCTGGTCGAGTCCGGGGCTGTGGAGCTGATCGCGGCGGCGCGGGAGTCGGCGTGAGCGGCGCTCGCGCCGGGGTCGTCTACCTAGTCGGCGGTGGACCGGGCGACCCGGGGCTGATGACCCGACGCTCGCTTGATTTGATCGCCAGCGCCGATGTCATCCTCCACGATCGGCTGATCGCCGCGACCGCGCTTGACGGCGCTCGCGCCGAGGCCGAGCTGATTTACGTTGGCAAGGCGGCGGGCGATCACGCGGTCGAGCAGTCGAAGATCGGCGAGCTTTTGATTGACCGCGCGCGCGGTGGCCGCAGCGTCGTTCGCCTCAAGGGTGGCGACCCGTTCGTGTTCGGACGCGGCGGTGAGGAGGCCGAGGAGTT
>JAHEXU010000078.1 GCA_023251975.1 bacterium | reverse complement strand
CAACGTCTGCGCCTGGTGCGATTACCGCCTGATCTGCCCCGCCTCCGAGGCGTAGCGGCGGCTCGCCCTCCCTGGAGGGCGCCAAACAACTTGACCACGGCCGCGCTACCTATCGTGACGACGTAGCGGCCAGCAAAAAGCCCGGCCGATAGCCGGGCTTTCAAAACGCCAATTCGCGCCACCCGCAACAACTACTCCCCAAGCACCACCGCCACCGCCACCTCCGCCACCTCCGCCTGCGCCACCGCCGCATCGACAGTCGACTTCTTTTGCGCATAGGTCGCGACCAGCGCCTGCGTCGCGAGATTGTTGATCTGACGCGGCATCCCGCGCGATCGCTCGTGCAGCAACTCGGCCGCATCATCGGAGCGGTTTCACCGAGGAGCTTCGGCTGAAAGCTCAGGCCCTCCGCCACCACGTGAAGGACGCCTTGCTCGTGGCCGCCGTGTCCGCGAAACCCGTCAAAATCACGCCTGTGGCCGGCCTAAAGCAGCTGACGCTGGAGAACTGGCGTGAACCTGACTCTTCTTCGGCCGCGTTCTGTCGGGTCGACGTGGAGCATGGTCCCGTCGGGATGTTGGCGGATGACTGGGCGCAGTTGATTTTGGGAGTCGATGTCAGCCCCCGCGCGCCCGAGGAGATCCGGACCCTGTTCGCCGTCGGCCGCGGGACGCTGATCTATGGCTGGTTCTACTACCCGCTCTACTCCGTGGGGGAGGACCAACTTCACCGAGTTGCTGAGCGCGCCGTTGCCCACCGCTTCACAGAGCTCGGCGGACCGTCGAGAACCAAGACGTTCGCAGACCGGATCGAATGGCTGAACCAGCAGGGCGTAATACCGCACGGAGAGCTGCCCCGCTGGGACGCGATTCGCAAGATTCGGAACATGGGCTCGCACCCGACCCTTCAGCGAGTCGGTCCGCCGGGGGACGCGCTGACAACGCTGAAGATTCTCGCGCGCGGCATCGATCAGGTGCTCGGGCTCGCGCCTTGACGCGGCGGCTCCCGGTGCGCGGCATCCGCCGCAATCCGGCCAAGCCAAGTAGGCGAGCACAATGCGGAGCCGCCCGGGGCTCCAGCCATCGATTTGTACTGTCAGCGAACAGCGTGGCTCAGGCGAGCGGACTGCGCGCGAGCTGAGCGCCGGGAAGGCGCTCCCGCTCGTACATCTCCTGCGCCGTTTCGCCGCGCCTGCGAGCCGTGGCCTCGACGTGGTCCCACACGTCCTCGGCGCCGCGTTGCCTGGTCGCCAACTTCCAAACCTGTCCGCGGCCTGGTCGAGTGCGTTGGCAGATGCCAGCGAGGTGTGCGAGCACGAGGCCCGTCGCCTTGATCGGGTCGTGGCCAGCGGAGACCGCGACGACGAGCGTGAGCTTCGTCTGGCACAACACCGCGAGCTCCTTGGGGAGGTTGAGCATGTTGCAATCCGTCGTGATCAAGCCATCCCAAGGCCGGTCGTGAACGTGCAGTGCGAGCAGCACCTGCCAGTCGTCAAGGCTGCTCATCCGGGGGTCGATTCGTCGAATCGGAACAAGCTCGACGGCGTCTTCGAGGAACTCCTCGAGCGCCTCGACGATCGGCTCTGGGAAGTTCTGGTCGAGCGCGAACAGCCTCGGCACTCGACCGGACATCAGCCGACAAGCGCCAAATCTGGCTGCAGCTCCCGCTCGAGGTCGAGGGCCTGCTCGACATCATCGGACTGGATGGCCGGATAGAGGCCGCCGATCTTGTCGACGTTCATGCCGCGCCGAACCAGCGCCGCGAGGGCCTCGGTTTCAATTCGAGTCCGGTGGACGTGCGGGGCGCCGGCAAGCTTTCCGGGAATGATGCGGAGTCGAGGCCGCGGCGCGAAGAGATCCGGCCCGCGGACATCACGGCCCAGTTCGAAGGGCCGCACAAGGGCGAGCACGTCAGCGTCCAGCAGCGCCTGGCCCCCGACGCGGCGAGCAGGCCCCTCAGGATCGAGCACGATTCGTCCATTCCGGTCGACGGCGACCGCTGGCGATCCGTCGTCATTCCAGAGTTCGAGATTCAGCTGCGCCAGCTCGCCGAGCGCCCGGCGAACGGCCGTCATCGCTGTTGACGGCACGTGTTGGCCGTCCGGCGCGGCCTTCGAAGCGCGCAGCCAAGCGATCGTCCGCAGCGCCATCAGGTCGCTGTATGACCAGAGCTTGATCCGCTCAGGAGAGACCGAGGGCACGAGAATCTCCTGCCGTGCCCAGTAATGGATGGTCGACCTCGGCACGCCCGAGAGCGCCGCCGCTCGATCCGCTGAATATGCCCCAGGAGGAGCCATGAGCGAAGTATCGCGCGCCGACACGACGACCACCACGCGGCCGCGGCGCTCCGCTCCGCTCACGATCGTGCCAAAGACCGTGTGGAGGGTGGGCCGATCCCCGTGGATCGGAGACCCGAGAATTGGGGGCCGCGGCAGCAGGGGTTGAGTCGGATGCGGGAGCTTCCGTTCCACTACGCGGCCACCGCCGACGACATCCCCGCTCACCGCGAGCGCCCCGAACGAGACGGCCGCATTGCAGTAATGGCATCAAGCCGCCCGACCGAGAAACCCCATCAACGCCGGAAGCAGAACAAACAGCAGCCGAAAAGGCCGCCCTGGTCGAGAAGCTTCGCGGGCCGTTCGCCGAACGCGACCGCGAGGTCGTTGACCTCTGGCGACGCGCGTCCCCGGCTGCGCACGCCAGCGCGATGATCGACCTGGCCCACTACGCCGAGCGGATGGTGGCCCAAGCATCGTCCGGTTCGTTCGCTCGACGGCCTAACCCGGGGACAGGTGTCCGCTGAATCAGGCAACCGCGGACTCGACCAGGTCTGTTTCCTCTGTGCCTGTGTTTGCGAGCATCGCAAACACAGGAGAGCACGGGGGTGGCGGGGTGTTACCTATACACCGTTGTTTGCCATGATGGCAAACCAGAGACACCAAGTACCCCGACGGGCTGCTCGTCGCCGCTCACGATCTGCGTCCAAAACCGCCGTCGAGGCGATCCGAGGCTCGCCTTTGCCCCCTTTGGGTCAATCCAACATCTCCGCTCCCCTTCGGGCGCCTCGAGCGCTGTCTGAAGCCGCCCAATCAGAAGGCGAAGACGACTCACGCCACTCGCGGCACCAAGCCCGCGTCTTCGACAAGAAACGTGCCGACCGCGTCGACTTTTCAATCCCGGTCAGAAAGACCGTCAACCGCTGGGCCGATGCGGCCTCAGGCACCAGATGCGCTTGAAGAAAGCACGCGGGCTGGCTCGCGGGCCGACTCGGAAGAGGCGCGCCAGCAGGCTGGCGATGACCGCGAAGGCGATGCAGCCAACGGCGAAACCGATGCCGCCACCGTCGGAACTCGAGATGTTGAAGGACCAGATTCCCACGGCGATCGCCGCGATCGCCGCCGCCTTGAGCCAACCCAGCGCCGCGTTGACGTGCTCGCCACGAAGCCCGATGCGGACCGGCTCGGGGAGCCCTCGCGTGCCGGACACGCGCAAGAGGGTCGTAATCAGCGCGCCCGCGGCGAGGCCGGCAGCGAGGAGCGCCGCCACGAACGTCGGGCGGCCACCGTTCCCGATGATGATGCGGGCGGCCTGGAAGATTACGAACTTGCCGAACCAGCCGACGGCGAGCAGCGGAACGCCTAGTCGCGCGAGCCCGTGGCGAGCCCGGGCGTCGGTTGGGTCGCTGCGCGCGGCGGCGAGATACACCTGCGCCGCCTCGTCGCGGCGGCCGGAGCCCTTGATGACCGTAGCGAGGGCGATCGCGAGATCGCTATTCTCGGGATCGAGGCGCAAGCCCTCTCGGCATGCGACCTCCGCGGCGTCCCAGTCGTGGTCAGCTACGGCCACGGTACCCACGGTTAGATGCGCGAGCGCGTCATGGGGATCTGCGGCAAGCGCCGCAGCGGCGGTCTTCTTGGCCTCGTCGCCCGCACCGCGCCGGAGCTGCACGCTCGCCAGGAGGTTCAGCGCGGGCACCGAGTCGGGGGCCAGGCGAACGGCCTCCCGCGCCGCCCCCAGGGCCTGCCGACCCCGGCCCGTGCCCAGCAGCGCGAGCGCGCGCAGGCGGTGCGCCCACTCGTCGTCGGGCGCGGCGGCGAGCGCGAGCTCGGCGGCCTGGCGCGCGGCTCGCGGCTGGTCCAGCCCAAGCAGGCACTGGGCGCGCAGGCACTGGGCGGTAGCAACCGTGGAGGAGTCCGCGAGAGCGGGGCCGAGCAGGCCGAGCGCGTCCTCCCAACGGTTCAGCGCGACGAGGCTGTGCGCTTTGGCCAGCGCCTGCCGCTCGGAGCTCACGCGAGGCGGCGCTTCTTGAGGTAATCGCGCAGATCGTCGAAGCGGCCGCCTTCGTTGGCGAACATGACGACGTTGCGGGCGTCCTCCAGCCAGGCGTCCGTCGAGGGCTTGATGTCGCGCAGGGCCTTGGAGAAGTCACCCATGCGAATCGGCCGCGCCTGACCGGTTCGCACCGAGTCATCGAGTGCGAGCTCGGCTGCGCTGTCGCACAGGTGCGCGAGATCCGCGCCTGAGAAGCTCTTGGTGCGGCGGGCTATCTTGCCGATGTTGATCCCTTCGAGGGGCCGGTCGCGCAGGTGGTGGCGCAGGATCGACTCGCGCGCATCGCCGTCCGGTGGGACCACGAGCAGCATGCGATCGAACCGGCCGGGACGGATCAGCGCGGTGTCGACATCCCAGGGGTGGTTCGTTGCCCCGAGGACGAAGACGCCGTCGTTGTTGCTCTTGACCGAGTCCATTTCGGTCAAGAGCTGGTTGACCGTCCCGCGCATCGCGCCCTGAGCCCGCAGATGGGTGCGCTTCTGGCCAAGCGCGTCGATCTCGTCGAGGAAGAGCACGCAAGGCGTATTGCGGCGGGCGCTGTCGAAGACATCACGCAGGTTACGCTCACTGGCGCCGATCCACATATCGAGCACATCGGCGAGCGAGACCGCGAAGAAGTGCGCGCCGAGCTCGCCAGCGATCGCGCGCGCGAGGAACGTCTTGCCACAGCCGGGCGGTCCGTACAGCAGCAGGCCGCCAGGCAAGCTGCGCCCGTACAGCCGCCGCAGCTCCGGATTGCGCATAGGGGTAAGGAAAGCCACCTCGAGGCGCCGCTTCACCTCCTCCATCCCGCCGACGTCGCTGAGGCGAAGGTTGGTCTCCTCGGCGTCGGCCGAGGCGACCGCCTCGTCGGACTCAACAAACGCGGGCTCGACGATACCGGCGACCTCCGCTTCGGCCGTATCCCAGTCGAAGCTGTCGCTGCCTTTCTCGGGCACACCCTTGAGGATGTCGGTCGCCCGTGTGAGCGTCGTAAGCGCGGCGACGTTGCCGGGTTCGCGCTCGAGGACGGCGGAGCATTGCGCGGCCGCAGCGGCCGGACGGCCGTACTCAAGCATCATCTCCGCCGTGTGCAATCGCAACGCCAAGTCGTCGGGACGCTGGTCGAGCGCCACGAGCAGGCTTCGCAATAGGGGTGGCAACTCCTCAGACGACATCTCAAGTGACCCATCCTCCCACACCTGCGGTGTGGCACCGGCACGTCGCCGCCCGCGTTACCGATGGGCGCGGGATTCGACCCCCGAAAGGTCCCCGATGTCAACCCTGGCGCTCGCCGGTCAGCGGCGCCGGGTCGTGCTCGCGGCGGCCGCCGTTTTCTGGCCGTTCGCGACGGTGGCGACATCGAGGTGGTCGTAGCCGGGCAGGTCAGGACCCGGTCGCCAGCGCCAGCGCCAGCGCCGGGTCCCGAGGTCGCCGGGCCGCCCCCTCCGGCCTCGACGAGCAGCGTCGGGTGCGGCGTGACCCCGTCCCAGACGAGGTGTGCGAGCTCGTCAACGGCTGATAGCAGGGACCTCGTTCGTGATCCGGAAGTCGGGATAGCCGGGGTGCCGGTCGCGAACGCGGCGGCGTCGCGCGAGAACAGGAACCGCGCCGTCGTCTGCACGTCGGACTTGTCGGGGAGGTCGCGGTGGAGTGCGGTTTCCTAGCTGGGGCGCTGGTAGGCGGCGATTCCGAGGATCCCGACGAGTTGGACGGTCACCGGGGTCGCGCTGAAGAAGCGGCCGTTGCCGCTGGCGCCGAGCACCGTCGCCAAGATCGGCCCGAATCCGGGCGCACCGGAAGCGCTCGGGGTCATCGTCAGCGATGTGTCGAGCCCGTAGAAGGCCGCGTACTGGCGGTAGTCGCCGTCCCGGGTCGTCGCGGTGTCACCATCGAAGTCCCAGGCGAAGGCGGCGGTCAGGGGGCCCGCTGAGCGAGTGCCCGCCGTAGATCAGCCTCCGGGCGCGCCGGGCCGACTCGGGACCTTCCGCCTCATGATCGCGTACTCGTCCTCGAGTGTCCGCTCGAGCCCGAAGTCGGCGACGAAGCCGACCCGGCGTCGGTCTTGAAGCCGGCGAACCGGTGCCCGGCGACCGCCCCGTCGCCGTAGTAGCAGTCGAGCCCGAGCCCCGGCCGACGTGCACGGGCGGAGGCGAGGACGCCGCGGTGGTCCTCGCGGCGCTCGCGCTGCTGCGCCCCTTCTGATCCAGTTTGGAGTTGAGGCCCTTGCAATACCCCGAGTGCGCTCAGCCCACGGTGGAACGCGCGATTCGAATCCGAATCTCGCCCGCGGCGAGGCCTGCCGACGCCCTCGGTCGATGGAAAAACGAGCGGCCTGCGGGCCGCGCTGAGGGTGATCAACGACGCTGCCGAGGCGACATGAGCATCAGCGTCACCGCCGGTTGGGTCCGCCGCCACACCCGAAGAACGCCTCGGCGGAGAGGGTTGGGCCGCTGCTGGAGCGTTCGCGGCTTCTGAAGCGCGAAAAGGGGGCGGCGAACGCCGCCGGAATCCGCGAGGGCGCCTCCTCGCAGAACCCCCGCCACGCGTTCGGGACGCGCGTGACCGCGGCCGATCCTCCGATTTTGATGCTTTCAGGAATGGATGGGCCACCGCGACTACACTGCGACGCTGATCTACGCGGACTACTCGCCGATCACGCACGAGCGGGATTTGGTCGAGCGGGCGTTTGGCGGCGGTGCGATGATAGGAAGCGCCGCAGCGAGCGCGAACACCGCAACAAGGCGATGATCGGGACCAACGACCAGATCAAGCTCACAATCAAGGGCGCTCGCGCCGAGCGCGGCGTCAGCCTGTCGGACTTCGAGTCGTTCATCGACAATTTCCTCGCGGCCCTCCGCGACTACGACCGAGCGCGCCGCGGAGAGCCGCCGCGGAAGTCCGGACACCCCGATCGGCGCTCCGAAGCGGTTACGGCGTTCCGGCTCGTTGGCTTTCAGACCGGGAGTGGCGTAGCGATCATCGAGCCCGAAGCGGTGAGCATCGAGGACGAGCAGCTCGCGATCGACGCCGAACCACTCTCTCTCACCAACCTGCGGGCGCTCGCGGACGACCTCGCTGCTCAGCGATCGATCCCCGACGCGGTGCTCGACGCGTTGGGCAAGGCGCGCCGCGCCGTCGGCACCGATGGATCGGTGACCATCGACGGCGCCGCCGTCGTCGGCTCGCCGGTCGTCGTTGACTCCACGCTCCTCGACCGTGCGGTCGTCAAGAGCGCCGCGCCCGACACGGCCGAGGTCCGCTCCGCTTCGGGCTGGCTCCATCTCCTCGACCTTGAGCCCGATCGCCTAGGTATCCGGACGACCAGTGGTGTCGAGTGGTCGTGTCGTTACCCAGAGGAACTCGAGGAGCGGGTGAAGGGACTCCTCGACCGCATCGTCTGGGTCGAGGGCAACGGCAGGCTGACCAGCCCTCTCCGTGGCTCGATGCTCATCGAGCAGATCGAGTCCGTTGACATCGACCAATCCGCTCTCTTCACAAGCACGGCCGTCGACGAAGACGAACTTTTGGCGCGCCAGGGGATCGCCGCTCCGCAAGGCCTTGATGCTCTCGTCGACACCCAATGGGACGACGCGATCGACGACGCCTACTTGGCGGCCCTGCTGAGCAAGTGAGCGGTCCGACGTCGGCGCCCGAGCGGCCTCCTCTGCGATACGAGCTTCGTTGGTGCCAGTGCGAAGCGGGCCGCCCATCCGGGGTTGTTAGCTCACTGGACGCAAGACATCGTCGATCGCATCGAAGCGGCGATCCTCGCGATCAGTGTAATCACGGTCGCCGAGGCGCGGTTCGGGTATCGGAACGCGAACTGGGGAGAACCGCGAGTAGACCGTGAAGAGCGTCGGCTCGCGAGCTTTCTCCAGATCCCGCTTGATCCGACGGTGCTCGACGAGTGGGCGCGGCTGAAGGACCTCAGTCATCGCAACGGGTGGAACGTGACCGACAACGATCTCTGGATCGCGTCCACCGCGAGCGTGCGTCACCACCCGCTCGTCACATGCGACAAGGATCAGGCGCGCATCGATGACAGCGCGCTTGAGATTGTCTACCTACCGATGCGCGGCTAGATCAGTCAGTTCGGCCCGCTCCGACCCGGAGTGCGGACCCCGATCCACGGACGGCTGATCGCGGGGACGAGCACCGCCTGGGGGTCCCGGCACCGAAGGCTCGATGCTCAGTGGCCTCCACGCCGCCGCCGCCGTCGTCGGCCGCGATCTCGCCCGCGAAGTCCAGGCCGGCACGGTGATCGCCCACCGCTCACGCCTCACCCCGCCCGGCAACGACGACGACCCGCTCGCTGCCTGCCGGGACCAAGCCCATCGGGCGCGTCGAAGCCGCGGGCGAAAAGCTTGAGGGCACGCTCGACGATGTCAGTCGACGCTCGCGGCGTGCTCCCGTGGGCGTCCGGCGATCCCCCTGGCCGCGTGGCGGATCACGTGGACGAGATCAAGGCGCCCTTCGGCACGGCCACCGAACCGGGTGTTCCTCCTGCTCGCGGTCGTCGTCGGCATGGCGCGCGTCGATCAAGAGCGCGGGCACGAGGCCCCAGACGATGCAGACATCATCGAGGAACGCGCCGATCGTGACGGCCACGGTCAGGCAGGCGGCCTTGACCTCTTCGAACTCCTCGGCGGAGTAGCCGGACCGGTGGCGCGGCTTGTCGGGCATGCGCACTCAAGAGACCGCGCTCCGCGCGCAGCTGCTCAGCGGCTTCGGCGGCGCGCTCGGGAAGGTTGAGCAGGTCGCGGTAGACCTGGACGGGCGCGACGCACGGGACGTTGTCGATCATTCCGCGACCGTCGAGCACGCCGCGATCGTCGGGGCCGATGACCTGGACGTTGGCGCCGCGTCCGTTGCGGCGTGGTTCGAGCGCGTCGGCGCCGTCGCGGGGATCGCCGCCGACGTAGATACCGACGAGGCGGAAGCGCGCGAAGCGGTCGAGGGCGTACGCGGCCGCGAGCCCGGTGAAGGCATGGTCGATCCCAGCCTGCCCGAGTCGTCCGGAGGCGTCGCGGGCCAGCTCGAGGCCAGCGCCGGTCACGTGACCGGCGACGACGTCGTGGCGGTCAAAGCGGTACTCGTCGGCCCACGCATCGAGGAGCAGGTCGGGGTCGCGCGGCCTGAGCAAGGGGCCATCCCGCTCAAGCAGCGCGTCAGCCGCCAGCCGTCCTACGACCCGCGAGACGCGTCCGGCGTCGAGATCAGTGTGCTCGCTCAGCTCCTTTTGACGCCACCAGCGCGCGGGGTTCAACAGCAGGACGCGCGCCACCCGGGAGCTCTTCGGCGCGAAGGCCGAGGACGGACGTCCACGCTTGGCGAAGGCGTTGGGGCGCCCTTGGACCCAGATGTGCAGCTGCTCGTTGCGCAGGTGGGCGTTGCCGGAAAGATCAATCCAGTTCAGGCGCCGCTCGTCCGCCGCGCGAGCGCTGGCCGGCGTCATGAACGGCACGACGAGGACGGCACGTGCGGTTGAACGGTCGATCGCGGCGAGCAGCAGCGCCGCGGCGGCGATGACGCCGGGGCTGCTCGAGGACTTGAGCTGGACGAGCCAGCGTCGCTGGCCAGCGTCCATCACGACATCGGCGCCCATGTCCGGCGTCTCGACTCAGACCCTTTGAGTCGACGCGGATCTCCGAGCGCTCGGCGCAGTCGAAGGGCTCGGCCCGAAGCGGGCGCAGCTTCGCTCGCTCGTCGGCGAGCATCTCGCCGATCGTGCGGCTGCGACCGATGATCCCGCTCGCTCCCCGACCGCCTAAATCGCGCCTCGCGCGAGCCCTAATCGGCCGAGTCGCCGTCGTGGCGACGCAGGAAGCGCTGGATCTCCGATGCGATCGCGTCTCCGGTTGGAAGTTCGGCGGCGATGTCGACCGTTTCGTCCTGTTGGCGCTCAAGCTTCGCAACCAACTCTTTGATCTCGGGGTTGGCAGCGATCGCGCGGTCAAGCTGAGCGACGAAGCGCTCGCCTGAGCGCTCCAGCCCTGCCGCCTCGATCGCGATCCCGGTCAGCCCCTCGACCCGACGCACCAGCGCCAAGGCCGCCTTCGGGTTCGGAACGGCGGCGGCGTAGTGGGGAATCGCCGCCCACAGGCTGGCCGAGGCAAGTCCGCGCCGTTTCGCGGTCTCGTGCATTACCCCGGTGATCCCGGTCGGTCCCTCGAAGTTGACATCATCGAGTCCGAGGTTGGAGATCGCGGCGGCGTCGCTGGCGAGGCCGGTGATCGGGACCGGCCGAGTATGGGAGACATCGGCGATCAGTGCTCCGAGCGTGATCAGCATCTGGGCGTCGAGCCGCTCGACAATGTCGAGTAGCGCCTCGCAGTAGGTGCGCCAATGGGTGCTTGGTTCGGTGCCGTGGATCAAGATCGCATCGCGGCTCGCCGCCGCCGCTCGGGCCGTCACCACCCGATTGGTCGGCCAGATAATCCCCTGCAATTCGCCACTGGTAATCCGAATCGTCGGCCGGTTTGCCTGGAAGTCGTAGAACGGTTCCGCGTCGAGCCGGGCGACCGCGTCGCTGTCGAGTGAAGCCGCGATTGCATCCAGCGCCATCGTCGCCGAGGTGGCGGCGTCGTTCCAGCCCGAAAAGGTCGCAATCACGATCGGAGATCGAAGCTCCGGCGGATCATTTCCCGCGTCGCCTTCCCAGATGATCGACTCCATCCGGGCGAGCGTAGTAGACGGCGCGGCTCGGCGGTCCGGTTGGTCCTCGCCACGTCCGAATCGCGGTTCAAGATCGGGGCCGATGAATCAGCCGAGCGAGCAGCCGCCACCGGGCTCGATCGCGACCTTCGCCGCCGGGTCCCAGATCGAGGGGTCGTTCGCCTGCATTCGCAAGGACCGCCTCGCAACCAAGAAGGGCGGCGCGTATTTGGCGCTGACCTTGCGCGATCGAAGCGGCGAGCTTGATGCGCGGGTTTTCCGCGACGCCGATCAGCTCGGAACACGCTTTGAGCGCGGCGACATTGTCGCGGTGGGCGGTCGGGTCGAGAGCTTCCGAGGCGAACTTGTCGCCGAACTTGAGGCGATCCGGGCGCTGGCGCCGACCGAGGTTGACGCGACCCGCTTCCTGCCGGTCGCGTATCGCTCGATCCCCGAGCTGCTCGGATTCTTCGAGCACCTGGTCGGCGAGGTCCACGACCCGGGCTTGCGCGGTCTGATCGAGCGGGTCTGCGGTGAGCCGACGGTTGCCCGTGAGCTGCGCCGTGCGCCGTGCTCGCAGTCGTCTCACCACGCCTACCTCGGCGGGTTGCTCGAGCACACCGTCGCGGTCGGCATATTGGCGACCGAGACCGTGCAGCTCCACCCTCGGCTTGACAGCGACCTATTGATGGCGGCGGCGCTCCTTCACGACATCGGCAAGTGCCGCGAGTTCAGCTACGGCGCCGAGTTCACGATCAGTGACGAGGGGGCGCTGTTGGGGCACCTGGCGATCGGGGCGCAGATCATCGAGGCGGCGGCGGCCGGTCTCGACCGAGCCCGCAAGAACCAGCTCCTGCACTGCGTTTTAACCCACCACGGGGCCGACTCCGGACCCGCCAAAGCGGCGGGGGGACGTGGCTTTGCCTCCGCTGAGGCACTGGCGCTTTATCGGATCAACGCGCTTGACGCCGGGGTCAAGGGCTATCTCGAGCGTGGTCCGCGGGGGTAGCGCCGGAGGACTCCGCCGACTCGTTGAGCGCTCGCCGCGCCAGTTGGTAGGCGACCAGGGTGAGGAGCCCGGCAAAGCCGACCTCAAGTGCTCGCTCGGGGAGCAGGTTGGCCGCCACGACGCCGATCGCGATCCCGGGGATTGCCAGGGCGCCGAGCCAGACCGCGTCGGCGACCCGGACGTTCCCGAACCGTTTTTGGCGGATCGACCCGACGATTGCGACCGGGACGATCGCCGCCAACGAGGTCGCCTCGGCGTCGAGCTGGCCGCTCCCGAAGGCGATCACCAGCCCGGGAACAAAAAGGACCCCGCCGCCGACCCCGAGCAGGCCCGCGACGGTTCCGCCCGCGAAGCCAAAGATCGCAATCAGGAGTGTCTCGGCCATTCCCGCCTACTCAGCCGAGCGCCAGCTTGGTCGCGGTGACGAGCAGCAGGAGCGAGAACAAGAGCGTCACCGATCGCTCGTCGATCCGTTGCTGGAGGCCGGTCCCGAAGATCACCCCGGCGACCGCGGGCAGCCCAACCAGCGCCGCCCTGTCGAATTCGACGTTGCCGTAGAGGGTTTGGCCGATCGCCGCAAACGCCGCGATCGCGATTATCGCGGCGAGGCTGGTTCCGGTCGCCTCGCGACTGCCGTAGCCGAGCCAGACGATCAGCAGCGGGACCATCACGGTGCCACCACCGACGCCGAACAGGCCGCTGAAGGCTCCGGCTGCGATCGCGATCATCGCGAGCTTGAGGATGCGCCCGCGCTCCACCGGCGGCGATACTAGAGGAATGTCCCCTTTTCGCCGATCCACGGATGACCTACCGAGCGCGGCGCTCAGCGACGGTTGACCACGAGCTGCTCGCCCCGCTTCGGGACGATCCGGCGGCGAGCGCGATCCTGTGCGACTTCGACGGCACCCTCGCTGCGATCGCCGCGCGCCCGGACCTGGTTGAAATGCCACCGCCGACCCGGCGTTCGCTGCGGGTCCTCGCTCGGCGCTATCGGCTGGTCGGGTTCGTCTCGGGGCGCCCAGCGGCGCAACTGCGCGACCTGGTGGCAATCCCCGCCGCCACCTACGTCGGGTTGCACGGGCTCGAGGAGATCGGGCCCGGGGACTCGGCGGTTCAACTCGCCCCCGAGGTCAGCCCACAACTCGCGCCGGTTCAGGACCTCTTGCGCCAACTTGAGCGCGGCGAGGCGAACCGACTCGGCTTGCGCTTCGAGGACAAGGGCCCCGTTTTCGCGATCCACTGGCGCGGCGCCGACGATCTTCTCGCCGCAGCCGAGCTGGCGCGGCGGATCGGGGCGGAGGCGAGGGACGGCGGCCTCGCAACCCGTGATGGGAGAATGGTGTTGGAGGTTGGGCCAGCGGTCGCGATCAACAAGGGCAGCGCGGTCGAGCGGCTGCTCGAGCGAGTCGGGGCGCGGCGTTGCCTTTACGCCGGCGACGATCTCACCGACCTCGATGCCTTCACCAGCCTCGGTGGTCTACTCGAGCGCGGCCAGCTCGACCACCTGCTGTTGGTCGCGGTCGAGTCCGCGGAAGGTCCGGAGGAGTTGGCTCGACGGGCGGATTTGGTTTTGTCCGCACCCGCCGGGATGGCCGAGCTGTTGGGAGAGCTGGCGCGATGAGGTTCGTCGACCTGCTGCGGGCAACCGTTTTCCTGCTTGCCGTCGAGGCAACGGCGCTGGCCATAGCGGCAATCACGGCGGCGCTCAACGAGGATTCGAACCACCTCGTGATCGTGGCGGCAGCCTGGTGGCTGAGCGCGATCGTGATCGGTCTTTGGCTGGGCCGTCGATCCGCCGAGCAGGCGCCGGTCCGCCAGCTCTTGGCCGCCGCCAAGACGGCGACCAGCCTGCCGAGCAGCTCGCCTGCGCGGCTCACCGTGATGCGCCTGTGGCCGTTCGGTGCCTTCGCGGTCGCCTCTGTCGCGCTGGCACCGCTGCTCGCAACCGTCCCCGCCTGCGGCGCCGGGATGGCGATCTTGAACGCGCTCGCCTGGCGCAACCGCGAGGCGCTGGTGAGCGCGGTTGAAGATCGCGACGGCGTCACCTTCTACGTTGAGGAGACCGGTTGGCTGAGCCCGATCAAGTTGGTCCGGACCCCGGGGTTGCGCCGCGATCTGCTGCGTGACCGCCACGGCGCCGGAGCGCGCTAAGCGCCCTAACCAGGCGGGCAGCCTCCTTCGCGAGGGGATCCGCCGATCCGGCCGGACGCCGTCCGCTCGGGCTCGGCTCAGGCTGTATCCAGGCTCAGGTGAGGCCGTCGCGGGTCACGACCAAGACGCCGAGCGCGATCACGGTGATCGCGGAAATCGGGAAGGCAAACGAGCCGACCCGGTTGCCGAGCTTCGACCAACCGGCCTGCAGCGTGAACGCGTAAAGCGAGTTGGCCGCGGCGTAAACCAACAGCGAGACGCCGCTGATCGTGACCAGCGCCGACCAGAACGGGGACGCCTGGCAGTGGTCGGTCCCGGTCGGACAGACCGGTGCGGTGGGCCCGTAGCGGGCGGCGACCAAGACGAGCGCAATCGCGCCCGCGGCGCGAATCATGAACGCGCTGCGGATCGCACCAGCGTGACCGAGGGAGCGGGTCGAACCGTTCGGATCTTCGAAATCGGCCTCGTAACTCACGGCCCCCCATCGGCGCTGCGGCCTCGATCCTTGAGCGCTGGCCAACTTTGGGTGTTGGCGATCTGGGCGGGCTCAAGCCAGGCGCGGCGGGCGGTCGCGACCGCGTAGGCCATGTTCGCCCCGAGGGTGTCGATCCCGTGCGCGTCGGTGTTGCAAACGATCGCGACCCCGGCGCCGGCAGCCGCTCGCGCCGAGTCTTCGTCGAGGTCGCGCCGACGTGGGTTGCCGTTGATCTCGAGCATCGTCGAGTGTTCGGCGGCGGCGGCAATTACCGCGTCGATGTCGAGCTCGTAGGCCTGACGCCGCAGCAACAGTCGACCGCTCGGGTGGCCGATGCAGTCAACTTCGGGATGGGCAATCGCGGTCGTGATCCGTTCGGTCATCGCCGCCTGACCGATTCGAAACGAGGTGTGGACCGAGGCAACGACCCAGTCAAGACGGGCCAGAAGCTCGTCGGCGTAATCGAGCGACCCGTCGGGAAGGATGTTGACCTCGGACCCGGCCAGGACGGTGAACTCGCGGCCCCGTTCGCGAAGCGTTTGGTTATAGGCGGCGATTTCCTCGATCCGCCGCTCGAGCTCCGCGGGTGTGACGTTGTTGCCGAATCCATGGCTTGCCGAGTGGTCGGTGATCGCGAGGTACTCGTAGCCCCGCCCGATCGCTGCCTCGACCATCTCTTCGAGCGTGTTGCGGCCATCCGAGAGGGTCGTATGGGCGTGCAGATCGCCGCGGATCTGCGATTCGCAGACCAGATCGGGCAGCGTCCCGCTTGCGGCGGCGGCAACCTCTCCGCGCCCCTCGCGCAGCTCCGGTGCGATTACGGCGAGGCCGAGTCGTCGAAACGCCTCGGCCTCTTCGCCGCACTCCCCGATCGCTTCGGCGGCGTCGTTACCGGCCGCCACCGCGTCCAGTTCCGCGCGGTGCGGCGGACTGGCGCTGCACAGCATCAGCTCGCTGCCAAAGCTCTGCGGCGCCACGATCCGCAGCTCGACAGAGATCCCGTTGTGGGTTG
>JAHEXU010000077.1 GCA_023251975.1 bacterium | reverse complement strand
CTCCCGATTGCACCACCAACTTCTGCGTCCATTGGACCCAGGTCGGTGCCGACGCGCCGTCGTTGACCGACACCTCGCCGTCCAACGGCATCCCCGATTACGTTGACGCCGCCGAGTCCCATGCCGAGAACAGCTTCAGCGTCGAGAACAACGGGCTCGGCTGGGTCGAGCCGAAAAGCGACGGAACCCGTGGCGGCGGTAGCGGTAAGACCGATATCTACCTGGAGCAGCTCGGCAACCAGGGGCTTTATGGGTACGCCGCGCCCGATCGGGGCCAGGGATCGTCCCGCAAGCAGTTCGCGTACCTAGTGATCGATCAGGACTTCGATCCCTCCGAGTTTGGCGGGGCACCCGCGATCAACTCGCTGGAGGTGACGCTGGCCTACGAGTACAACCATGTGCTGCAGTTCAACTACGACGTATTTCAGGACCAGTGGCTGTTCGAATCGACCGCGACCTGGGCCGAGGAAGAGGTCTACCCGGCGGTCAATGACTACATCAACTACGTGCCGAGCTTTGCGGCGCATCCCGAGGTACCGCTGACCAACCCGGGCGGTTTGAAGATCTACGGATCCGCCGTCTGGGCGCACTGGCTAACCAGCCAGATCAACGCCGCGGTGGTCCGCAAGGCGTGGGAGACATCGACCGCGACCAACCCGCCCGACTTCGCCTACGCGTCCTACGACGCGGCAATCAAGGCGTCCTCCGCCAGCGACCTGCCGCAGCAGTTCGTCAACTTCGCCGCCGAGACCGCGGAGTGGCGGGCATCGAGCGCGTTCCCCGATCCGACCACCTACCCGAACATCGCGCGGGCCGGAACACTCGGGCTGAGCGCTCCGCACTCGCGGAAGATCGACCACACCGCTTTCCGCTTGTTCAAGGTCGTCCCGAATGGGTTGGCGGCGATCAAGTTGAAGGCGAGGGTTCCGAGCGGCGTTCGCGCCGGGATCGCCCTGATCGGGCGGATCGGCAGCGAGACCGGGGGCACGATCACCCGCCAAATCGCGTTCTCAAGGACCGGCGGCAACCTGACCGTGGCGCTCGCAAACCCGGGAGCGTTCAGTCGGATCACCGCCGTCTTGGTCAATGCCGACGGCAAGGTCGCCGGGTTCTCCGGATCTGACTGGGTCTACAAGCACGATAACGTCAAGTTCAACTTCAAGCTCGTTCACTGACGAGCGGAGTTGTGTTCGCACCCGAGGGGCGGCCAGATCGGCCGCCCCTCGGGTCAGCGACCGAGGGTGCGCAGGTAGGAACGGGCCGCCGCCGGGACGATCGAGGCGGTCTCGCGGATCGAGCCGAGCCCGGCCCGCAACTCGGGATCCCCGAATTCGATTGGCAGCATCGAGTCCTGAAGTTGCGCGATCCGTCGATCCGCTTCGCTCGCGGCGGCACTGGCGGTTTCGATAAACGACTTGACTCCCTGTGAGGGCAGTCCCGGTGAGCCCAGACCTTCGCGCCGGGTCGGCAGTCCCGCCTGCGCAGCGAACCCCGATTCGGTTCGCTTCGCGGCGCCAAGGGCGCGTTGAATCGGCCGAAACAGCTGCGAATCGAGACGATCGGCCGGGGCCGAGGTCAGTAGTTCGTAGGCCGCGCCAAGCGCCGACACCGCGAACTCAAGCTGATCGATTGCTGCCCCGAGCTGATCGAGGATCTGGCGGCTGCCTTGGTCGCGGCTGACACTCACCGCGAGACCAGGCTCGCCAGGTGCGGTTGTTCGCGGTTTTCCAGCCGCGCCCGGATCAGCTCCAACGGCGCCTCGGCTGGTAGGCCGATCGCGGTCGCGATTGCGATCCGATCGGCGTTGGCACCGACCCCCAGCTCGAGCCCGACCCGGGCCTGCCCTTGCGCCGCGTCGAGATCGCCGCGGCGCGTCAGCTGCGCGTCGCCGCCGTCGCGAAGCGGCAGAAAGATCAGGTCGTCGATCGCCGCGCCGAGGCCAAGCGCGACCGCCCGACAGGATCCGAACGCGGGTTGCTTGCTGCGCCAGCCGATGCGAAAGCTCGCTGGCAGCACCTCGAGCCGGCGCTCGCCGCCCGGTTCGACCCCGGCGGCCTGGGCGATCGCGTTACGGACCGGTCGCCCCGAGCCGCGCAGGATCTCGCGGTCAACCGCGACCCTGACGGTCCAGCGCCCATCCAGTAAAACCAGGTCGCGGTCGAGCTCGGGTGGGAACTTGACCACCCTGGCCGAAGAGTCACCGAACTCAACCGCAATCTGTCCGTCGGGGCGGCGATAGAAGCTGCGGGAGTTGGCGTAGCTGCGGACCGAGTTCTCGCTCACTCCGACTCGTTCGACCAATTCGTTGACGATCTCTTCGAGGTGGGCGCCGCCGCCGTTTCGCTCGACCACCTTGGTGATCTCCTGGACGATCGTCGTGTATTCCTCGCCGCCCCAATCGGCCAAGCCGTAGCGGTCAAGCGCGACCCGGCGAATCCGCCGGTCGCGCTGGATGTCGTTGACCATCGAGCGGAAGTTGACGGTGTCCGAATCCATCGCCTGGTGGATCGCGGCGCGGCTCATCGGTTTTCCGTAGCTGCTCAGGACCCGCACCGCCTTGGTGGCGAGGGTTCCCACCCAGAGCAGGTAGTTGCCCTCGAGCGGGTGTAGCGGGAGCGCGGCGACGATCGCCTCGCGCTGGTCGGCGACGACCCCGGCGGCCTCGAGCTCCCGGTCGAGTTCTCCGGGCAGGTAAAGGCTCTCGCCGCGCTCGATAAGTTCGTGCTCAAGCCGCGAAACGGTGTCGCGGATTTGCCAAAAACCGCGATCGAGCAGGTACGGACCGGCCAGCTTGAGTAGGACGGCGCGGCGCAGTCCGGTGTCGGGGTGTCCGTCGGCGATCAGAGCGCGCAGCGTCCGTTCGCCAGCCGCGACGGTGGCGGCGGTCCCGAGTTTTAGCCGTAATCGTCGGACCAGAACCTCGATTGGCTCGGTCGCGGTGTCGTCGACGCGCCGACGCGTTAGGCGGGCGATCGCATCGTCTTCGAGCTGCTTAACCCGGGCCCGCGTTACCCCGAGTTGTGTCCCCAGAACCTCAAGGGTGGCCGGGCGGCCCGCCGCAAAGGTTCGGGCGCGGAAAATCCGCAGGATCCGCGGGTCCTGTCCGAGCAGGTGCGACCAGGCAACCTCGGTCGACGGATCGCCGACAACCTCAATCTGGGCGGGAACGCTCAGGGCACCCTGATTCATCGTCTGTAGCCTCGTCGAACAGCATCGTCACGGTCGTAGTTCGCTCTTGATTCGAGCAAACCTCGTACAAACCTCTCACTGCGGCGCCACCCTAGCGGATGGTCCGGTCGGTTCGGAGTGGTTTTGTCACCGCTGGATGGCCGCTGGCATCGCATTCCCGACGCCTTCGCCGCGGCCCTAGGATCGGAGGCGATGAACGAACCGATCCGACTGACCGAAGCCTTGGCGGCGATCTCGCTGACGACCGACCTGGCGACCGGGGTCGGCTTCGAACGGGGGTTGCGGCAGTGCGCCGTCGCGGTCAGCCTGGCCGAGCTCGTCGGCCTCGACCTGGCGGAGCGTCGGGCGGCGCACCTGGCGGCGCTTTTGCGCTCGATTGGCTGCACCGCGCATGCTCCCGAGAACGGCTCGATGTTCGGTGACGACATCGCCTTCGAATCGCGGATGCACGTGCTCGATTGGGGCGATTCGAGCCACCTCGCGGAGCAGGTGAGGAGCTTTGGCGACTGGGATCCGGCCAGGGCGGACGAGTACCGAGGTCGCCTTGGCCGCGAGCTGCCGACCCGAGGGCCGGTCGCGGCAACCGCGGTCTGCGAGGTTAGCGGGGCGATCTGCAGTCGGCTTGGGCTGCCGCCGAACGTTTCCGATCCGCTCAGGTACGTTTACGAGCGGTGGGACGGAGGCGGGATACCGGCTGGGGTGTCCGCCGAGAAGATCCCGATAGTCGCGCGGGTTGTCGCGATCGCCGAGCAGGCGACTCTCGCCTATGCGGCGGCAGGCCCCGCGGCTGCGATCGCCGAGCTAAAGCGACGCGCCGGGGGGCAGCTTGACCCTGGGCTCTGCGCGATCTTCGTTGCCGAGGCCGAGCGCTGCCTGGCGCCGATCGGGCCAGCCGACGCGCTGGCGGTTGCGCTCGACGCCGAGCCGCGGCCGGTCGAGCGGATCGGCGTCGAGCGACTCGCGCGACTCGCCTTCGCGCTCGCAGCGATCGGCGATCTCAAGGGCGTCTGGTTGAGCGGTCACTCCTCGTCGGTCGCGGCGCTGGCCGATCGCGCCGCCGGACTCGCCGCCTACGACGAGGCCGAGCGCCAGGACCTCCGGATTGCCGCTCTCTTGCATGACATCGGTCGGGCCGCGGTGCCGAGCTCGATCTGGGATCGCGCCGCCCAACTCGGTCCGGCCGATTTCGAGCGAGTTCGCCTGCACCCCTACTGGACGGCGCGGATTATCGATCGGGTGCCGGTTTTGTCGCGCTTCGCGGCGGTCGCCGCCGGGCACCACGAACGCCTCGATGGCAGCGGGTATCACCGCGGCTCGCGCGGCGGCGAGCTGACCACCGCGGCGCGACTGCTCGCCGCCGCCGACGTGATGAGCGCGCTCGGCGAAGAGCGTCCGCATCGAGCCGCGGTTGGCCTCGCCGAGGCGGCGAAAACGCTGGTCGCCGAGGGCCGGGCCGGGCGGCTTGACCCGGAGGCCTGCGCCGCCGTCGTCGAGGCGGCGGGGCTGCCGCGGCGCCGCCCCAGCTGGCCCGCCGATCTCTCGACCCGCGAGGTCGAGGTTTTGCGCCTGGCGGCTCGAGGCCTCTCGAACAAGCAGGTCGGCGCCACCCTGTTCGTTTCCGCCAAGACGGTCCAGCACCACCTCGCCAACGTCTACGACAAGACCGGCCGCCGGACTCGAGGCGGCGCCGCGATGTTTGCGATCGAGCACGGTCTGCTTCCAGTCGCGGCGACCGGGGACTGATCATCCGGGACCCGGGATCCTCCCGGAACTTCCAAAAATGGGTCGAATGGCCGATGCGCGAACGCTCCGGCGGTGAGAAGGTGATCGTCGCCAGTCCCGGCCGGTTGATCGAAAGGAGTACCTGTGAGCACCCTGACCGAAACATCAAACGCCACCACGGTTGGCGAGGCCTACCAGGCTTTTGGCCGTGGCGATATCGCCACGATCCTCGGCCTGCTTGACAGCAAGGTCGAATGGGATGTCTACCCGGCCGGATACGTCCCCCACAAGCTCGGGGTCGAGCATCTGAAGGCGCGTCGCGGGCCCGGCGAGGTCGTCGGCTTCTTCGCCGAGATCGGGACCTGGACGGTGATTCGCTTTGACGTCGAGGAGATCATCGGTGACGGCCCGACCGTGGTCGCGCGGATCGCGATGGAGTTCGAGCTGCCAACGGTGGCGCCTTCGCATCCGAGGACCCCCACCAGTGGCGCTTTGGCGACGACGGCAAGGTGGTCAGCTTCCGCCATTACGTCGATACCGTTCAACACATCGCTGCCGCTGGCGGCGAGGACACCCGGATCTGATCGGGGAGTCGAGCCGCGCGGACGGCTCGCGATGTGATCGGTTGACTGACCCTGGGGGCACATGCCCGCGCCCAAGCACCGCCAAACTCTCGCCAACAGTCGCATTAGCTGTAGGACGCCCACCCCGCGTTGCGATCGTCTGATGAGACGGCCGCCCGAGCCGAGGGCGCCCGAGTGTTCTGTCCATGCTCAAACAACTCCGACCGAGCCCGATAGACCGCGACAACCCCGGTCGCAGCCGGGCATCGCGTCGGAGCGGACATCGTCGGGGAGGGTCGACCTCATCAGCGCCACCACCGCAGTTGGTACACTCGGCCGCCGCGGACGCGCGTGCCCGGCACGTTGAAGCGGATGACCATGCGCAAACCGAGCCTGATCCATGCAGCGGCGACAGCGCGGCGCGGCCAGGCGCTGATCGCGCGGCGACGCCGCAGGCGAGCGGCCGAGGGGTCGCCGCCGGACTACGACGAGGTGATCGCCAAGTACGCGCCGGGACGCAGCTTTGCCGACATCGGCTGCATGTGGAGTGCGAACGGGCGGATCGGATTCGAGGCCGAGGCGCGAGGGGCGAGCGGCGTGACCGCCTTCGACGCAATGGACCGCACGGCCGAGTTCGATGCCGAGCACGAGCGCCGCGGCTCGTCGATCCGCTTCGTTCGCGGCGACCTCCACTCCGACGAGTCGATGCGGGCCGTCGGTCCCCACGATGTCGTCTGGTGCACGGGCGTGATGTATCACACCCCCAACCCACTGCTCGCGCTCGAACGGCTCGTTTCGATCACCTCCGAGCTGCTGATCGTCGGGACCAAGACCGTCCCCGAGGCCGCCGCCGCGCCCGGGGCCGCGATCTTCTTTCCGGGCCTACCGTCCGCCGCACGTGAGCCCTACGCCCAGCTTTGGGGAAGCGCCCTTCGCCGCGACTTCGACGCCGATCCGATCCGCTCCTACGCGAACTGGTGGTGGGGGTTCACCCCGTCGGCGTTCATCCAGGTGATCGGCCTCGGGCTCGACATCGTGGAGACCTACGAGTGCCCGCACGGCGCTCGCGACGACCTGCTCGTTGTGGCGCGGCGGCGGATCAGCCTCGAGCGCGACGCGGAGTTGCTCGACGATGCCCGCCGACGAGCCGCCGCTGGCGTGTAGCTCGTGGTCTGGCGCCGCCGGGCGCAAGCGTGTATGACGATGTGCGGCACGCCGCCTCGAGTCGCGGCGACCGGGGACTGATCATCCGGAACCCGGGATCCTCTCGGAACTTTCAAAAATGGGTCGAATGGCCGATGCGCGAACGCGCCGGCGCTGAGAAGGTGATCGTGCCGCGCCAATCCCGGCCGGTTGATCGAAGGGAGTACCAGTGAGCACCCTGACCGAAACATCAAACGCCACCACGGTTGGCGAGGCCTACCAGGCTTTTGGCCGTGGCGATATCGCCACGATCCTCGGCCTGCTTGACAGCAACGTCGAATGGGATGTCTACCCGGCCGGATACGTCCCCCACAAGCTCGGGGTCGAGCACCTGAAGGCGCGTCGCGGGCCCGGCGAGGTCGTCGGCTTCTTCGCCGAGATCGGGACCTGGACGGTGATCCGCTTTGATGTCGAGGAGATCATCGGTGACGGCCCGACCGTGGTCGCGCGGATCGCGATGGAGTTCGAGCTGCCAAGCGGTGGCGCCTTCGCATCCGAGGACCTGCACGAGTGGCGCTTTGGCGACGACGGCAAGGTGGTCAGCTTCCGCCATTACGTCGATACCGCTCAACACATCGCTGCCGCCGGCGGTGAGGACACCCGCCGCTAAGTCGTCAGTGTCGCTGGGCCGGCCAGCGGCGCGGCGCCCGGCTTTTGACCCCCGGAGGCGGTTTGCATTCGGGGGTCAGATGCCGCCTTCGAGCGCCTCGATCAGGGCTCGATCGAACGCCTCGGGTGCCTGGAACATCGGGAAGTGGCCGCCCGCTTCGATCGCGATCTGGCGGGCGCCAGGAACCTGTTCGATCAGCCAGTTGGCGGCGCGGCGCGACACCACCGGGTCGCCTTCGCCGACAATCTGGACCAGCGGCGCCTGCAGCGCGGGCAGCGCTGCGACCTGGTTGGAATAAAACAGCGTCCTCAGACAGGCGATTCCGGCCCAAGAGGGGACTCGCATCGCCAGTCCGCTCAGCCACCGCAGCATCGGTTCGGGCGGAGCACCGCCAAAGCCGTTTCGAATCTGCTGTTCGCGCGAGCCGGGGCGGTCCGATAGCTCCAACGCAACAAGCGGCGCCTCGACCGCCGCCGCGGTGTGGCCGAACGGAAAGTCGGGATGGCGCGCCGCCGCGACCCCGTTCGAGCAGACCAAGACCAGCCGGTCGACCAGATCGGGGCGGGCGGTCGCGACCCGAAACGCGCTCAGGCCGCCGAGCGACCACCCGACCAAGCTGACCCGGCTGAGCCCGAGCGCCTCGATCACCGCGATCACATCGGCGCCGAGTCGCTCCACTTGGTAGCCCTCAAGCGGCTTCGAGGAGCGGCCGTGGCCGCGCAGATCGAGCCCGATCGCGCGGCGTCCGATCGCGGCCAGCGAACAGACCTGGCGGTCCCAGACCTCGTGCCCCAGGCCCCAGCCGTGCAGCAGCACGACCGGATCACCGGCGCCGAGATCGCTGGCAAAGATCTCGACTCCGGGCTCGACCTCGATCAGATGGTCGGTCATCGCTTCGGCGCCGCGGGGATCGGGCCCGTCGACTCGATCCGATCCGGCGCGGAGGTCGTTGGCCTACTCGCGGTTCGCGGCGACATCGCGCGCGACCCGAGCCTCGTAGGCGGCCCGCGCCGACTGGTCGGCCTCGCTGATCACGCTGTCTGACTTTACGACCTTCGCTGCTTTCGCCCGGACCGGCCACGGGGTCGCCTGGTAGGCCGTCATTACCGCGCCCATCGCGCGCGGCACCGGAACGTTGAAGCGCGGGTTTTGGAACGACCTGACGATCGCGTCGGCGACATCGGACGGCTCGATCTGGGGGACGCCCCGCAATTCCTTCAGCCCCGAGATCAACTCGGTCTTGGTCAGTGCCGGGTAGATCACGGTGATGTCAACCCCGGTTGCGTCGAGCTCAAGCGCGACCGACTCGGAGAAGCCGACGACCGCGAACTTGGTCGCGGTGTAGGTCGCGACCCCGGCGCCGGAGATCTTGCCGGCCGCCGAGGAGATGTTGATGACGTGCCCCGAACGACGTGGTTTGGCACGGCGGATCAGCTCTTTGGTGCCGTGGATCACGGCGTGCAGGTTGATCGCGATCTCGCGGGTCGTGGTGGCGTCGTCCTCGAGGTCGATATTGCCGGTCGGCATGATCCCGGCGTTGTTGACGAGCCCATACAGAGGGCCGAGCTGGGTTTCAACCTCGTCGAGGAAGGCGCTGAACCCGACCCGGTCGGTCACATCGAGCGCCAGGCCGATCGCGTTGCCCGACAGGCCGGCCGCAGCCTCCGCGGCGAGATCGGCGTCGAGATCGCCGATCGCAACCACCGCGCCGGCGCGCGACAGCGCCTCGGCGGTGGCCTTTCCGATTCCGCGGGCGCCGCCGGTGATGGCGATGACCTTGCCGTGCAGCGAACGTGGTTGCTTACTCAAGTCTTTCCTCCAAAAATCCTTCACGCCAGCGGCGACAATATTGCCGTCAAGCTATCAGATCTGCAAACGGCCGTTTACGAACCGGTTTGAAGCAGCGCCTCGGGTCGAGCCCCGAGCCCACCCTAACCCCCGCCTAACCAGTCAGCTTTTTGGGATGATCGTCCGATCTGCCGATTCTTGGGCGGCCTCGCCCGGGTCGGATGAAAAAGTCAACGGGCGTTTACAGAATCGGTATGCTGTTGGCGCCGAGCGGGCCTCGGCGCGTCCCTAAACACGCGATCCGCAAACGGAGGCAGTACCGAGCGATGGCCACGAAGATGTCCCAGGACGAACTGGGCGTACTCGACCCCGAGACCTACGCCAACGGCAACCCAAAGACCTTCGGCCTGCCGTTGGAGGCCTTCCGCTACCTGCGGACCCAAGAGCCGGTCTGCCGCCACGCCTTTCCCGATGACCCGTTGCTGCTCGATGAGGTTTTCGTAATCTCGCGCCACGAGGACATCGAGATGGTTGATCGCGACTCGGAGACCTTCGCGGCCAACCGCGGCGTCGTCAACTTCTGGGCGTTCGCCCCGCTTGGCGAGGCGATCGGCGCCCCGGCAATGCTGACCCAAGACGGCGAGGCGCACCGCTCGACCCGCCGGATTGTCAACCGCGTCTTCACGCCGAAGTGGGTTAAGCAGCTGGAGGAGAAGTTCCGCAATTACGCGGTCGCGGTGATCGAGCCGGCCCTGGCGAAGGACGAGCCGTTCAACTTCATCGAGGAGATCGCGCACGTCATGCCGATGCAGGCGCTCGGTGATGTGCTCGGCGTCCCGGAGCAGGATCGCCCCAAGTTCTTCCATTGGGTCGACCAGTTCGCGGCTCCGTTCGACACCCGGATCACCCCGAACTTCGAGGCGGTTGGGACCGCGATCATGGAACTCTATGCGTACGCGATTGAACTCGAGCAGCTGCGGCGCGAGAACCCCGGCGATGATGTGATGAGTCGGCTCGCCGAAGCGCAGCTCACCGAGGGCGAGATTCGCGGCAACGTCGCGCTGCTCGCCAGCGGCGCGGCCGAGAGCACCCGGACCTCACTCGGTCACGGCCTCCACGAGCTGATGCGACGGCCCGACCAGATGGCGCTGTTGCGCGAGCACGCCGACGATATCCCGCTCAGCGTCGCCCAGGAGATCGTCCGGATCTCAAGCCCGTTCACCCACCTCTGCCGGACGGTCACCACCGACATCGAAATGCACGGCGTCGAGTTGGCGGAGGGCTCGATTGTCGCGATGATGTTCGCGGCCGGCAACTTCGACACCGACGCGTTCGAGGATCCTGATCAGTTCGACATCATGCGGCAGCCCAACCCGCATCTCAGCTTCGGCCGCGGTCCGCACTCCTGCCTCGGCAAGCATGTCGCGGCGCTCGAGATCAAGATCCTGCTCGAGGAGCTGTTGAAGCGGACCAAGGCGATCGAACCGGCCGGACCGATCAGCTACATTCGCGACGCCTACTCGCGCGGCGTCTACGAGCTGCCGGTCAAGATGACACCCGCCTAGCGGCGGCGGCACGGACTCGTGATGCCCACCTGTGGCGACCCGATCACGTCGAGCACGGTTTGCGAGGCGTTCCAGCGGATCGTCGCATCACGCCCCGACGCGATTGCGCTTCGAAGCATCGATGACAGCGTCAGCCTCAGTTGGGCCGAACTCGACCAACGGGTTCGGCGCCTCGCCGCCGGGTTGGCGAACCTCGGGATCGGCCACGGCGACAGCGTCGCGTGCTGCCAAACAGCGTCGAGTGCCATCTCGTCGACTTCGCCGCGATGCACCTCGGCGCGGTCCCGTTCACGATCTACAACAGCTCGCCGCCCGCCGGGATTCGCCACCAGCTCGACAACGCCGCCGCCAAGATCGTCTTCTGCGAGCCGTCGCTGCTTGACAACGTTGTCGCGGCGCGGGCGCTCGGCCTACCGGAGTTGGAGAAGCTGGTGGTGGTCGGCGATCCGGCCGACGGTGGCGACCTGACCCTGGCCGAACTCGAGGATTCGCCCCAGCCGGACTTCGATTTCGACGCCGCGTGGCGCGCTGTCGGTCCCGACGACCGGGTCACCCTGATCTACACCTCGGGGACAACCGGCCCCCCAAAGGGCGCCGAGTGGGCGCACCGCACCGTGATGGCGCAGCTGCGAGCGCTTGGCGCCGCGGTCCCGCTACCAACCGAGAACGTGATCTCGTTCTTGCCGATGGCGCACGCCGGCGGGCGCCTCACCTCGCATTACTACACCCTCGCCCACGGAGCGACGATCACCGCTTGCCCCGACCTCAGGCAGCTCCCGGTCTATCTCGCCGCGGTTCACCCCGACACCCTGTTTGCGGTGCCGCGGTTGTGGGAGAAGTTCCAGGTCGCGATCGAGGCGATGGTGGCGGCGATCGAGGACGACCAGGAGCGCGCCCGCGCCGAGCGGGCGATCGAGCTCGGCACCGAACTGGCGCGGGCCGAGAGCGACGGATCGTCGATCGATCCCGAGCTGGTCGCCGAGCAGCGGCAAATCCAGCCCGCCCTGGTGCCAATTCTGGCCCGACTCGGGCTCGATCGGATCAAGGCCGCGTTTGTCGGCGGCGCCCCTTCGGCGCCTGAGTTGAGCGCCTTCTTCCGCGCCGTCGGGGTGCCGCTTTTGGAGGCCTACGGCCTGACCGAGGGTAGCCTCAACATCTTCAATCGGATCGAAGAGTTCCGGGGCGGGACCGCCGGGAAGCCGCTGCCCGGAGTCGAGGTTCGACTCGGCGAGGACGGTGAGCTGATGATCCGCGGCGAGCTGGTCTTTGTCGGCTACCGAAACGATCCCGAAAAGACCGCCGAGGCGCTCGACTCCGAGGGTTGGCTTCATACCGGCGATCTCGCCGAGCAGAGCGCGGACGGCTTCATCAAGATCGTCGATCGCAAGAAGGAGATCATCATCAACGCGGCGGGCAAGAACATGTCGCTGGCCAACATCGAGCAGACGATCAAGGCGGAGAGTTCGCTGATTGGCCAGGTCGTGGCGATCGGCGACGGTCGCCGCTACAACACCGCCCTGATCACGCTCGACCCGGAGGCCGTACCGCTCTACGCTGCGCGGCTCGGGGTCGAGATCTCAAAGGGCGCCGATCTCGCCTCGATCCCCGAGTTGCGGGCCGAGGTCGCCGCCGCCGTCGAGCGCGGCAACCAGAGCCTGTCGCGGGTCGAGCAGCTGAAGAAGTTCAAGCTCTTGCCGGTCGCCTGGATGCCCGACAGCGACGAGTTGACCCCGACGCTGAAGCTGAAGCGGCGGGGGATCGCGGCCAAGTACGGGGCCGAGATCGAAGCGCTCTACGCCGAGTAGTCGGGGTCGCCCCGCCCAGCCAGCAATCAGTCGCGGAGGCCGAAGCTGGCGGAGATGATCTCGCGCTGGATCTCGTTGGTGCCAGCGTAAATCGGTGGCGCCAGGGTATTGCGGACGTGGCGCTCCATGTCGTACTCGGTCGCATAGCCGTAGCCGCCCATCATCTGCATTCCTTCCAGGGCGACCTGCTTGGCGACCTCGGTGACCTTGAGCTTCGCCATCGAGGTGAGCCGGGTCAGCTCGATGGCGCCGCGCTGTTGGTCAACCCGCTCGGCGACCTCGTAGGTGATCAGGCGACAGCACTCGATCTCGGTCGCGAGATCGGCGATTCGATGTCGCAACGCCTGAAAGGAGCCGATCGGCTTGCCGAATTGGCGCCGCTCGGAGACGTAGCTCAGAAGGTCCGAGAAGGCGCGGCCGGCCATCCCGAGCCCCTGCGCGGCCGCGACCAAGCGCTCGCCGTCGAGCCCGGCCATGATCTGCTTGAACCCGGCGCCGACCTGGCCGACCACGTCCACCGCCGGAATCCGGACATCGCTCAAGAACAGGTCGTTGACCTCGCGGCCGCCCATCGTGTCGATCGGTCGGATCTCAAGCCCGGGGGCGTCGACCGCAACCTCGATCAGGGTGAGGCCGTTGTGGCGGCGCTCCTCGCGACTGGTCCGGACCAAGATCAGGATGTGGCTGGCGAACTGGGCGTAGGAGCACCAGGTCTTCTGCCCGTTGAGGACGTAATCCTCACCGTCGGGCTCGGCGCGGCACTTGACGTTGCCGACATCGGAGCCGGCCTCGGGCTCGGAGATGCTGATCGACATCACCTGGCCGTTGACGATCGCGTTCAGGACCCGCTGCTTTTGCGCTTCGGTGCCGAAGCGCTTGTAGACACCGGCGACGGTTGAGGAGGACCCCGCCCCGGCAACCGGCGCCATGCCGCGATACATCTCCTCGTAGAAGACGCATTGGTCAACCAGCGAGCCGCCGGTGCCGCCGTACTCCACGGGGATCGAGGTGCCGAGCCAATCGAGCTTTGCCACCTTGGCGTAGAGTTCGGAGCTGTGAGCCTCGGCGCCGTCGTTGGTCAGGGCATTACGCTGCTCACGGCTGCCGCACTCACGGCGGCAGAAGTCGCGGATCGCCTCGGCAAAGGCCTGCTGTTCGTCGCTCAGTTTCATCGCCCGCCAGGATACGCGATCGCGTGAACGAGCGTTAGCGCCCGCCGATAAACCACGCAATACCTGACGAATCTGTCAGCCTGACAAAGTTGTCTGCTAATATCGTCGGCGTGGATGATGACCTTGCCACCTACGAGGCCCGTGGTCCGATCCCGATCGCCGTCGGCAGCGTGATCGACCCAGAGTTCGCGATCGGACGAGACCGCGAGCTGGCTGAGATCGTCGAAGCATTCTCCGATGGCGACAGCGTTGCGCTGACCGGCGAGCGCCGCCACGGCAAGACCGTAGTTGCCTCGCTGGTCGAGCGAGAGCCGCGCAAGCAGGGCTGGACCGTGGTCTCGCGAAGTGTCGAGGGCATCCCTTCGGTCGAGGAGCTGACCCGGGAGCTGGCAGCCGCCCTCGTCGCGGTCCTACCGAAGGGTATGACCCGTGCCAAGGCGTGGCTCGCCAAGCACCCCGAGCTCAGCGGAGCCGGGCTGACGCTCAGCGCTATCGGACCGACCCTGGAAGATCTGGCCGGGGAGGCAGCCGAGGGCGCGCACCGTCTGGTCTTGATCATCGATGAGCTGCCAATCTGCGCCCGCGCCCTGGAGCGAACCGAGCCAGGCTCGGGGCTGGCGCTACTACACCGACTTCGCCGGATGCGCCAGACCCATCCGAACCTGCGAATGGTGTGCCTGGGATCGATCGGCTTCCACCACGTGCTGCGCGACCTTGAGGGCGCGACCAACGACCTGGGTCCGATGCCGCTGCGGCCACTCGGGCCCGACGCGGCGCGCGAGCTCGCGGTCCGGCTCCTCCTCTCGGTGAAGTCAATCCCGACCGCTCCCCGACGCGCCGTTTCGCCGCAGATGGCGAGACTCAGCGACGGCGTTCCGTATTACCTGCACCGCCTCGCCGCCGACTGTCGCAAGCTCGCGAACCGAGGAGAAGACCTCTATCCCGGCGTGATCGCGGATCTGATTGACCTCGCGATCGCCGACCCCGACGACCCCTGGGACCTCAAGCACTATGTGACGCGGCTCCCGGGGTACTACGGCGCCGACGCCCCAGCGGCCGGGGCGATCCTCGATCTGATTGCCGCCAGACCGTGTTCGTCCGAGGCATTGCGAGCCGACCGCGATCTGATGGCGCAGATCGCCGCGACCGAGGTCGGTGGGATCGTGGCGCGGCTCGAGCAGGATCACTATGTCCTCGCAGGCCCCAATCAGGAGTTCGCCTTCCGCTCCGAGATCGTACGGCGGGGGTGGCTGCGATGGCGTCGGTGAGGACCAACCGCGCAATCCGTCCTTCCCTGGTTCCGTTTACCCCGACCGCGGTCCCGGCAGCCGAGCTCGCGCGCCGCACCGTCGGCCGGGCCGACGCCCTCGACAACATGATCGAAGCGGCACGCGCCGGATCACGAAGCGCGAACCGACAGCACACCCTCGTGATTGCCCCGCGCGGGGGAGGCAAGACCCATCTGTTGACCTTGGTCGTCGATCGAATCCGAACCGATCCCGAACTCGCCAAGGCGATCGCAACGGTTGTGGTCCCCGAGGACGCGGTCGAGATCGCCTCCTACGCTGACCTGCTGGTTACGGCGATCGAGCAGCTCGGTGACCGAGACGATCTTGACGCCGCCCGGCTGCTCCGACTCGCGGGCGACCACGGCGAACTCGAACGCGCGCTGCTCGGCGCATTGCGCGGCCGCACCCTGTCGCTGGTGCTGGAAAACCTCGATCGGATCTTTCACGATCTCGGCGTCGAGGGCCAGCGGCGCCTCCGCGGCTTCGTCGAGACCAGCGGAGCGGTCATGCTGCTCGCCTCCGCACCAGCCCTGTTTGATGCGGTCAGCGCCCAGACCGAACCGTGGTTCGGCTCGTTCGCCCTCGAGCGGCTGACCCCCTGGAGCCTCGAAGAGGGCGCGGAGTTCCTCCGCCTCGTCGCACTCGAGCGCGGTCAGGTGGAGCTGGTCGACCTGATCGACTCAAAGCGCGGGATCGCGCGACTGCGCGCGAT
>JAHEXU010000238.1:2465-3905 GCA_023251975.1 bacterium | reverse complement strand
CATACGGGTTCCATTCTGCCGAGGCGCTGATCGCAATGATCTATCTGTGCTGCGGGGGAATTGAGGTGGCTCTGCCGGGCCGGGCGCCTTGATTTCCACCCCCAATCGGCGAGGAGAACCGATTGTGTTGCGTCGTGAAATAATGATTTAGCTTCTCTGGTCGCTTGCCAGGGTTCTACCGTCGCAGCGCACTACGTCCGGGCGGTAAGCCTATCAACCTGGGAGGGCAGCCGCCAAGTCCGGACCCCAACTCCACGATCGTCTTAAGCTGACAGGCCCGGTGGGAGCAGCGCAGCAGCGGGTCGACGGCGCCCGCGCTTAGCTCTTAGCCTCAGGGGAAGCGCACCGTCGCGGACTCGGTGAAGTCATCGCCGAGGGGATTGCTGGCCCGAGACAGGCACCTGATCCGCTTGCCGCGGAACGGCGATCGTAATTGGATAGATGGGCGGCGCCGATCGAACAGGGTGATCCTCCGCCCGATCTGCCACTCGTAGCTAACGTGGCGGGGATCTTCAGACCACCGCACCCGGCAGCGTAGCCTTCGTTCCGAGCCCACACTGAACCTCTCAGCCTCGGCGCGGGTCTGCGGGTACGGTGCCCAGCGGCGATCGCGGGTGCGAATGAACCTGAGACCGCGGCTCGGGTCGGCGTAGGTTTCGGGCCCGCGATCTGTCCCACACGCGGCGCCGGTTGAATCGGTGCCGATCAGCCGCGGACCGGTCGGCGTTTCGACGAACAGCGGGCCACCGCTGTCGCCGAAGCAGGCCGATGCGAATCGCGGCTCGGCCGCAGGGGTCGGGAAGCCGAGGGTCAAGCACGCAGAGCGCCCAAACGCGGTCCAGGGGAGTCCTCGTGCACAGCGAATCCCGCCTGACGACCACCGCGGCGGCCTTGAACGGATTCGGCCCGAGCGACGGCTCGAGCGTCGTGGCGCCGGTCCCGATCGTGGTCGCAACCATGCCCGGCGCGTCCAGGTCATCAGCCACCGCGGCGATCTGGATCGGGGTGATCCCATCGACCGCCCGGTCGAGCCGGAGCACTGGCAGGTCGGCGTCGGTGACGCCCGAATCCTTCGCGGAAGCCCTTCGCTGCTCGATCGCGAGTGGGTGCGAAGCGTGGCGCACGATCACCCGCTCGACGAGGTCCGGGCCGACCAACGCCAGTCGAGACTTGACCTGGGTGATGCAGTGGGCCGCCGTGACGACCAGGCGCGGCGCAATCAACGATCCTCCGCAGGAGCCGACCGCCTCGTCGCGAGGGTCTCCAACCGTGACGAAAAACGGGAAGTCGGCCCGGTCGGCGTTGTGGCGCCGATAATCGCGACGCCCGCGGTGCCGTCATCGATCCAATCAGCAATGCCACAGCGATCAGAGCCGTTGCGGCTCGCCGACGACCTGTGGGAATTCTCATCGGCCCATCCGGGACCGACGCTACCTCGCA
>JAHEXU010000238.1:0-2455 GCA_023251975.1 bacterium | reverse complement strand
AGGCCGCTCTCAGATCAACGCCGCAGGCGGCGAGGACCGCGCCGTCGGCGCGATCAACCAGCAAACCGGTTCGGCGACGGCAGCGTCGAGATGGGGTTGAGCGGCGACGCCGACCCGGGGGCTGGTGAAATTCGGAACTGGGCGATCGGACGTCCGGCGGGCTCGGGATGTCGGGACGAGCCAAGGGTTTGGCCCATGTAACACGAGGCGATGTAACCGATCGTGGTCTAGTCTGAGCGGCAATGGCTGCGAGCGATCAAGACCCGGCGGTCGGGAACCTGACAATCGACGAGCTGTCGCGCCAAACCGGGATGACGGCGCGCAACATCCGCGCCCATCAGTCGCGCGGCCTGCTACCCGCCCCCGAGGTTCGCGCTCGCACCGGTTACTACGGCCGCGAACACGTTGGCCGGATCAAGCTGATCCAAGAAATGCAGGGCCAGGGCTTCAACCTGCAGGCAATCAAGCGGATGCTCGAGATTGGCGCCGGCGCCAGCGAGGCGGCGCTTGATTTCGAGCGGGCCCTCCTGGCGCCGTTCGGCGAGGAGAGGCCGGAGGTTGTGACCCTGCTCAGCTTGGCCGAGATGGTCGACCAAACGGCGCCTGATCCGAAGTTGGTGGGGCGGGCTGAGAAGCTCGGGATCATCGTCCCGCTCGGCAACGGGACCTGGGAGGTGCCCTCCCCAACCCTGTTGCGCGCGGCCCGCGAGCTGGTCGAACTCGGGATCCCGCTGCACCACGCGCTGGCGGTCGCCGAAGCGGTGATCAAGAGCACCCGCTCGATCGCGAAGGAGTTTGTCCGGCTGTTCGTCCAAGACGTTCTCGACCCACTCCGACAGGGCGAGCGCGGCGCCGCCGAGGATGACCTGAAGCGAGCGGGCGAGGCGCTGGCGCGCCTCCGCCCGCTCGCCTCGGAGGCGGTCCTGGCCGGGTTTAGCCTGGCGATGACCGCAGCGGTCGAGCACCAGATGGAGCGGGAACTGCGCTGAGCGGAGCGCTCGGACGTGAGTTTTGGCGGCTCGGCGTCGGCGGTCCGGCGTCCGACCCGCTCGACGCCAAACGGCGCAATGACCAACCGAGCAGGGCGATCACCGACGCTACGATCAGCCCGACGATCGCGTAGGCAAGCGTCTTCAGGTAGCCAGGAACGTCCTCGACCTGCTCGCGCTGCAGGATTGTCGAGTCAGCCACGAACTGACGGGTAAAGTGCGCCGGGGCGGGCACCTCGTCGGCCGGGATCGCGGTGTCTCGGGGCAGGTAGATCGGGATCGCGACCAGCGAGTCCTCGCGGTGCAGCCGGATGACCGTCTTCCAGGTGCCGTCGACCGGCAGCGGCTCGGTGGTCTTGTAGTGGCCGGGGCCGATCCGATCGAGGCGGTTGATCACAAAGCCGCCGCCCTGCCAAGCGGTCGCGTTCAGCCAGTCGGCGTCCTCGGCGGCGCTTGGCGGGGTAATTCGAACGGTCGCGTCGACCATCCGGTTCGGCGCCGGGGTGGCCTCGCTCAGCCTCACCTCGGCGCGTACCCCCTCGACCGGGGTCGTTTGCAGCCCGTAGGTAACGACGACGACGATCACGAGAAGGCCGCCGAGCGCCGGAGCGATCCGAGGCACGCTCGCGGCGCCGGATCGCGCGATTCCGCCGACCGGAGCGAGCCAGGCAATCGCGATAAAGGCGCCAATCAAGCCGGAGGCGATCCCGACGATCGTGCTCAAAACCAGCGCGTCGCCGATCAGGGTGTGAGGCCACGGAACCGGCATCGCGAACTGCGACCAACCGTACTCGGCAAAGAATCCAATCGAGCCGATTGCGGCACCGGACAGGGCGGCAAAGCTATACGGCCGCACCCGGGGCGCGATCACGAGAGCCGTCACCTCGACCAGGATCGCGGCGCCGAGGTAAAGCGGCAGGTAGGGGGTTGGCCGGTTGAGCAGTGAACCGACCAAGAGCGCCAAACCGCCGCGAATTACGAGGAAGAAGAGGGCGGCGAAGACCGCGGTGCCGCGGCCGCCGTAGATCCGGGCGGCGCTGAGCGCGACTCCGGCGGCGAAGGCCAGCATGATCGGCTCAAAGATCATCCGAAACTGCGGCACCCCGAAGTCGAATTCGGCCTGGAAGGTCGACAGTCCGATCAGAAAGCCACCGCTCAAGAGGCCGTAGCGAGCCTGTCTCGCCAGCGGCGCGATCCTGGCGGCGAGCCCGCCGACGGCGGGCTCGACCTCATGCGGGGCAGCCTCGCCGAGCAGGGTCGCCTGCCCGATGAAAGCAAGCGCGGCACCGCCGATCAGCATCAGGTGGGTGGGCCCCCACAGGGTCACGTCCTGGCCGAAGACCCGATGCCACATGTCATCGAGCGGAAACCCGATCAGCGCAAACCCGGCGGCGACCAGCAGGCCGATCGAGCCGAGCGGTGTCCACCAGCCATCGCCGATCCGGACAAAGGCGCGGCCGTGGCGA
>JAHEXU010000237.1 GCA_023251975.1 bacterium | reverse complement strand
TTTTCATCACCGGGCTCGAACTCGCGCACCTCGAGTGCTCCCCGCCACCAACTCGGCCACCCGGGGCCGTCCCAAAGCAGATCCCAGACCTGCTCGCGAGGCGCCTCGATCAACCAGGTCGTGGTGAACGAGTAGGCGGGCACCGCGGCGGCCGCTCAGTTCGGCGAGGGCGGCTCGCCGTTTCCGAACGAACTCGCAGGCCGCTCGATAATCTGGGAGAAACGGATCACGGTGACGATGTCGTCGGGGCTGATCTGGCGGCTGTAGATCCGTTCGAGGAACTCGATCGACTCCTCGGCACGACGAAACTCCGGGTTGTCGTGCTCGATGTCGCGCGGCGACAGATCGCCGATCCGCTTCACCTCGACATCGTCGATCACCGCCGAGAAGATCTTCTCGCGCGGCTGGTCGCGATACCCGATCGTCACCCAGACAACCTGCCCCCGGGCATATTTGCGCGACTTGTCGCCGAGCCGAATCGTCGCCGTCTTGCGACCGCGACGCAATTGGTCAACGAAGATCGCCGAGTAGAAATTGAGCACGAAGAGAGCGCCGCTCATCGTCAAACAGCCTACCGCCGCCGCCCCGCTGATGTACTCAGAAGATGTACGCGCGCAGGCGCTGCGGTTTAATAATCGTCACCCGGCCGCGGCCGACCCTGACAATCCCGGCCCGATCGAGGGTGGCGAGGAAGCGGCTGACGCTCTCGCGCGAGGTTCCGGCCAGTTTGGCGAGATCGGTCTGTGTCATGCGGACCGTAATCGAGTCGCGACCCTCAAGGCCAGCCTCAGCGACCAACTGCGACAGCACTCCGGCAACCCGGCTCGGCACGGTCTGAAAGGACTGCCGCGAGATTCGCTCGTTCGCTTCGCGGAGCCTTCGCGTCAGGGCTCGCACCAACCGCACCGTGATTTCGGGGTGCTCGCGCATCAGGCCGTGCATGTCGGCTGAAGCGATCGCCAAAAGCTCCGAATCGGCGACGGTCTCGACACTTGCCGAGCGGGCCTCACCGTCGAGCATCGCCAATTCCCCGAAGATGTCACCCGGAAACAGCGAGGCGAGCGCGATCGCGCGACCGTCTGGATGCTCCCGGGTGACCCGCAATTCGCCCCCCCGGACGAGGTAGCAGGAATCGGACAGATCCCCCTCGTGGAAGACCCGGGTGTCCTTCGACAACCGTCGCGGCACGACCAGGTCGGCAACCCTTTCGAGATGCTCGGGTTCGAGGTCCCCAAAGATCGGGACCTTCCCGAGAAGTTCCAGGATCTCCTCCCGCGCCACCCGCTCAGTATCCCGCCTCGATGTCAAAACGGGATCGCCGCGTCAGGTATCTGAAACCTAAAGGTCGGGCTGCGCAGCGCCGACATCTGCTTTATGGCCGGGCAGCGGGAACTATCAAGGCGCGCCCACCCTGAGCTTTCCAAGGCCCAGCGGCGGCGGCCGCCGGGGCACGCCGGCTGGGGGGGAATCGAGATCGCCGCCGCCGAGGGCGCGACCGCCGCCGCCGACGCGGTTCGACTCGCGACCCGCCGACTCGACGGGGCGAATCGCCTCACCCTCCTCTTTTCAAGCCAGATCGACCCCGCGCTCGCCGCCCAAAGCGCGGCCGATGCCGGCGCTGGCGCACCGCTGGTCGGACTGACGACGGCGGGCTGTATGCATTCTGACGGAGCGATCGAGACGGGCGCAGTCGCGGTCTGCTTCGGCTCCGACTACGACATCGGAGTCGGCAGCGCCGGCGCGGTCGGCAAGTCACCTCGCCTCGCAGCGGCCAACGCGACGCGGCGTGCCCTCGACGCAATCGAAGCAAGCCGCCAGCCGCACCGTCTCCTGATCTTGCTGAGCGACCCCGACTCCGGCGACCCCGGCGAAGCGGTCGGCGGTGCCTATTCGGCCGCGGGGTCGCGAGTGCCGATCGTCGGCGGAACGGCCGCTGGCCCGGTTGCGGTACCGCTGCTGGGGTCGCGCCGCCGTGACGACACGATCGTCGCGGTCGCAATCGCCTCGCCCCGTCCGATCGCGGTTGCCGACGCGCACAGCTGCGCGATCATCGGCCTCCCCGGAATCGTCACCCGCTCCGAGGGTCCGCTGATCCGCGAGATCGACGGCGAGCCGGCGCTTGATGTTTACCTGCGCGCCCACGCCGGCTCGCCCGAAATGGACGACCGCACCTTCGAGGCGTTTGCGGCGACCCGGCCGTTGGCGCAGCGCGAGATCCGCCGCACGCATCGGATCCGTCGGATCCGCAGCCGGGTCGGCAAGGCCCTGCTCTGCACGACTCGGATCCCAACCGACGCCGGAATTGAGTTCGCGATCGAACAACCGACGCTCAGCGAAGCCGCCTCGATCGGCGCGGTCCGCGAGGCGGTGCTCGGTCTTCGCGCCAATCCGGCCCGGGCGATTGTCGTCTTCAGCAACGTTGCCCGCCGCATCGCCAACGGCGGGGGCAACTGTGAGGTTGCCGCGATCAGCTCGATCCTGCCTGGGGAGACCAGCTTTGCCGGCGCCTATACCGGCGGCGAGTTCGCCCGCACCCGCGGCGCCAAAGGCGACCTCAGTCACGCGATCGCGGTGGCCTGCTTTGCCTGATCCAACCACAGGCGGGGCACCCGAGCTGGTCGACCATCCGGCGATTCTCGAAGCGATGCGGAGCCGCCTCACCGAGGCGCTGCGCCGGGCCGAGATCATGGGCTTGATCAACGACGCCCGCTCCGTCGCCGAGCTCGGTGAGCAGCTTGCCGACGAGCTGACCGAGGCATTTGAGGCCGAGATCGCCTTCGTTTTCGAGCGCAGCTCCGAGCAGCCGAGCAAGCGCTGGCAGGTTGTCGCGAGCGTCGGACCCTCGGCGGCGGAGCTGGCGGTTTTGTTGGCGTCGGCGCAGCGACTCGAAGATGTCGGCGCAGGCGCGACTCCCGAGATCCTCGACCCGGCGTCAATCATCGCCGATCTCGACCTGATCGACGGGGCGATGCACGCGTTGCTCTGCGCGATCCGGGCGGGCGGCGTCTCGATCCTATTCGGGGTGGTGCGCCTTTACGACGAGCCGTTGATCGCGGCCGAACGGGCGCTGCTTGAATCGGTCTGCCGAAGCGCCGCCCATGCCTTCGATCGACTGCGCGCGATCGAGGAACGTAACCTCCTGTTCGAGCGCACCCGCGCGAGCTTTCGCGGCACCGCCGAGGCGCTCGCCAATGCGCTTGAGGCGAAGGACGGCTACACAGCCGATCACGCCCGCGCGATCGCCGAGTTGGCGGTCTCGGTCGGCCGCCAACTCGGGATGAACGAGTCCGAGCTCGAGGACCTGAGATACGGGGCGATCTTCCACGACATCGGCAAGATCGCGGTCCCCGACTCGATCCTCAACAAGCCAGGTCCGTTGACCGAGGCCGAGTTTGCGGTGATCAAACGCCATCCGACCGCCGGGGAGCGAATCCTGGCGCCGATCCCGTTCCTCTCCGACCGGATTCGCAAGACGGTCCGCCACGACCACGAGCGCTGGGACGGGGGCGGTTACCCCGACGGCCTGTGCGGCGAACAGATCCCAATCGAGGCCCGGATCGTCTTTGTCGTCGACGCCTACCACGCGATGACCAGCGATCGACCTTACCGCCAGGCGATGGCGACCCGCCAAGCCCGCGAAGAGCTGACAAATAACGCCGGCTCGCAGTTCGATCCGACGGTCGTCGACGCCTTCCTGAGCGTTTTGGGCGACCCCGACTCAAGCCGCCCCAGACCCTGATCTCGACCGGCGCTGGGCCGCTCGGTGCCCCAGGGTGGCGGCCGAACCTAAACCGGCGGGGAGCACTAAGTGCTCCCCGCCAGAAGTTCCCTCCGCATCGCAAGAAGGAGTTTCGCACCGGGCGGCGAATCTCGTGGTGATGGCATTAGCGGTCCAGATCAAGCTCAGCAACGAGGAGCGCT
>JAHEXU010000236.1 GCA_023251975.1 bacterium | reverse complement strand
CCCGCACGCTCACCCCGAGCAGCTCGAGCGCCCGCGCCTGAAGCGGCGTCGGCTCCGTCAGCTTTGAGTAGGTGTGCCCGCCTGCCCCGATCCGCACCGTGTTGCGACATAGCGTCCCGAGAACTGCGCCTTCGGTACCGTCGAGACAAGCCGCCGTCTCGAGGTGAGCCGCGAGCGCGGAAGCAATATGGCCGGCAAGGTCGGGCGGCACGGCATTGCCGATCTGCTTCGCTACCGAGGTCATCGACTGGGACGCAGGAAACTCGAAATCGTCGGGAAACGACATGCACCGGGCGGCTTCACGCACGGTAATCGGCCGGTGTTCGCTCGGATGCAGGTAGCGGCCCTTCTCCGGCTTGTAGAACTCGGTTCGTATCGTGAAGGCAGGGCGATCCCACCAGAGTCGGCCAAACACATCGGTCGACCCGGTCTTCTTGCGAAGCCAGCAGGCCGGGGTGATGTCAGGTCGGCGTTCGGCGAGATCGAAACGGCCCTCGCCCTCGCCCGGGATCGTGCGGTATCGCTCGACGCTGATCGGCCTCGGGTTGCGCGGGTTGTGCCAGTTCTCGCCCGATGGTGTCAGAGGGAGGCCCTCGACCGCGTCGCGAAACGTCCGCCAATGCCCGCCGCTGAACGGGATCGCATCCGGAGGAAAATGGCTTTGCCGGGGCCACCTGAACGACCCGCGTCGCGACCCGACGACGATCGCTCGGCGGCGGCGCTGGGGGACTCCGTAGTCGGCAGCGTTGAGGATGCGGCCGTCGACCGTGAACCCGATCGCCTCCGCCGCGGCTCGGAAGGCTACGTATTCCCCCGAGCGCAGCAGCTCCGGGACGTTCTCCATCACGAACGCGTCGGGTTCGGCCTCCTCGAGCGCACGCAAATACTCGGTCCAGAGTGTGCGTCGATCGAGACCGACCCGAGCCATATTCAGCGGAGAGAATCCCTGACAGGGCGGCCCGCCGACGACCACGTCGGTACGCGGGAACTCCGCCACCGCTTCGATCGGCCCGACGAAGGCATGGTCGCCGAAGTTTCGTCGGTACGTTTCGGCGGCGTCGCGGTCCCACTCGACCGCGAAGATGCTCTCGAAGGATCCGGTGCCCTCGAACCCAAGGGTCATGCCCCCGCACCCGGCAAAGAGATCGATCAGCGAGAAGGTCACCATCGCATCGAAGCTAACCGGCGCCGCGGACGGAACGGCGAACGCCTGTTCGCTCCGCCTGTTTGAACCCGCGAAGACCGCCAGCCACGCGGCGAGCGCACGCCTCGGGATCGCGTTCGATCTCAAAGTCCCAGATGCGGACCGAGGACGGGCGACGGGCGCTCGGCCAGGTGCTTTCTCGGTGGCGGGATCACCGACTCGAGGGCTTGATGAACGGTGCGGCGGTGGACGCCGTAGCGGCCGGCAAGCTCGCGGAGCGATGTCCCCTCCCTGTCGTGATCACGGCGGATTTGCTCAAACAGCTCCACTCTCGATTGCATCCTCTCTGCCACCTTTCCGTCGGGCTCGTTGGAGCCGTGACGGTGGGCGACGGGTCGGACCGTGGTGGGGCCAAGTCAGGCCGCCGCGGTGGGGCCAAGTCAGGCCGCCGTTCCGATTGCGATCGGTTCGAGCTCAGCGTTGGTACTCCCAGGCCGCAGCGAGACGATCCGGAGCCTCGTGACCGCGCGCGCCCGGGTGTCGGGTCGTCCGCACTTCCCGAGGCGGCTTGCCCACGATCACGATTGAACGCACGGAGCCCAGCGAGGAAGTCGATAGAGCCGCTCAACGCGTCGAGGTTGACGCCGTGGGCGGCGTGGAAGCCAGCCAGCTTCAGGATGATCTTGTGGTTCTCTGGCATCGCGCTTTCCGTAGCGGCTGGCTGCGCTTGCTCCATTCTGACGCCCCTCGTCCTGCTGCGGACCGATTCGTCGCATCGGTCTTTGCGAGGCTCGGCGACGGGACTGCCCAGACATGCCGGCTCGGGGCGGCGTGGTGGTCGGCCTGATCGCCTTGCGCTTGAGCGATCGCAGGGGAGCGTCTTGCGCCCGGGGTGGGCGGGCGCCTGCGGCTGATCACCGTCTGCAGGCGGTATTGCAGGGGCGGCGGGGGGAGGTTGTGGGAGGGCGCCCCACCGTCGGCTCGAGCGCCCGAACCGCTTGTTCAAGCCAATTGTGGCCGTACCCCGCGACTTAGCAGGCGATCAGGACGGACAAAATAACGGCGCGGGTAAAGGTAATTGGGTCAAAGTGTCGATAGGTGGGACAGAATGGGTTAGTCTTGACCCAGCGTGAATCACGGACCGGGGTGGTGAGGCTCCTCCCACCTCATCACCCCGGTCCTTTCTTTTCCAGGCGGCGGACACCTCTGAACGGCAATGACATTTCGGGGCCAACATGAGCACAGTCTCGATTCGAAGGATCGGGTCACGGTCCCGTCGGTCTACCGGCGCGCCTTCTCCGAGGGAGTGGTTCTGATCCCGAGCCTCGATCCCTGCATCGAGATCTACACCGAGGAGGGTGCGACCCACTTCGAGAGTCGCTTCCTCGACGGAGCCGACCTGCTGACCGGGGAGGCGCGAGACCTGCAGCGGAACTTCTATTCGAGGTCGGTCTCGGTCGAGCTTGACGGTGCCGGACGGATTCGAATTCCGAAGGCCCTGGCCGAGCACGCCGGAATCGATTCGCGCTGCGTGGTCGTTGGGGTCGGCAGGCGACTCGAAATCTGGAACCCCGAGAAGTGGGCTGTGATCCGCGAGAGCTTTATCGCCCGGGCGAGCCAGATCGCGTCTGGGGTGTCGGCTCGGTCGGCTGGCGCGATCACCGCAACCGGGCCGAGCGGGTCCTAGGCGGCTGGCGGATGAACGGCGCTCCGCCCGATTATCACCGCCCCGTTCTCGCTGCCGAGCTGGTCGAACTACTGGCGCCCGAGCCCGGCCAGATCGCGATTGACTGCACCTTCGGGGCTGGCGGTCACGCCCGGCTCGTCGCCGAGCGGATTGGGCCGAACGGAACCCTGATTGCGATCGATCGCGACCCGTCGGCCGCTTCGCGGTTCGAGCGCTTCCTCGCCACCGCCCCCTGCGAGACCCGTTTCGTCGCCACCGACTTTGCCTCGGCGCTGAGCGAGCTGAGCGCCGAAGGGGTGCGCCCAGACCTCGTCTACCTCGACCTCGGCGTTTCCTCGCCGCAGCTTGACGACCCCGATCGCGGCTTCTCATACGCGCACGAGGCGCCGCTCGACATGCGGATGGACCCGACCCGGGGGAGATCTGCTGCCGATTTGGTCAACCGGCTTGAGGGCGATCGGATTGCCGAGCTCCTGCGCGAGTTCGGCGAAGAACGCAGCGCTCGCTCGATTGCCCGAGAAATAGTCGCACGACGGCCGTTGCAGACCACGATCGACCTGGTCGAGGCGGTCCGGGCGGCGGTTCCGGCCGCGGTCCGCTTTGGCCGCGGTCACCCGGCGCGGCTCACCTTCCAGGCGCTGCGGATCGCGGTCAACGACGAGCTGGCGCAGATCGATGCCGCCTTGCCGACGGCCTGGGATCTGCTCTCGCCGGGCGGTCGGCTCGGCGCGATCGCCTTCCACTCCCTCGAGGACCGCCGCGTCAAGCGCTTCCTCGCCGCCGCCGCCCGCGGCTGTATCTGCCCACCGGGGCTGCCGGTCTGCGTCTGCGCCAACACCCCCGATGCCGAGCTGATTACCCGTCGCGCGTTTGTCGCATCCGAGCATGAGGTCGAGTGCAACCCGCGCGCCCGATCGGCTCGACTGCGGGTTGCGAGGAAGATCGACCGCGACGCCGAACCTATCGGGGAGGCGACCCGAATGCGTACCTGGACCCGACCCGAAACCGACGAGGAGCACTAACCAAATGGCAGCCGCAGCACGACTCGCCCCCCAGCGTTCCGCGAACCGAACCGCTCGCCCGGCCAACGCCCGCGCGGCCGCGCCCGTGGCCC
>JAHEXU010000076.1 GCA_023251975.1 bacterium | reverse complement strand
ATCGGCATCCAATCGGTGGTGCCGTGGCGGTGGTTGACCAGCGCGACCAGCGCCTCGATCCGTTCCAGGTATTCGCGGTATTCGGGGACATCCTGGCGCGAGGGCTGGAGATGAGCGATGAAGGTCACCTGCTCGCGAAACTCCGGGTGCTGCTCGAGGAAGGTGTCGAAGGCGGTGAAACCGCGCAGGACGTTCTTCGAGAGGTCGGCGCGGTCGACCCGCAAGATCAGATGCTGACGGCGGCGGCGCAGGACCTCGCGCTCATAGGCAGCGACCTCGGAGGTGTGGGCGAGCGCGCGCAGTCGCTGCGCGTCGATCCCGAGTGGGTAGGGTCGGACCCAGGTCTCGCCGCCAGGGTGGCGGACGATCCGGCGGCGCCAATCGACCTTGAGTTCCATCAGCTCGCTGCAACAAGCAAGGAAGTTGCGGCAGTAGTGGGCGGTGTGGAAGCCGACGATGTCGTTGGCCAAGATCCCGGCGAAGATCTGCTCGCGCCATCGCACCGGCAGGACCCTCCAGCTATCGGGCTGCGACCACGGAATGTGGACGAAGTGGTGCAAAAAGCAATCGGGACGAGCCGCCCGAATCACCGCCGGAGCGGTGTAGAGGTGATAGTCGTGCAGCATCACCAGCGGGTTTTCAACCCCTTCGAGCTGCCCCAGCACCGCCGCGGCAATGTCCTCGTTGACGACCTTGTAGCCGAACTCCCAGGCCGCCAACTCCTCGCGCCGGATGTCGGGCGCGTTCGAGAGGTCCCACAGGTAGTGCTGGATGAACCAGAGGATCGGATTGGCGATGACGTTGTAGAAGCGGTCGTAGGCCTCGTCCTCGGAGGCGACCAGGCAAATCCGGTACGGGACCCCGTCAAGCGTCACCTCGGTCGGTCCACCGGCCTCGCAGGCGACCTCGCCGTCTTCGCGGCTCATCGCCGAGGCGATCCAGAGCACGTCGCGATGGGTCGCCAGCCCGGTCAGCGCCGTCACCAACCCGCCGCCGCCGCGCTTGACCACCCGTTTGCCAGACTCGTCGCGATCGAACATCGCCGGACCTCGGTTCGAGACGATGATCAACGGCTGCTGAGCTGAACCCACCCCTCGATCATCCTCGATTCGGGGTGCCCTCGGCGCTCAGCCCGGATTCAAGCTGAGATTGGATGACCACTTCGGATCGGGCGATCTGGCTGCTCGCCCAACGCCAACCCGGCAACTCGCGTACCGACAGCTACTACGCTCGGGGGGCCGGGCGCCTATTTCCCACCGATCATGTCGTTTCAGATTGGGATCAGACCGCCAGATCGGCCATCAAGCGGACGTAGTCGCGCAAAAGCCGCGGGGTCAGGAAGTTCCGGCGGGCGTGCTCTTTGCCGTTGCGGCCAAGTCGGCGACCCAACTCGGGATCGGCCAACAGCTCGATGCAGCGCTCGGCGCACTGCTGCGGCGAAGAAACCAAAAAGCCGGTCTCGCCGTCGCTGATTTGGCTGACGATCCCGCCGACCGCGCCGCCGATTGTCGGTCGGCCCTTCCACATCGACTCGGTGACGGTGAGGCCAAACCCCTCCTTCAGCGACTTCTGGATGTTGACATCGGCCAGCGACTGAAATGCGTTGACCTCGATCGCACCGACGTTGTTGAGGTTGGAGAGAATCTTGATCTCGGGATCACCCTCGGCGTGGGCAACGGTCGCGTTGTAGAACTCCCAACCCTCGGGGTCGTCGGAGGCCATCGAGCCCACCAGCGCCAGCTGCACCCCCGGCACCTCGCGACGGACGATCCGGTAGGCGTCGATCACCCCGGAGGGATCCTTCCAGGGATCAAATCGCGACACCTGGAGGAGCAGCGGACGATCCGGGTCGACCCCGAATTGCTGGGCGATAAACGCGGCGTCATCGACGCTGAACGCCATGTTCTTTGGCGACAGCGGATCGATCGCAGGCGGAACGATCCGGGCGTCAACCGTCTCGGCGAGTCCCGGCGGCACATACTCGGGGATGTGGAAGAAGGCGGCGTCGTACTGGTTGACGTAGGGCAGGAGCCGGGCCAGCGAACTCGGGTTCGGGGTCGAGACATCGATGTGGCAGCGCCACATCCAGCTTCCCGCCAGGTCGGGCGCTTCGCGGCGGATCATCGCCGGCTGCGGATCGTGGATCACGATCAGATCCCACTCGCCGTCCATCCCCATCGCGTTGAGCAGGTTGTAGCGCTCATAGGTCGCCCAGTCGGCGTCGCTGATCTCGCGGGGGTCGCCCTGCAGGGTGTTGTGGATCTGCTTGGTGACATCAAAGAACTCGTCGCGCCCCAGCATCACCTGCCAGTGAGCGTCGAGGCCGATGTCGTTCATCAGCGGAACCAACGTGTAGAGGATCTCGGCGACCCCGCCCCCGAAGGCGGTCGCGTTGACATGGAGGACACGCTTACCCGCCAGCGACGCGGCCAGGTCGCGAATTTCGGCGACCAGGTCCTTGCCGACAACGTGGGTGTAGTCCGCCAGCGAGCGGGCTCCGAGTGAAACCTCCTGCAACATCAGATCGGCAGACTAGCCCCGTTTTCGGCCGTCGGGCTCGCGCAAGAATAACCGCGGCTTTACGCGGCCGCTGGCGCTCGCTCCTCGACCGCCTAAATCGCGCGCTTATCCTTGCGCGATCCCTTGGGCAGCGCTGGCGATCGAGCTGGTCGTGAGTCGCTCGATGCCGCGGTCGAGGGAGGCGATGATCGCGCTGTGCAGTTCGCGGTTGGCCGCCGCGACGCAGGACATCTGAAACGACCGGCCCGAGCCAAGCAGCTCGCGTCGATCGAGCGGCTGCCCGTAGGCGTCGCTGACGATGCCGCCCGCCTCGCTGACGATCAGCGCCGCCGCCGCCAGGTCATACGGCGAGTTGTTGAGCAGATGACCGCCGCCGACGGCGCGGAATCGCTCCTCCATCCCCGCCACCTGATCGATGATTCGTGGCCCCGGCTCGACGTAGGCGTCAAGCTGGCCGGTCACAATCCGGGTCATGTCAAAGCAGGCCGAGCCGAGATCGAAGCTGCCGCCGCCGACCGAAGAACCGTCGATCAGCTGCTCGAGCACGATCGTGGTTGGGACCGCGGGGCGACCGCGAAACCCGTAGCTCCAAAAAAGCCGCGAAAGATCGCGCCCCGCCGACAGCCTCGGGGCAGGTTCGAGCCCAGCGCCGCGGTGGGCCAGAAAGCGCGCGCCAGACCTGATCTCGACCACGCAGCCGACCTCGACATCGGCCATCGTCGGGGCGCGATCGCCAAGTCGCGCCGCCGCAACCGAGACACAGGCCGACTCCAGCCCCGCCATCGCTGGCCGGGTGCCGTCGATTGGATCGACAACCAAAACCCACTCGGCGCCCCCTGGGTCGACCAGGCCGCGGTCCTCCGAGTAGAAGGCGAGCTTCGGCTCTACCGAGGCGAGGTAGCTCTGCAGCGCCGACTCGGCGATCTGATCGATCGCGAAGGTGAGGTCACCACCTGCGCCCGCGCCCGCCGAGGCGCGACCGGCGTGCTCGCCGAGCAGCGGCAACACGGTTGCCCGTAGCTGCTCGGCGAGGCCGACGACGATCGCGCCGATCGCGCCTGATTCGGCCCGCTCGGCGGAACCGGCCGGGTACTCAGCCACTCCCGACCGGGCGCTCGGCGAGGGTGACATCGAGCGTCTGGTGCTCGCCGTCGCGGATCACCTCGACCTCGACCTTGTCGCCGGGCGCTTGCAGCGCGACCAGCCGTGCCAGGTCGGTCGGGGTATCGATCTCCTCGCCGTCGAACCCGACGATCACATCGCCGCCGACGGTGTACTCGGCCGCCTGGAACTGGATCGTCTCGTCGGCGTCACCGGCGACGACATCGGCGGCCGAGGCTGGCGAATCGGCCACCACCTTGACAACCAGGGCGCCGTGATCGACATCGAGCTTGAGCCGATCGGCGAGTTGCGGGTAGACCGGCGCCGAGCTGACCCCGAGGTAGGCGTAGCTGACTTCGCCGTCGCTTCGCAGCTGATCGACCGAGCGCTTCACGAGGTCAATCGGGACCGCAAAGCCGACCCCCTCGTTGCCACCCGATTCGGTCTGGATCTGCTGATCGATTCCGATCACGCGCCCGTCGATGTCGAGCAACGGCCCGCCCGAGTTACCGGGGTTGATCGACGCGTCGGTCTGAATCGCGCCGTCGATCTTAAAGCTGGTCAGCGAATCGATCGAGCGGTCGGTTGCGGAGACGATCCCGACCGAAATCGAGCGTTCCTGACCGAACGGCGATCCGATCGCCGCCACCGGCGCTCCAACCTGGACATCGGCGCTTGAACCCAGCGTCACCGGCTGCAGGTCAAGGCCTTCGGGGTCGACCCTGATCAGCGCCACGTCGGCGAACGCGTCAAAGCCGACGATCTCGGCCGGGACCTTGTTGCCGTCGGCAAACAGGACGAACACCTCTTTGGCCGGAGTCGGTGGCTTGTTGGTCGGGTTGCCGGAACCGCTGCCACCTTCGGTGACTACGTGGGCGTTGGTCACGATCTCGCCGCTGTCGCTGATCACAAAGCCCGATCCCTGACCGGCCGAGGCGCCGCCGAGGATGTTGCCCTCGCCGAAGATCGATTCGATCGTGACCACGCCGGGGGCGGTTTCGGCGTAAATCTTCTCGGGGCTGAAGCCGTTCTCGGAAAGGACGACATGGTCGCCTTGCGGATCCTGCGAAGGCGCGCCCGAAGTCTCGGACACCGTGGTCACGGTCGAATCGCTCGAACCGTTATCGCCACAACCGGCGATCAAAACGACAAGCACGAGCAGCGCCGACAAGCCGGCCGGTGCGATCCGGCGACGAGCCGCCATCAGGCCACCGCTCCGCTCGGCTCGACTCGCGCCAACGCGAGGGTGAAGGCGGTGCGGCCGCGATGGGAGTTGACGCTGAGGTCCCCGCCCATCAAGACGGCGAGTTCGCGGGCGATCGCGAGGCCGAGTCCGGAGCCCCCGGCGGGGTCGCCGGTGAAGAAGCGTTCAAAGACTCGGGGCCGATCGGCCGGGTTGATTCCGGGACCGTCGTCGGTCACCGTGAGGGCGCAGGTTGGCTGCGTCTGGCTGGCTGTTATTTCAATCATCGTTCCTGGGGGGGTATGGGACAGAGCGTTGTCGAGCAGAATACGGAGTATCTGGCTCAGCCTTCGCCGATCCGCATGGGCAAAGGGATTGCGGTCGTCTCGATCGGCACCGGAGCGGGACGGGCGGCGCACTCGCATGGTCGCTTCATGCTGTTCGACCCGACCCGAAAACTCCGCCGTCACCTCCTCGGCAAGCGCGATTAGGTCGACCGCTTCGAGCCGAATCGGGAGCGCTCCGGCGTCGAGTTTGGAGAGGTCGAGAAGGTCGACGGTGAGGTGCCGCAGCCGTTCCACCTGCTCGCGCATGGTGCGGATGAATTCGGCGCGCACCTCGGGATCGGGGTCCTCCTCATCGAGCAACTCCATGAAGCCGCTGATCGAGAAGACCGGGGTGCGGAGTTCGTGCGAGGCGTTCGCGATGAACTCGTTGCGGGCGCTTTCGAGCCGTCCTAGACGGCGCTGCATCTCGTTCAATGAGACGGCGAGCCGGCCGACCTCGTCCATCGTGTCGATCTTGATTTCGGAGCCGAAATCGCCCTCGGCAACCCGCTCGGCCGCCTCCTCGAGTCGGCGTAGCCGCCGGGTGTGCCAGCCGGCGGCAAACCAAGCAGCAACAAGCGCCGCGCTCACCGCGACCAGCCCGGCGATCACGATCTGGCGTCGAATCAGGGCCACATTGGCGTCGACATCGTCAAGTCCGATCCGCAGCACGACGACCTCTGAGACTCGGCCCCGTTTTGAGATTGGGATCGCCGACTCACCGAAGCGGACCCCACCAACCGTCTCGACGCCGGAGCGTACCCCGCCGCTGCTCGCGGCCTCGGCCGCCACCGGGTAGCGCGGCTCGAGCGCCGACAGCTCCTGCTCGGAATCGGCGAGCACAAAGGCGGCGGCGTCGAGCGGCAGCCCGATCAGGGTGATCCGCGCCCCGGCATCGTCGGCCGCGGCCTGCAGTCGGCGGCGAAGGCGAGACCGGCCGAGTACCCCGACCTCGGCGCCGCCGAGCCGCTGCGCGACCTTGGCGCCCGACTGCTCGAGCCGCTCAAGCCGGCCCGCGGTCAGGCTCGAGCTGAGCTGCGGGACGACGTAGAGGTAGACAAATCCGACCGCCGCCGCGACGATCACAAAGAACAGCGCAACCAGTCGGGTCTGGACCGAATCAAAGCTGAGCCGCGATCGCAGCGACCGGGTTCGTCGCGCCGGGCCGGGCGGCCCGCGCACCTCAACGACCCTCGGAGAAGCGATACCCGACGCCGCGGACCGTCAAGAGGAACTCCGGGTTGTGCGGATGCTGCTCGAGCTTCGATCGGACGTGGCGGATATGAACATCGATCGTGCGGGGGTCGCGATAGGCCGAGTCGCCCCAGATCGCCTCCAGCAAGACCTCACGATTCATCACCCGACCGGGGGCGCGGGCGAGCGCGGCGACAATCTCAAACTCGGCGTAGGTCAACTCGACCGCGCGGCCGTTGACCGAGACGGTGCGGCGCTGCGGATCGATTCGCAGCGGCCCGGCCGCGATCAACGACTCGTCGCGAGCATTCGACATCTCGACTCGCCGCAGAGCCGCCTTGACCCGGCTGCGGAACTCGCGCAGCGAGAACGGCTTGGTGATGTAGTCATCGGCACCGATTTCGAGGCCCAACACCTTGTCGAGTTCGTCATCGCGAGCGCTCAACATCACGATCGGAACGTTGGAACGGTTGCGAATTTGTCGGCACACCTCGATCCCGTCGAGCCCGGGTAGCATCACATCGAGGATCACGAGGTCAAACTGCGAGGCGGCGAACGATTCCAGCGCAGCCCGCCCGTCGGTCACCGAGACAACCTCATAGCCCTCTTGGCGCAATGGATAGGTGAGCAGCGTTTGAACCGACTGCTCGTCATCGACGAGGAGGATTCGGGCCTGCTTTTCGGGAACTCCTGACACGGACAAGGCAAAGAGTAGTTTGGGGACGGCAATGATCGACTTCAGGATTTATCGAGCCGGGCTGGCGATAATCGTGATCGCGATCGCAACCGTGCTGTTGTCGCTCGAATCGGAGCCGGGCGCGCTCGCCGAAGGGGTGCCCGCGGCGGGCTTTGACGCCGGCGACGCCCGCGAGCTGGCCGAGCTGATCGTCAAGCAGGCGCCCTACCGAACCCCGGGCAGCGCCGCCGATCTCGAGGTCGCCGACCTGGTCGAGAAGCGCTTCACCTCAATCCAGGGCGGCACCATCGCGCGCCAGGATTTCAGCGGTGAGTTCGACGGCGAGGAGGTCAAGATGCGAAACGTAATCCTGTCGCTGCCGGGCGGCTCACCGAGCACCCTGGTGGTGATCGCAAACCGCGATACCGCCCGGGCCGAGGGCGCGGCATCAAGCGCCGCCGCAACCGGAATCCTGCTCCAGCTCGCCGAGCAGCTCGGCAGCTCGCGTCACAACAAGACGATCCTTTTGGTCTCGACCGATGGCGGCGCCGACGGACAGCTCGGGGTTCGCGAGTTCGTCGCCGCCTACCCGCAGATCGACGATGTCGAGGCGGCGATCGTGATCAGCCAACCGGGCTCGAACCAACCGACGCCGCCGTTCGTGATCGGCTACGGGATCGGTAAAGAACGGGCCGGGGCGCGCTTGATTGCGACCGCGCAACGGGCGGTCACCCGCGAGACCAACCGCCGCGCCGACGGCGACCCGTTGCTGACCGGGTTCGTTCGGCTCGCCCTGCCGTTCCCGGTTGCCGAGGAATCGGTCCTGCTCGGCGACGAGATCGACGCGATCGGGCTCAGCTCGGCGGGTGAGCGGCCGCTGCCGCCCTCACGCGATCACATCGAAGACTTCTCGGCCACCACGCAGGCCGAATTTGGCCGCACCGCGCTGTCGTTGTTGCTGGCGCTCGACGCGACCGACGCGGCAGCCGACGCGAAGATCGACAGCTACCTGACCCTGGCTGGCACCATGATCCCGGGCTGGTCGGTCAGCCTGCTGGCGCTGGCGTTGATCATCGGGCCGCTGCTGACGATGATCGATGCGGCGGCCAGGTCGTGGCGGCGCGAGCAGCGCTTCCGCGGCACGATCGCCTCGGCGGCGGGAGCGGGCGGGATGTTCGTGGTCCCGCTCGTTTTGGCCTATCTACTGTCGCTGTTTGGGCTGATCCCGCGACCGAGCTGGCCTGCTGATCCGGGACGCTTCCTGTTCGGATGGGAGGGCCTGGTCGCGTTCGCTTTGCTGGCGCTCAGCCTGCTCATGGTGGCGATCTTTTTGGTCCCGCTGGCAGCGCGACGCAGCAGCCCACAATCGGTTGCGGTCAGCGCCGGGATGATCGCCTGCCCGGCCCTGGCGGTGGTCTGGGCGGTCAACCCATACACCGCCATCCTGCTCGCCCCGATCGCCCACCTGTGGCTGTTTTCGGGGCGCGCCGCGGGGCCGCCGCCGGTTCGTCGCGCCGCTCGGTATGTCGCGTTGGCGCTGCTACCGGTGGGCGCTGCAGCAATCCATTTGGCAAGCGTGCTCAACCTCGGATACGCCGCCCCGTGGCAGGCGCTGTTGGCGATCGTCAGCGCCCAGGTTAATCCACTGATCAGCTTCGCCTGCTGCTTTTTGGTCGGTTCGCTGGTCGTCGTGGTCGCGGCCTCGCGGACGGCCGAGGCAGCCGCTGGCCCGGAGCCCGCAATCAGCGGCTCAAGGCGCCGCGGTGGCGCGGTCGAGCCGACGATCAGCGTCGGCGAAGCGTCGCCGTAGCGGGTCGTTTGTCGACCGACCGACTGGACGCATCTAACGGCTTTTTGATAGCGCTCCGATCACTTTCTTACCACGCAAAACCCCCCGTTTTGGAGCAAGGATGCAAGTGACCCAGATCAGGACCGCAGTCGCAGAAGGACGCTACGAGGTTGACTCGTTCAAGGTCGCCGACGCGATCGTTGAGAAGCTTCGCGCCGTCGGTGCGGCACGAGATTTCATCAGCGTCCGCGCCGATGCTCAAAGCCGCCGGTTCGCGGCAGGCTGAGCCCCCCCAGCGAGACGCCGCCGCCTGCAGCGACCCGACCGATCTCGGTCAGCTCAACGCCGCAGGCGGCGGCGGCGGCAACCGCGGCGGCGCTTCGCGGCGGATCAACCGTGACCGCCAGCTCGTAGTCCTCGCCGCCCCCGAGCGCCAGCGCCTCGGGATCGAGCTCGAGCTCGCTCGCGACCCGGCGCGCCGCCGGGTCAACCGGGATCCGACCCGCCTCGAGCTCGATCGCGACCGACGAGGCCGCCCCAATGTGGCCAAGATCAGCGCCGAGGCCGTCGCTGATATCGATCATCGCCGAGACCTCGGGAGCGAGGGCGCGGCCGAGCGCAAGCAGCGGCTCGGGTCGGCGCTGGCGTCGAATCACCTCGCTGACCGCGGCGGCAAGCCCCGGATCGCCGCGATTGATCGCGGCCTCACCGCGCTCCCGCTCCAGCCAGGCCAACCCGGCGGCGGCGCCACCAAAGGCGCCGCTTGCCAGGACGCGATCGCCGGGCCGAGCCCCGCTTCGGGTCACGAAATCCTCGGCCCGATCGGCGTGACCGACCACCGCGACGGTGACGAATAAAAGCTCCGAGGCGGAGATGTCCCCGCCCGCCAGCGCGACGCCGCTACGCGCCGCCAGCGCGAGCAGCCCGTCACACAGCGCCAGCGCCGCCGCCGCGTCGAGCCGATCGGGAAGGCCGAGCGCGACGTAGGCCTCGCCGGGCTCGGCGCCCATCGCGGCCAGGTCCGACAGCGCCGTCGCCAGCGCCTTGTGCCCGATCTCCGCGGGGTCGCTCGTCTCGAGTCGAAAGTGAACCGCTTCGACGATCGAGTCGATCGAGGTCGCGGTCGCTCCCCCCGGCAGCGTCACCGCGGCATCATCGCCGGAGCCGACCACCAGGCGCCGCGATTGCCCGACCGCCCCGAGGCGGCGCCTGACCTGCTCGATCAGCGCGAACTCGCCCAACTCGCCCGGGGCCGCCATGTCGGAGCTTTGACTACTGGCCCGGTTGGATCGGCAGATCCGGGGGAGCGGTCTCGGGCGGCCCCTGGATCCCCGGTGCGTAGGCCCCGCTGTCGTAGCCGCCGGTGGTGTCGGTCGTGGCGGTGTCGGTCGTCGTAGTGTCGGTTGTGGCGGTGGTTGTCGTCTCGTCGCTCGAGGAACCGCTCGAGGCGGCGTGCTCGCCAAAGAACGGGAGGTAACTGACCGGCTCGGTCGCGGCCGGGAAGTCGTCGCAGTAGCCGTTTGACGCCGGATACATGAACGACCGCCAGATCGGCGCCGAGAGGGTTCCGCCAAAGCCCTGGTTGTAGCCAGCCAGCGACAGGGTGGCGCCGGGGAAACCGGTCCAAACGGCGGTCGACATCTTCGGGGTGAAGCCGACAAACCAAGCGTCGGCGTGATCGTCGGTGGTACCGGTCTTGCCCGCCGCCGGGCAGCCGTAGCCAGCCTGGGTCGCGGTGCCGGAGCTGATCACACCCTTCATCACGTCGACCATCGCGTAGGCGACCCCGTCGGAGAAGGCGCGCTCGGGCTTATCCTCGTCGAGCTGGTCAACCTCGCCGTTGGGAAACTCGACCCGATCGATCGCGGTCGGCTTGTAATGGAGGCCGCCGTTGGCAAAGGTCGCATACGCGTTCGACATCTCAAGCGGCGTCACCCCGGTATTGAGACCGCCGATCGCCTCCGCCGGGTAGCTGAAAAGCGGTGAGGTGATCCCCATGTCCTGGGCGGTCTCGGTCAGGTTCTCGTTGCCGACATCGAGCCCGAGCTTGGCGTAGACGACGTTGACCGAGTCGACCATCGCGGTTCGCAGCGAAATCACCCCGCCCTCGCCCTCGGAGGAGTTTTGCGGCGTCCACGGTTCAGGCCCGCCGACATCGAGGCTGGTCGGGGTTCCGTCGTAGAAGGTCGCATCGGGGTCGGCCCCCTGCTTGATCGCGGTTGCCAAGACAAACGGCTTGAAGGCCGATCCGGGCTGGCGTCGGCCCTGCGCGGCGAGGTTGAACTCGGGGGCGTCGGGGTTGGCAGAAGACGCCATTGCGACGATGTGGCCGTTGTTGACGGTCGTTGCGACCATTGCCGAGGAGGGGATCGTGTCGCCGTAGGACAGGTGCAGGCTCGCCTGCGAGTCGGCGATCGCGGCGTTCGCCAGCTCCTGCAATTTTGGATCGATCGTGGTGTGAACAACCAGGCCGCCCTCGCGAACCGTCTCGGAGCCGTACTTGTTAATTAGGGCGTCCTCGACGTAGCCGACGAAGAACGGCTCGCGGCGCCTCGTGTACTTATCGCCGGGATCGGTCCCGAGCCCGCTCGCCTCGGCAGATCGAGCCGAGGCACTGCTGATGTATCCGAGTCGGGCCATCGCCTCAAGGACCTCGTTGCGCCGATCGAGCGCGGCCTGCTTACTCTCGGCGTTGAGCGGGTTGTACTCCGAGGGTGCCTGCGGCAGTCCGGCGAGCAGCGCCGCCTCCCGCAAGGACAGCTCCTTGGCGGGCTTATCGAAGAACATCTCGGCCGCCGCCTGGACTCCAACCGCAGTCGATCCGTTGACGGTTCCGTAGGAGGCGGTGTTCAGGTACTGCTCCAAAATCCAGCGCTTCGAGCGTCGCTCTTCGAGTTCCTCGGCCAGCTTTGCCTCGACGATCTTGCGCGTAAGGTCGTCGGTCGGGTCCTCGATGTAAAGGTTGCGGACCAGCTGCTGGGTGATCGTCGATGCACCCTCACGCGCCCCGCCCGCCTGGATGTCGCGAATCACGGCGCGAACGATTCCGATCCAGTCGACGCCGCTGTGCTCGTAGTAGCGCTCGTCCTCGATCGAAATCGTCGCGTTTCGCAGCACCACCGGAATCTGATCCCAGCCGACCGGGGTGCGGTTGACCTCGGATCTGATGTAGGTCAGGGTCGATCCATCGGCGGCGAGGATCTTCGAACTGGCACCGGGGTCAACCGGCTTCAGATCCTCAATGTTTGGGGCCTTGGCCGCCACGTCCAACACCCATAAGACGGCGCTGAGTCCCGCGATCACAAGTCCCGACACCACCACGGCGAAACCGAGCAGCAACCTGGGACCCTTGCGAGTGTGGCGGCGCATTCTGCGTCGCGCTCGATGGGTCATATCCCTCCCGACAGGGTACTGACCCCGCCTCGGCGGCGCGAACCTGCGCTCTGCCGCAACAATCCACCCATGAACGGCGCCGCTACCAACGCTCCCACGCAGCCCGGCTGGGGCCTCGGCGACACCCTTATCGGGCTGCTCGGGACGATCGCGTTGGCGGCGGTTGTGAGCGCCATCGCGCTCAGCCTGGTTCCGCCTCGGGGGGTAATCGGGCTGGCGAGCCAGACCGCTGGCCGAGTCGTCGGCGAGCAGTCGATTGACCCGGCGCTGGGGTCGGACTTTCTCTTCGAGATCGCCCTCCTGGCAATCCCGCTTGCCTACGCAAGGCGCCACCGCGGTAGCGGCAGCACCTTGGCGGTGCTTGGCTTGGTTCGGACCCGAATCGCGCCCGCGCTCGGCCTGGTGGTCGGCGGCTACCTCGGCTACCTGGCTATCGGCCTGATCGTCAGCCTGCTTCTCGACCCCAGCCAGGCCGACGCGACCAAGAACCTCGGAGCCGACGCCGGCACGATCGCGACGATCCTGGTCGGGGTAATAATCGTCGCTATCGTTCCGATCTGTGAGGAGGTCCTGTTTCGCGGCTTCCTGTTTGCCGGGCTACGGACCCAACTCGGGCCATGGGTCGCCGCAACCCTCACCGCGGTCCTGTTCGGCGCCGCCCATCTCAGCGGTGACAACGCCAACCCCGCCGCGGCGCTGCAACTTGCGGCCCTCGGCGGCATGCTCTGCTTCACCTACCACCGCTCAGGGTCGCTTTGGACCTCGATCGGCCTCCACATGCTCAACAACGCGATCTCGTTCGCGGTGTTGATTGTCTGAGGTCCCGGTCTACCCCGGAGCTCAGGGCCCGGGTAAGAATAAGGGCCTCCTCGTCATTCCGTGTGGGCTACGCAATCGCCGGACCGGCGTCAAGCCTGCCGATCTCGACCGCGCAAAGGTGCTCGACGAGAACCCGAGTCGGATCGCCGCCGAGCCTGATCTCGGGCCGGAATGTGGAGGACAACAGCACGTTCAGCCGGGTCCGGAACCGACCAGAACCGAAAGCGTCCGCTCCGAAAGCCCATCGAGAGGTGCACAAACGGTTCTGGAAGCCTCCTTTACCAGTGTCGCACCGGCAAACATTGCTACGGCGGACCCCTCGCCGCCGCAACCCGCTCCGGCGCAGTTCGCGTGATGGCGTCCGGCTGGGCTCTCGACGACCGCCGCCGCGGCCCGCGAAACCGGGTGCGCCCGAGACGGCCCGGACGCGTTCGGCGCCAGGGCGCCGTTGCCGTAGGTGTCGATCGAGGCGACGGGCGCGACGATGCGATCGCCGAACAACCGTGGCTCGAGCGCCACCAGCGTTTCCGACGACTAGTTTTTCTAGTGGCTCCCGAGCCCCGGAAGCGATCCGCCGAGCGCGAGGTGAGCGGCGATCGGGGCGAAGATGTCGCGGCCGTCGAACGTCCGGGGGCGCTGCTCCGGTGGCGCCAGCGGCGGCGAACGCGTGATCTCGACGACCTCGGAAGCGCCGCCGAACAGCCGCAGCGCCGGGGCGAGTAGACCGTCGGGCCCGACGAGCAACCGGTCTGCCCGGCGGCGCGAACCGCGACGCCGCGGCGCTCACCGCGACCCCGGGATCGACGACAGCGAAGTGAACCCCCAGCGAGCAATCCGGCAGCGCCAGCGGCGGCGCTACCCCACCTGCCGCGATGTCGTGCCGCGCCGCGCCGTGGGTCAGGTCGATGACCCCGACCCCGGCCGCGATCGACGCGATAGTCGCCCGGCGAACCGCGCGAACTCATCCTCACAGCCGAAATCGGAAAGGAAAGTGATCGACCCCATCATCGCCGGTCCACCGCCGGTCATTGGCCCGGATTCCAGAGCCCGCTGAGCGGCACCGCCCAGATCCGGTCGGTCAGCCGCAGCGTCCGCTCCCCGGCGTAGAGAACGGCGCCCGCAACGAACCGCTCTCCGAGCTCGTCCCGCAACATCGCGAGACCGGACCAATCTCGGCTGCGCACCGTGGCGGCCGCCTTCACCTCGAGGCCGACGATCCGGCCCGACGGGTCCTCCACGACGACATCGACCTTCCGCTCGCCCTCGCGAAAATGCGAGAAGGTGTAGATATCCGGCCCGGCCGAGGCGAGCCGCTCGAGCTCGGTTGCGGCGAAGGTCTCGAACAGTGCTCCGGCCAGACCCGGGTCCGATGCCAATCGGGCGCTGTTCGCACCGAGAAGCCCGGCCAGCATTCCCGAATCGGCGATGTAGAGCTTCGGTGCCTTTATCTGCCGCTTCCCGAGATTGACCGTCCATGCGCTTCGGATCCTGACGAGGAACAGACGTTCGAGCGCCTCGAGATGGGATTGCGCCGTCTTTCCATTGATCCCGAGATCGCTGCCGATCGAATCGAAGCGAGCAAGCGAGCCCGAGCGAGCGGCCACGAGCCGAATCGCCCTCGTTGCGATCGACGGATCCCGCAGCGGCGAGGTCTCGACGATATCGCGCTCCAGCAACGAACTCACATAGCTGCCGAAGTACCTCACCCGGTTGGCATCCCCACGTCGCACGCCCTCCGGGAACCCGCCGGCGAGCAGGCGGGCGAGATAGGCGGCGCGACCGACCGGTGCATCGGTGATCCTCGGAACCTCGCAACTGAACAGCCGATCGAGGAACCGGCCATCGGTGCCCTCGAGCTCGGCCTGTGTGAACGGCCACAGCGTCAGGTAGTCGACCCGGCCGGGAAGCGCGTCGGCGACCGTCGGGATTCGGCGCAGGTTGGCCGATCCGGTAATCAGGAACTGCCCCGCTGCGTTGTCCCGATCGACGACGACCTTGATCGCGAGCAGAAGCTCGGGGACACGCTGAATCTCGTCGATCGCGGTTGGCCCGCCCAGGTCGGCGAGGAACCCAACCGGATCAGCGCTCGCCGCCGCTCGAGTCTGCTCATTGTCGAGGGTGAGATAGTCAAGCGCGAGCGGCCCCGCGGCGAGGCGCCGCACGAGCGTGCTCTTTCCGACCTGCCGCGCACCGAGTAGGCCGACGACCCGCGCCTCGGCCATCGCGCTGACGATCTCAGAGGCAAGAACGCGGTCTATATAGCTGACTCCGCTTAGCTCGCTCATCCGCAGATCCGGATCATACAGCGCACAGAATGGGATTGCCGCTTGTGCAGATTTGGATTACGGCTCTTGCAGAATAGGATTACGTGCCCAGCGGAATTGGATTCTGCCGCCGCCACCGCGCCGCCTCGTATCAGGCTCATTTACCTCACAAATCACCCACGAGATGAACGATTTATGGGTGTTGATCGAACTGGAGGCCGAGGCCACCCGTATCGAGAAGCTGCTCGCACCCTCCCCTGCGGTCGTCATTCTGGGCTCGAGGCAGGTCGGCAAGACGACGCTCGCAGACGCGGTGGTGGAGCGACGACGCTCGACCTATCTCGGCCTCGAATCCGATCCCGACCGCGCCAACCTCGCCGAACCCAAGGTCTACCTGGCCGAGCACCGGCACGAGCACCTCATCCTCGGCCAGATCCACCACACCCGGAGCTGTTGCGGTCGCTTCGCGGCATCATCGACGCGGGGGGTCGGTCGGGCCGCGGGAGCGGTCGCTTCCTGATCCTCGGATCGGCCTGACTGAGGCTGCTCCCGCAGGCCGACGGGACGCTCGCCGGGCGGATCGCGCT
>JAHEXU010000075.1 GCA_023251975.1 bacterium | reverse complement strand
CGGACTCTGTTCAGCCGGTTCGGTGACGCGATCGCCGGTCGCGGCGATGAGCTGAACCGTACCTTCGCCGGGACCAACCGGCTGGTTCCGGCTGGCACCGACCTCTTCCAGATCCTCCACGACGACCGTCAGAACGTCGCCCGTTTGGTCGACCAGCTCGGTCGCGTGACCGCCGCGGTCGGCGAGCGCGGCGCGGCGATCGACACCCTGGCCCGCGACGGGGTCGGCGCCTTGCAGGCGATCGCATCTCGCGACACGTCGCTCGAAGAGCTGCTCGCCGAGTTGCCGGCGACCCTCGACAGTGTCCGCGACGCAAGTTTGGTGGTCGGGGATGTCAGCGATCGTGCCACCCCGGTCGTAAACAACCTGGCGATCGCTACCCGCGATCTGGAGCCGGTCTTCCGGGATCTGGTCCCGGCGGCCCGTGCTGGCAGGCGGTTGCTGGCGTCGCTTGAGCGGGCCGCCCCGGCGGCCAACACCCTGGCGGTTTCAATCACCCGTGCGCACCGTCTCCCCGAGGTGGTTGAGCCGCTGACCCGGAGCCTTTGCCAGGTCAACCCGACGCTCCGCTACGTGAGGCCGCACGCCGAAGGCATTTCGTTGATCCTCGGCCATCTCGGCTCGGCATCCGACAGCTACGACCGTACCGGCCACCTGATTCGACTCCAGCCGATCCTGAACGAGCGTTCGATTTCCGGTGCCCCGCCGGCGGTTGCCGCCGCAGCCGATCTGATGCAGACATCGGGGCTTTTTGGAATCTCGAAGCAAATCGACTACAGCCCCTACATGAACCCGGGCGATGTCGGCAAGTTCACCTCGGTTCCGAACGGAAATACCAACAAGGTCGATTTGCGGAACTCGGGCTACGTCTACCCACGGGTGCGCGCCGACTGCTGAGCGCGACGCGACGCGATCTTCAGTTAAATTCACGTTGAGATGCCGTTCGGGGTCCTTTCTAGGCTGATCACGGAGCGAACCCGGCTCGTAATTTTCCTCGCCCTGATCCCAGTCATCGGCGGGATCGCCCTGTCGGGCGCATTCGAATCCGGCCTCCGCGGCCTCGGCTACAACGTTCCCGGGACCGAGTCCGACGACGCCGCCTTGCAGGTTGAGCAAGCGACCGGCCTGATCGAGCGCGACCTGCTGGTGATCTCATCAGATCGCGAGCGCTGGCCTTCGCCGAGTTTCCGCGCCGCCTATGGGGCGGCGATCAGGCTGATCCATCGGGTCAATCCCGAGATCAAGGTGGCGGGCCCGAAGCGGGGCGGGGAGGGGGCGATCGCGGCGGATCGGACCGCGATCACCGCCGTTTTGGCACTTGGCGGTAACGTCGCCGATCGGCAGGCGGACGCGCTCGATATCCAGCGGGGCCTGGACGGTGAGTTCGGCGACAACTTCTCCGCCGGGGTAATCGGCAACTCGCCGGCACTTGCCGATCTGATCGAGGTTGAGAATCGCGAACTGGTCACCGCCGAGGCGGTCGGCCTGCCAATCGCGATGATCTTGCTCCTGATCGCCTTCGGGACCGTGGTCGCTGCCGGGCTCCCGCTAATGATCGGCTTTGGCGGCTTGCTGGCCTCGATCGGGGTCGTTGCGATCGCGATGACGGTGATCGACTTCAACGCCTTCGCCGAGACCTTCATGGTGATGTTCGGCCTCGCGCTTGGGATCGACTATTCGCTGCTGTTCGTCCGCCGCTTTCGGGAGGAGCGAGAACGTGGCGGCAGCGATCGCGAGATCGTCGAACGAACGCTGCGGACCGCCGGGCGCACGGTCGTCTTTTCCGGGGCGATCTTCTCGGCCTCGGTCTTTCCGGTCGTGATCACCGGGCTGCCGTTCTTTTCCGACACAATCCTCGCGGTCATCATCGTCGTGGCCTCGGCGGTTTCGCTCACCCTGACCCTGCTGCCGGCGGTTCTGATCGCGCTCGGCGACCGCCTCGACAAGCTGCGAGTTCCGGGGCGGTTGGGGTTCGCAGCGGGTCGGCTTGAGGGCCAAGGTGGTCGATGGCTGCGCTGGAGCCGGTTCGTAATGCGCCGACCGTTGATCGCCTTCATGGCCGGTGCCGCGCTGCTGGTGGCGGCGGCGACCCCGCTGGCCGGGGTCAAGACCGGGATCGACCTAAACGCGCGGGCGCTCGCGAACGAGCCGTCCGGCCGCGCCCTGGCCAATCTGGCCGAACTTTTCCCAACGCCGCGCTCGCCCCGGTTGACGTGGTTGTGCATGGCGGGGTTGGCGACGGCGACACGACGGTCGTGGCGGCGGTCGCCGCGTTCGGCCAGACCGGGGGGTTCACAGCGACGACAATTTCGCCGCTTGGTCCCGACCTGACTTTGGTCAGCGCTACCTCAAAGCTCGAGGTCGATTCCGGCGCCTCGTTTGACCAGATCGGCTCGCTACGAGATCAACTCGCCGACACTACGGCTGCCGGGACGGCCCTGGTCGGAGGGATCACCGCCGAGACCGTCGACTACTCCGAGCGGACGCAGGATGCGACCCCGTATGTGCTGGCCGCCGCCTTGGTGATGGCGTTTGTCCTTTTGACGGCGCTGTTTCGAAGCCCTGTCTTGGCGGCGAAGGCGATCTTGATGAACCTGTTCAGCATCACCGCCTCGCTTGGCCTGACCGTGGTGCTTTTTCAAAACGGCGCCGCCGAGAACGTCTTCGACTTTGTCAGTCCCGGCTACCTGCAGACCTGGACCCCACTGACCATGTTCATCATGCTGTTCGGGATCTCGATGGACTACGAGGTCTTTATGGTCTCGCGGATTCGCGAGGAGCACGATCGCGGCGCCGATACAGCGACTGCGGTCGCGGTTGGCCTGCAGCGAACCGGCAGCGTCGTCACGATCGCGGCGTTGATCATGATCGCCATCTTTGGCTCGTTCATCCTCACCTCGGTGCCCGAGATCAAGCAGATGGGGTTCGGCCTCGCGATCGCGGTCTTGCTCGACGCGACGATCGTTCGAGCGGTCCTGGTCCCGTCGTTTATGAAGTTGGCGGGCCGCTGGAACTGGTGGATGCCGCCGCAACTCGACCGGGTCCTGCCACAGATCCGCCACTGAGGGCCCGCGCAAGAAATAAGTGCGGCTTACACGGCCGATTACCGGTCACGGATACGCCGATCTTCGACCGCCTAAATCGAGCACCTATTCCTTGCGCGGGCCCTGAGGAGCCGACGGCCGGGGGGTCTGGGCCGGTTCAGAACACCGGGTCGATGAGGTGGCGCTCGGCTTGGAAGTCGCGGATCCGCTTGATTTGCTCGTCGGCGCCGTCGTAGGTGGCGAGCTTCGAATTGATTTGCCAGGCCGATGCAACGCCGTCAAGCGCGATCACCGCGCATTCGCTCTCCGATGGCGCTGCTTCGGAGAGCTTGATGATCTCGTCGGTGGCGTTCAGTAGATCGTCGGGGCCGCGCAGTGCCGTGACCGAGGCGTCATACAGCGCGTCACCCTGCTGCTCGCAAAACGCGGCGCGATTTTGCGGGTTGCCGACAATCGGGTCGACACTGCCGTCGAAGGCTGCGATCAACCCCAAGATCAGCGCCGCGACCCCGGCGGCGGCCGCCCACAGCGTCGGGTGTCCGCCGCCCGCTGCCGGGTCGGTTACCGATCGCCGCCGCCCGGCTGCCGCCAGTCCGATCGCCGCCGCGGCCAGCAGCAGTGCCGGTATCCAAAGGCCGTGGGCGAACAGGCCGAGCCCGATTGCAACCGCAGCCGCCGCGGCGGCTGCGAACGCCGCCGGGTTCGACTTTGCAAGTCCGGCCGACTTCGCCGCCACGCCGGCAAGCGGAGCTCCGACCGATGTCAACATCCGCCCCCCCGAGGTTTGCTTTCGGGTGGCGCCCGTTCGGTCCTTGGCCTTGCGGGCCGTCGCCTCGCGGTCCCGACCGGGTCGGCTCGGCCGGGTTTCCTCGCGGTCGGTCGCCTCGCGGTCGCGGTCGCGGTCGCGTTCCCGGCCCGGTCGGCTCGGCCCGCTTTGCTCGCGGTCACTGCGGCCGACGTCGTCTCGCCCCGTCCTCTCGCCGGCGCCGTGTCGACCGGCCGACCTGCCCTCGCCGTCGGAGTCGGTTGCGTTGAGCGCCCTTCGTGAGGTGGCGGGGCGTCGCTTGTCTCGGCTCAATTGAGAATTTCGCAGTTGCGAACGCGATCTTCCGAGCTGAAGATGCAGTAGTCCCTCCCGGGACCACCGTCGATCAGGTCACGACCCGGACCGCCGTGCAGGTCGTCGTTGCCGCTGCCGCCAATCAGGGTGTCGTTACCGCGCGCCCCGAACAGGCTGTCGGGGCCGCTCTTGCCCAGGACCGTGTCGTTACCGTCGTCGCCGAGCAACCGATCGTGCTTCTTGCCGCCGATAATCCGATCGACCCCGTCGCCGCCCTCGATGTGGTCGATCCCATCGCCGCCCTTGCCGAGGTCGGTGCCGCCGCCGAGGAAAAGACCGTCGTCACCATCGCGCCCGTAGGCCTTGTCGTCGCCGCCACGGGTGTGGATGAAGTCGACGTGGCGGTGGCCGTGAACGTCGTCGCCGCCGCCGCATGGGGCGTCGATGCAGTCGTCGAAATCGCCGCGGTGGGCAACCCCGATCGCGACCGGGAGCGCTGCGCAGACGCTAAGCGCCGCCACCAGACCGATCGTTCGCCGCGAGCAAAACATTCTGCTGGACATCATGTCCGACAAACTATCAGGCCGCGCCACGCTCAGCCGCCGGTCTGCTTCGCCGGATCGCCGTCGTCGCCCTCGTCGGTGCCAAGTCGCCTACGGATATCTTGCTGGGCTCGTCGCAGCTCGTCCTGCAGCCGCGCCCCGGCTTCGCCGACCGCACCGATCCCACCGCTGACCGCGCCGATCCCACCGCTGACCGGAGCCAGTTCGGTGGTGATCAGCTCCATCCGATCGCCGACCGAGTCGATCTTTGCGACCACGTCGGAGAAGCGGTCGAGGGTCTGGTTGAAGCGCTCCAGGCAGGCGCTGAAGTCATCGAGGGTGTCGTTGAAGCGATCGAGCGAGCCATCGACCTTCTCGAGCGTCCGGTCGAGATTGAGGACCACCCCGATTCGGTGGCGTAAACGGGGGCTTGGCACGGCGCGAGCATATCTGCTTGCCGGTCAACCGATCTGCGATCCACGATCGCCGTGACGCCCGGACTGACGGCTTGCGCAAGAGTCGCCGCGGCTTTACGCCGCCGACTAGCGTCGCGGATGCGGCACCGCCGCAAGCCCGCAGTAGCGCCGCTATTGCGGGCTTGCGTGGTCACCAGCCGCTCGCTCCTCGACCGCCTAAATCGAGCGCTTATCCTTGCGTGAGCCCTTATCCTCGATTTACCGATCCGGACGGCGAATCGGCGCGCCATCCCGGCGCTGGAAACCAATTTGCGACCACCCATGGGACACCACCCCGCGGGTGTCCGCAAATCGACCCCCAGCTTGGCCTGGCACGCGGATTCACTCGACCGGCTCGGTGGATCGAGGCTTATCCCGAACTTAAGGAGTGACCGGTGAGCGAGAGTGCCGCCAATTCAGTCCTGTATGCGCTGCCCCAGGAGTTGATCGATCTCCGTGAGATGGTGGCGCGGCTGTCCGACGAGCAGGTGGCGCCGCGCGCGGCTGCGATCGATCAAAGCGACGAGTACCCGCGCGACATCCGCGAGTTGCTCGGCTCGCACGATGTGCTCAGCCTGCCGTTCGAGGCCGAGTACGGCGGCACCGGTACCGGCACCTTGATGCTGCAAATCGCGGTCGAGGAGCTGGCCCGGAACTCGGCCGCCTGCGCCCTGATCCTGATGGTCCAAGAACTCGGGACGCTGCCGATCGCGCTGTTCGGATCCGAGCAGCAAAAGCAGCGCTTCTTGCCGCGCTGCGCCGCCGGTGAGTGGTCGCCGGCATTCGCGCTGAGCGAGCCCGACGCGGGCTCCGACCCGGCCTCGCTGCGGACCACCGCGGTCGCCGACGGTGAGGGGTGGGTAATAAACGGGACCAAGAACTGGATCACTAACGCCGGGATCGCCGATTTCTACATTGTCTTCGCGGTGACCGACCACGAGGCGAAGCGGATCACCGCCTTCATCGTCGAGGCCGATCGCGACGGGTTCTCGGTCCCGAAGTTCGAACACAAGCTGGGGATCCACGGCTCCCCGACCGGCCAGCTCGTCTTCGAAGATGTGCGGGTTCCGGCCGCCAACGTGATCGGCGATGTCGGCCGCGGTCTCGCGGTCGCGCTCGGCACCCTGGAGCGAACCCGTCTCGGTGCCGCCGCCCAGGCGGTCGGGATCGCCCAGGGTGCGACCGACTACGCCGTCTCCTACGCGAAGGAACGACTCGCCTTCGGCAAGCCGATCATCGAGCTGCAGGGAATCGGCTTCAAGCTCGCCGACATGCAGACCAAGACCGCCGCTGCCCGCGAGCTCCTCTACAAGGCCTGCGCGATGGCCGACCGACGCGATCGGGCGGCGCCGATGTATTCCTCGATGGCGAAGCTGTTCGCCTCCGATGCCGCGATGGAGGTGACCGTCGAGGCGGTTCAGGTGCTCGGCGGCTACGGCTACGTCAACGAGTACCCGGTCGAACGAATGATGCGCGACGCCAAGATCACCCAGATCTACGAGGGCACCAACGAGATCCAGCGGCTGGTGATCTCGCGCCTTCTCGCCCGTTGAACGAAATCCGCCGACCCTGGCACCGACCCACTCGCTCCGTCGGCGGGAGGAGCGCGGTCGCGCAGCTTGGCAGGGTGCGCCGGTCCCGGGGCGTGAGGCGGCCCTCCAGATGAGTGCTCCCGAATCGACCTCTGGTTCGGCCCGGGAAGCCGAGGCGTCCGCCCGGCTCGGTGGGTCCAGGCGTCGATTGCGGCGTTCTCGCCGCAGCAGGCGTCGGTTGGCTCGGCGCGGCGATCGACTATAAACGCCGCGATGGCGGCACTCGTGCGACTCCGGATCGTGTTCGGTCGCCTGCGCCCGCTGCTCGTCGCCCGGAACCTGGTGATGGCGCCGCGGGTCCTGCGCTTTCGGGGCCGGATGCGCGAGCTTGGAACGAGGCGGTCGGTGCTGCGAACGCTCCGCCACGCCGACTTCAGGGTCCACTCCGACGAGCGTCCCTGGCTCGACCGCGAAGGCTCCGGCGCAGCGATCGCGACCGATCCGCGGTCGGCGCGAGTCGGCGAGGAGCTGCGCGCCAAGCTCAAACGCTGGCCCGAGGACGGCTACATGGTCCTCGACGGATTCTTCGATCCCGAGCTGATTGACCGGATCAACGGCGAGCTAGCCAGCCTCATCGGCAGCGGTGCGCTGCGCTTCAGTCGCGCCGGAAACCGCGTCCGCAACGCCTACCGCCGATCCGCCGCGGTCGCCGAGGCGATCGACGACCGCGGCCTCCGCGACCTGCTCGGCGCGATCCTCGGGGTCCCAGTCGGGGTCTGGCAGACGATCAGCTTCTTCACCGGTAGCCGCCAGGCGGCCCACTCCGACGCCTTCCACATGATGACCGAGCCGCGCGGCTACCTGGTCGCGATCTGGGTCGCCCTCGAGGACATCACGCCCGACTGCGGCCCGGTTTTCTACCTGCCCGGCAGCCACCGCCTGCCCTACGTCACAACCGAGGACCTCGACGGCTGCGAGGGATCGAGGCTGATGGTCGCCGACAAGTCCAGTGCCTACGAGGCGCGGATCGCCGAGATTGCCGCGGCGTCGCGGATCGAGCCGCAACAGTTCCTCGCTCGTAAGGGCGATGTCCTGATCTGGCACGCGAACCTGCTCCACGGCGGCAGCCCGATCGCCGACCCCGAGCTGACCCGCCGCTCGCTGGTCGCCCACTTCTACGGCGAAGGCGCGGTCCGCTACCACGAAATCGCCGAGCACCTCTCGCTGGTCTGATCCCGACACTGCTCGTCGCGATCGCGATCGCGATCGCGGCGCGAGGTGGTTCAAGAATGCCGATCGCCGGGCCGATAGATGGTGCGGACCTGTGCTTTCGGTGACGCAAGAACGCCCCATCGATCCTGCGGTGGGCCCCGGTGAGCGGCTTGGCAGCGTCGGGTCGGCGATTGCCGCCGGGGTAGCCGTTGCTGGCCTGCTGGCACTGTTTGGGGCTTTCTTCGATCTCAGCTGGGCACGCGGTGCGGTTGCCGGGCAAGAGCCGATCGCGCTCGGTGAGGCGGTTGGGTTCACGTTGTCGGGGCTCGGACTGCTGGCGGCGGCTCGGGCTCGGTTTCGCTTCGCCGCCGCCTGGTTCGGGGTGATGCTGGTCGGCCTTGGCGGCGCCGCGATCGCGACCGCGATTGTCGGGATTCGGGCTGATGTCGCGATTCGGCTCGTCGCCGGGATTGTTTTCTGTGGCACCGGCCTCGGCTTGGTTTCGCCTCGTTTATTCAACGAGCGCTTCCGGCCGCTTCTTTTGGCGATCGAGTTCGGGGTCGCAGCGCTTGCGACCGTGATCTTGCTTTCGCACGCCTACGGGGTTTCGGAGCTGATCACCCCCGGAAATGACCCTGTCTCGCTGGCTGGCTCGATCGTGCTAGCCGCGGTCAGTTGGTCGCTCGTCGCGGGGGGCTCGGGTGGAGCGGGGCTACTTGCCTCGCCGGGACCCGGTGGCGTCTTGGTCCGCCATCTCCTTCCCGCCGCGGTCGCGGTTGCGCTGATCTCCGGTTCCCTTTACAGCCGGGTCTCCGGCGCCGAGTCGGCGTTCGTATTCGGGATTGTCGCCTTCCCGCTGACGGTGCTCGCCTGGCTGGGCGTGATCGTCGTCGGCTCGGAGCTCGAGCGGCGCGACGCCGCCCGCCGCCGACTGCTCGACGAGCTCGATCGCGCCGCCCATGAGGACGAGATGACCGGTCTCGCGAACCGGCGCGCCTTCCTCGATGCGCTGCGACGCCAACTCGACGATTGTGCAAGCCGGGGCCGCTCCGGGGTCCTGTTGCTGCTCGACCTCGACGGCCTCAAGCAGGTAAACGATCGATTCGGGCATGCCGCGGGCGACAAGTTGATCTGCGAGACCGCAGAGCGCCTGCGGGGATGCTCGCGTGGCGGCGACTTGGTTGCTCGCTTCGGCGGCGACGAGTTCGCGATTCTGCTGGCGGGCCAGGGCGTCCTTGGGGCCGAGGCGGTCGCCGATCGGATCGTCGCGACCTTCCGGCTCCGTGATTCGGCGCCTGGCGAGCTCGAGTCGCGTCGCCCCGGCGGGATCAGCATCGGGATCAGCGTCTTTAGCGGCGATGACAGCTTTGACACGATCTTGGCGCGCGCCGATGATGCCCTTTACGACTCCAAGGCCGACGGCGGCTCGACCTGGCGGATCGCCGTGGATGGCGCGGTCAGCGCACCGTCGGCCGACCCGACCCCGAAGCCGGTGGAGGCGCCGCAGCGATCGGCGAGCCAGGTTGCCAGCGTCGGCAACGTCGTCGTCTTGAATCGTTTCCGCCGCTCCGCAGGCGGTCGATCGGAACGCTTCTCGCGCCCCGGGTTGGCCGAACTCGGCGCCCGAGCTTCGCGCCGGCGCCGTCCAATCGAGGAGCCCGCGCGGTGATTCGGACCCGGCCCGGGCGAGTTCCCCTGCGCATCCTCGCGCTCTGTCTGGGGTTGGCGCTGGCCGCGCCCGGCAACGCCGACGCCGCGATTGGGCCTGCTTTTAACACAGTCGCCTCGCCGGCCCCGCTCGCGGCGCCGGCGGCGCCCACAACTCCCAGCGCTACCGCTCACCTTCAGCCCGACCACGCCGCTACTGGCGCGGTGGCTCTCGCCGACCATGGTGTTCGGGCGGTTTCGAGCGCGCTCGGTGATCCGCTCCCGCTGCCGCCTCTCGTCTTCGACGAACCGCCGGACTCGGACCCGGACCCGGACCCGGACCCGGACCCGGACCCGGACCCGGACCCGAACCGGTTCGACCCCGGCCTTGGTCACCCCGCTGCGCCTGATCACGATCGAGATCAACCCGGCGGTGTTGCGGTAGGCGGACGCAGCGCTCGCGCTGGTCTGGACCTTTCCTCGGCCCGCCGGTCCGTGGCAGCGACGCTACCGCGGGTGAGGATCGCTCAAAACCAGATCGACAGGCTGCCTCAGCGCCCCGACCGTGGCCTTCTCGCCACGGTTGCCGACGCGGCTGGCGACGTTCTGAAGCTGCTTGGTTCCGATCTCGCTGGGATCGTCGGCGTCCTGCTCTTGCTCGGCCTCGGTGCTGGCGAGTTACGGCGCCGGGTTCGGATCGGTGGCGCCCCGGTCGAGCCCGGTCTGTAGCGGTATCTTCGCTCGGGTGGAACTGCGGATCGCCCTCGCCCAGCGTCTTTACGCGGCGCTTGCGAACGCCGATCTCGACTCGATGGCGACGCTGCTCGCAGCGGATTTCAGCCTCACGATCCGGGCTCCCCTCGGCGTCGGGGATGCGGCGATCGTGGGTCGGTTCGAGGGTCTCGATGCGGCCTGGCGCGGCGTTTGGTCCCGGCTAGGCCGGGTCGCCGCGGTCGCGATCGAGGTCGATCGGGCGGGATGGGTCGGTTGCGAGGACGGGCGTCTTTTGGTCAACGGTCGCTACCTCGGCAGCGCGCGCGACGACCCATCTCGACGCCTCGACGCCCCGTTTTCGCATCTGCTCGAGTTCGTCGCCGACCCGCCACGGCAGATTCGTTCATTGATCCAGATCACCGACAGCGCCGCCTGGAACCGGCTGCTCGTTCCGGCGCCGGCGCTCAGCGGTGGTCCGGGGGTGCCGCGGTGCGACGGATGAGCGAATCGCCGCCGGTTCTGCTGGCCCGGCTCGATGACGGCGTCGCTCGGCTCACCCTGGCCGGTCCCGAGCGCCGCAACGCGATCAACCCGGCGGCGGTCGAGGCTTTTGCCGCCGCGATCGAGTCGTGCCGCCTCGACCCACCTCGGGCGCTCTTGATCGACGCCGAGGGCGCGGCCTTCACGGTCGGTGGCGACCTCGATCATTTCGCGGCGCACTGCGGCGACGGCGCTGCCCTGGTCGCCGCGCTTGAGAGGATGGTCCCGACCTACCACCGCTCGCTGCTGGCCCTCGCCGAGTTGCCGTGTCCGTCGGTTTGCGCGATCAACGGCGCCGCGGCTGGCGGCGGGATCGGGATCGCCGTCGCCTGCGATCTACGCATCGGAGTCCCCGAGACGGTGTTCGCGACCGGCTTCTGTGGGCTCGGCCTGAGTGGCGACGGCGGCCTTTCGTGGTGGCTACCGCGTCTGATCGGGCACTCGCGGGCCGCGGAGATGCTGCTCGGCGGCCGGGTTGTTGGGGCCGACGAGGCGCTGGCGTGGGGTCTTCTCGGCAGGATCGTCGCGACCGAGCGACTCGGCGACGAAGCGATCGCGAGCGCTCGCCGCTTCGCCGCCGGTCCCGGCCACGCCTTGGGAGAGATGCGCCGCCTCCTGCTCGCCTCGAGCACCGCCACCCTGGCCGAGCAGTTGGTCGCAGAATCGGAGGCGCTCAGCCGCAGCGCCGCCGACCCCGACGCTCGCGCCGGAGTTCTCGCTTTCGCCCGCGGCCAGCGTCCCAAGTTTCGGCGCTGAGCCCGGTGGCCGCCGGGGTGTTCGGCCAATTCGGCGGCTATGCTCGGGGCGAATGATCTGTACGAACGGTCTGCCTGAACAAGCGGTGCGATGGCGTCGGTAACTCGCACCAAGTCAACCAGCAGGGCGCAGCGTCGCGTCGAGATGACCGCGCGGATGATGGCTGCGGTCGAGTCGCTGCTCGGCGACGGGCTCGGCTATACCGAGGTCAGCGTCGAGGCGCTGTGTGAGCAGTCGGGCGTGTCGCGCTCGACCTTTTACTCCTACTTTGAGGACAAGGGGCATCTGCTGCGGGTGATCACCAAGGATGTCCTGGCCGACCTCGGTGAGATCGCGGCGGAGTGGTGGAGCCACGGCAATTCGATCAGCTACGACGAGCTGAACGCGATCATCGTCCGACTCGCGGCGGCCTATCGCGAGCATGATCTGCTGCTGGCCGCGCTCGCCGACACCGCGGTCTACGACCCGGGCGTCCGCGAGGTTTACGACGGGATGATGAATGGCTTCATCACCGAGATCGCGGGGATGATCGAGGCCGATGAGGCGGACCCCAAAAAGCGGGCCAGTGGATTGGCCAGCGAGACCGCCGCCCTTTTGACCTGGATGTGCGAGCGCACCTATCACCAGCTCGTCAACGGTGCCGACGAGGACACGGTCGCGCGGGTGGCGGCCGCCCACGCCGAGATCCTGTGGCGCTCCGTTCACGGCCGATAATTAGACGGTGATGTCGCACGCCGCGATCGAACTGAGCGGGGTGGTGAAGCGCTTTGGCGCCATCACCGCCGTAAACGGCCTCGACCTCGAGGTTCCCGCGGGGGTTTGCCTCGGTCTGCTCGGTCCCAACGGCGCCGGCAAGTCGACCACGATGCGCCTCTTGACCGCGCAGGCGATCGCCGATTCGGGAACGATTCGGGTCTTGGGGCGGGAGTTGCCGCGCCACGCCAAGCCCGCCCGGGCCGCGATGGGGGTGGTGCCGCAGCTCGACAACCTCGACACCGAGGTCTCGGTCGCCGACAACCTGCGGATCTTCGCCCGCCTCTACCGGATCTCCGATGTCGCCGATGCGGTTGAGCGCGGCCTCGCCCTGGCTCGTTTGAGCGATCGCCGCGACGACACCGTCGACTCGCTGTCGGGCGGGATGCGCCGCCGCTTGTTGCTGGCTCGGGGTCTGATGCACGACCCCGAGTTGATCCTGCTTGACGAGCCGACGGTCGGGCTTGACCCGCAGATTCGCGCCGAGGTTTGGTCGCTGATCGACGGGCTGCGCTCGCGCGGCGCGACGATTTTGATGTCGACCCACTACATCGAAGAGGCGGAGCGACTGGCCGATGAGGTGGCGCTGATGAACCTGGGGCGGATCGTCGCCCGCGGCACCCCGGCGGCGCTGATCGCGGCCCACGCCGGGCGCGAGACCGCCGAGGTGTATGGGCCGCCAGCCCGTCTCGCCGAGGTCCGGGCGGTTGCCGAGGCGGGCGGGCTGATGGTCCGTTCAGCCGGGCCAGCGGTCGCGATCGTCGGCGCCGAGACCGCTCAAAACGGTGAGATCCCGGCCGACGCGGTGATCCGCCCGGCCAGCCTCGAAGACGTCTTCGTCGCCCTGACCGGGGAGCGGTTGGAATGAGCCCGGGCAACGACGAGACCGGGGCGCCGGCGCCGCCCCGGATCGTTCGCGAGCAGGTCGGCACCCGGCGCCTTGAGTGGGCCGCGATCAGCGGCGTGATGAGCCGCGAGGTCGCGAACTTCCGAACCTTCTGGAAGTCCAGCGCCTTCTCGAGCACGGTCGAGCCGCTGATTTACCTGCTCGCGCTCGGGCTTGGCCTTCGCGCGACCGTGGTCGACGATGCCGACGGTCTCGATTACGTCCATTTCGTCGGCACCGGGATGGTCGCAACCGCGGTGATCTTCTCGAGCGCCGCCCCGGCGATGTTCGGCACCTACGTCAAGCACCGCTTCCAAAACACCTACCAGGCAATCCTCGCCGCCCCGGTCGATGTCGAGGAATTGGTCAGCGCCGAGATCCTCTGGATCGCGATGCGGGCGGGGTTCTTCGGCTGTTTCCCGCTCCTGGTGACGATCGGCTTCGGCCTTGATCCGGCTGCCGGGATGCTTTTGGTGCCGCTGTTTTGCTTCGTCACCGCGCTCGGCTTCGCCGGGTTCGGCGCGGCGGTCGGCGCGTCGGTCCCAAAGATCGATCAGTTCAACTACGTCACCTCGCTGGTGATCACGCCGCTCTTCTTGGTCGCCGGGACCTTCTTCCCGATCGACGGGCTGCCGCAGTGGGCGCAAATTGCCGCCGAGTTCAACCCCTTGCATCAGCTGGTCGAGCTGGTCCGCCACTCCGCCTTCGGCTTCGAGTCGACCGATCCGTTGCGGTTCGCCGCGCTGCTCGGATTGGCGATTGCGATGTGGCGATTGGCGGTCAGTCGGATGACCCGCTGCCTGATCGACTGATCGCGGCTTCGGTCAGGATTTGGGGTCGGGCCGAGCGATCTCCCCGGGCGCCGCGCGGCTGGCGCGGCTCGGGCCGGTAGACTGCCCTGATTGTGGCCACCGACACCGGCATGCGTTCGGCGCTGCGCGGGATCTCCGAGGGGCTCGCGGTCCTGCCGGAGGTTCGCGACCTGCTCAACCAACTGAACGGCCACGTGCGGTCGATGAGCGCCGAGGTGACCCGAATGCGTCAGGGGGTCGACTCGCTCGGCGCCCAGGTTGTTGAACTGAACAGCTCGGTCGGCGGCCTCGACGACCAGTTCGTCGGTCTTCGCGGCGATGTCGGCCAGCTCGAACACCACCTCAAAGAGGTCCGTCGCTCGCTCAACCCGCTGGCCACCGCGCTCGGCGGGGTGGGGCGACTCGGCACAATTATTCGCGGCTCGGAGGGAGGCATCGCGCGCCATGAATGAGACAGCGGAAGCGGTTTCCGAGCGGGTTCGGATCAGCGTCGTCGATCATGTCGCCGAGGTCGCGCTGAGTCGACCCGACAAACACAACGGTCTCGACTACGCGATGTTCATGGCGCTCAGCGCGGCGATCGACGAGGTTGCCGCGACCCCGGCGGTGCGGGCGGTTGTCCTGTATGGCGAGGGGCCGAGCTTCTGCGCGGGCCTCGACTTCGCGGCCTTCATTTCCGAGCAGCGACCGGTCGACGCGCTTTTCGTGCGGCGCGACGGCGAGGACGCCAACCTGGCGCAGCGGGTCGCCTACGGCTGGCAGGCCCTGCCGATGCCGGTGATCGCGGCCCTGCAAGGGAACTGCATCGGCGGCGGGGCACAGATCGCGCTTGGCGCCGACATCCGGATCGGCTCGCTTGACACCCGGATCTCGATCCGCGAGGTCGCCTACGGCCTGATCCCCGACATGGGTGCCACTGCCAGCCTGCCGCGCCTCGTCACCGCCGATGTCGCCAAGGAGCTGGTCTGGACCGGGCGGTTCGTCAGCGCCGAGGAGGCGCTTCGGATCGGCCTCCTGACCAAGGTCGAGGAGGAGCCGCTTGAGGCCGCTCGCGAGCTTGCCAAGACGATCGCCTCGCACTCGCCCGACGCGATCCGCCACGGCAAGCAGCTAATCGAGGCCTGTTACGGTCCCGATCCGGCGGTCAGCTTGCCGTTGGAGGAGCGCCTGCAGCGCGAGCTGATGCAGGCGCCGAATCAAATCGCCGCCGTCACCGCCACGATGATCCGCCAGCCCGCCGAGTTCATCGATCCGCCGCCGACCGGCGTCGCGTCTGGCTGAACCGCCGGATCTATTCAGGCTGCGCGGCGTCTAGCGCCCGCGGTCTAGCTCTCGCGGGCGAGGATTTCGGCGTAGCGTCGCTCGACATCGAGCGGTTCCCCGCCGCGCTCGGCGATCACGAAGGCGCGGGCTTCGAGCAGTTGGCGAATCTCGGCATGTCGGGCGGCTTCGGGGTCGGAGGCGCTCGTGTTGTAGGTCTGGTCGAGGTGGCGGGTCAGGTGCTCGCCGACTCGGCCGCCGTCGAGCTCGCGCGAGATCTCGACCCCGACATCGTTGATCAGCCTCGATGCGAGCGGCGCAAGTAGCAGCGCGACCACGCAAATCAAGGCAACGATCAATTCGGAGCCGTCTCCGGCCATCGCTCAAGGATACCGCCCGAGCGCCGCGGGCCGGGGAAATCGAGGTCGCCCAGGCCAGGCCCACAAGGACACTCAGCCCGCTCCGCCGAGGCGGCCAGCCCGGACGGGGAGTAACGCCCCGGTGGCGCGAGCAGCTCCGCCAGGCGCCAAATCACCTCGTCGAGCGGACGAACGTGCAGAAACCCCGGGTGGTCTCAATCGATCGTTGCACCACTCATCATCCCCAGCCCACAAACCGGGCCAACAAACGATTCGGAGAACGACGACGATGAGAAATGCGACACGCGGGCTGACCAACGAACAAAA
>JAHEXU010000235.1 GCA_023251975.1 bacterium | reverse complement strand
GGGCCTTTGTGTCGCCGGCGGCGAGCGGGTTCGCGAGGGCGGTCGGGTAGTTGACGACGGGTCCACCGCCGGGCGGGAGTTGGGCGAAGGCTGGGCTCGCGGCCAGGGTGGGGGGCACGAGAAGCAGGCAGGCAAGCGCCGGAAGCCCCGATTTGCGGCGATTAAGGCGGCGACGAACCATCGCTAGCCAAGGTAGAGGCTTCTGCGGGTGAATGCGCCGGTTCGTTTGTGATGCGGGCGCCAGTCGGCGCCCTTGGCGCTCAAAGGTCTGCGGAAAACAAGAGCCGTACGGCAAACTGGGCACCGGCCCGTTTCCGGGCACAAACTGGGCACCTGCCCGTTTCCGGGCATGTCGGGGTGCTGGCGGTGATGATCTGATCGCTGCCCGTGTCGAAGCCGTCGGGGGTGGCGTAGAGGCTCTCGGCCATCGCTCTCCGCTGCCGCTTGGGATGCTTGGGACCGCTCCCTTCTCCGTGCCGGGCTTGTCCCGGCCAGCGCTCGGTGAAAAACGTCGGACCGTTGCATTCGGCTTGCAAACGATGTAGAGGATGGCGCTATTCGCGACCAACGTCGAACCGGTGGTGGCAGGAGTTGGGGATCGCGGTTGAACCGGCAAGCGGCGAGCGGGTCCTAGCTGTGACGGTGGGCTGCGACCAGTTCGAGGATCGCCTCGCCGTAGCGCTCGAGCTTGGTCGGACCGATTCCCTCGCAGGCCAAAAGTTCGGCCTGATCGGCGGGCTCGGAGGTTGCGATCGCGGCGAGGGTTCGGTTTCCAGCGACGACGTAGGCGGGGACGCCGTCGGTCCGAGCCCGGTTGTTGCGCCAGGTTCGAAGGGCCTCGCCGAGCGGCGTCTCGGGGATGGCCGCCGGGGCGGCTGGCTTGGCGGCAAGTGGACGAGCGGCTGGGGTCGGCTCAACCGCAAGCGCCGGTCGCTGCGGCGCGGTACCGCGAATCTCATCAAACAACGGCGAGCGACGACTCGCGTCGCCGAGCACGGCGCAACGATCGCGTGCCCGGGTGATCGCGACGTGCATCACCCGCCGCTCCGCCTCCTCGTTCTCGCTCAGTCGGTGCGGCAGGACCCCCTGATTAACCCCGTAAACAGCGACCCGGTCCCACTCCCGCCCCTTGACGCGGTGAATCGTCGCCAGGCTGACCCCACGACTACCGGCGGAGTCGCGCAGCGCGGCCCGCAGCCACGGCTCGAACTCAGCCGGATTGGGCTCGAGATCGGCAACCTGAATCAGGGCGTCGAGGTCGTCGAGATGGCTACCGGCGGCGCCGCTTCCCTTCGATCCGTCGAGTTGAGACATCGCGTCGCCAAGGCCGATCCGGTCTCGGACAAACTCCAGCAGGGACCGGGTCGTCGCGCCGTTACGGGACGCCGCAGCGGCCAGGGCCTCGATGTCGTCGGTCATTTCCTCGACGCGACGCGAAACCCTGGCATCGTCGATCTTGACCGCGATTCGACGCAAGTCGCCAATCGAGCGACAGTTTCCAAACCACTTGCTGATCCAGTTCGGAAAGCCGCGACTGGGGCGCCGCCTGATCAGGTCGAGGTCGGAGCCGATCAGAGCGTCGGGGTCGACCGCGACCCGGATCCAGGCGAGCGAGGCGGCGACCCCGCTGCGGTCCAGCAACTCCTCCCCGATCCGCGAGCGGACCGGAACCTGCGCCGCCCACAGGGCGATCTGCGGAGCCAGCAACATCGAGTTGACCCGGGTCAGGACCGCGATCTGACCCGGTCGGACCTCGCTGAGCCATTCGCCAACCAACCCGACCAGCCGCTCGCTTGCCAGCTCGGCCGGATGTTCGATCAGCTCCAGCGACCCTGAGCCATCCTGTCGCGCCGGCTCGATCCGCTTTTCGACTCGAACCCGGTTGTACCCAAGCAAGCTGCCGGCACCCCTGACAACCTCCTCGGGGCAACGGTAGTTGACCTCCAGCGCGACCTCGCTGGCGCTCGGGAAGTAGCGCCCGTAGTCGACCAAAAAGCGCGGGTCGGCGCCACTGTGGTCGTAAATCGTCTGATCGTCGTCGCCTACCCCGGTGACATCAAAGACGGGCATCGCAAGGAGTCGGATCATCAACAAATGCGCGGGTGTCAGGTCTTGGAACTCGTCGACCAGGAGGTGGCGGTGTTCGAGCTGGATCCGGCGGCGAAACTCGCCGTCGCGCAACAGCCCCTCCAGCGCCAGGTAGATCTGCTCGTCGAAGTCGATCGCGCCACCGCGGGAAAGTTCTTCGCGGAACCGATCGAAGTTCTCGGCGAGGCCGCGCACATCAGTCCGTTCGGACTCGACCTCGGCGGGGTCGCGAAGGCCGAGCCGAACCTGGGTCAGGGCGTCGAGATAGGGGCCGATCGGATCGGTGTTGGTGAGGCGCCTCCCGATCGGGAAGACGCCTTCGACCAAGCGGCGCAGCGCCAACTCGTCGAGCACCCGCGGTCGGCGACCGAGATAACGGGCGCAGATCGCGTAGCCGAGCGAGTTGAGGGTCCGGGTCCGCGGAGCCAGCGCGGCAAGGCGGTCCTCGATCTCAAGCTGCGCCGCCTTGTTATAGGCGACCGCGAGCAAGCACTTGCGGTCGTATCCGCGTTCGCCGAGCAGGTGACGAACCCGCTCGGTCAGGACTCGGGTCTTGCCCGAGCCAGCCGGGGCGATCACCCGAACCGGCCCGCCCGGGTGGAGCACCGCCGCCCGCTGGTCGGGTGCGAGGTCGGCGAGGCGGGGGCCAGTGTCGCGGTCGGTCGCAGGCTCCGCCTCGGAACCGGGGTCGAGTTCGAGCAGATCGCGCTCCGAATAGCCCCCCGCGCCGCCGTTTCGGTCGGCGATCTCGCCGATTACCGCCAGCCGCCCCGCCTCGACCGAGCTGCTGTGGATCACCGGGCTGTCGAGCTCGGGTGTGCTCCAGCGCGGTCCACCGTCAACCCAGACCGCCCGACCGTCGGCCAGGCTGAAATCGGCCTGCGGTTGCGCGCCGGGATCGGATGACGCCCCGAGTGCCTCAGCCTTGCGTGCCCACCACCAGATCGGCTCACCGCCGCGCGCATCGTAGTTGTTCGCCCAAACCAAGAAATGGAGCCGGTCGCGATTCAGGTCAAGCCCCGGATCGACTCCCCAGACCGGACCCGAGACAACGCTCGGGTCGCGAAAAGCCGCCGGATCAATCGCCAACTCGAGAACCAGCCGCTCGCGGTGCCGCCAAGCCTCGTCGAGTCGCCTTACCAGGGATGCCAGGTCCGCCGCGGCGGCGGCATCGATTCGGATCCGGGGGCAGTCCGTCCACGGCGGCGGAGCGGTCGCCCCATCGGCGACAATGACGCCGCGGCCGAGTTCGCTGTGCCCGCTCAACGACGCGGCTCGCGCCCGGTCAGGTGGGTGTAAAGCTCGTTTGCCTTGGTGCCGGTCAGCGCCGCCACAACCTGGGCGGCGGCGCGCGGACGCGCGCCCGAGTGAACCAGCCGACGCAGCGCGTCGACCGCAAACGACAGATCGGGGTCGTCGCGACGGGCGCGGGACGGCGCGATCACGACGACGATCTCGCCCTTCACCTCGGTGCCGTGAAAACGCCGCGCCAATTCCTGCAGCGGACCCCGCGCAATCTCCTCGTGCAGCTTGGTCAGCTCACGACAGACCGCGGCTGGCCGTTCCGGCGCCATCGCGGCCAGCGCTGCCAAGACATCGCCGATCCGCCGCGGCGACTCGAAGGCGACCACCGTCTCCGATTGCTGCAAAACCCGCTCCAGCTCTCCCGGGCGCTTTGGCAGAAACCCCTCGAAGCGCCATGAGGCGACCGGCAGCCCGCTCGCAACCAACGCCACCGGAATTGACGACGCGCCGGGCAGGACCTCGAGGTCGAGGTCGCGGTCGATGCAGGCGCGGACGAGCCGGAATCCAGGGTCGGACAGGACCGGCATCCCGGCGTCGCTGACCAACGCCACGCTGGCCCCCCGCTCGATCGCCAAAACGAT
>JAHEXU010000074.1 GCA_023251975.1 bacterium | reverse complement strand
TCGAGTTCTGCGTGGGTCAACACCGCGGCGCCGTCGCCTTCGAGCCGGCTTACCAGCGCTTCGAAGTAACCCCGGGAGCGCGCGAAGCTGTCCGGGTTGGGCTCGGGTTCGCTCGCCGCTTTGGCTTGCAGGATTTGATTGCCCAACGCGGTAACTTCGTCGGGACGGGTGTCGAGGTCCGTGATCACGTGGCCACCTCCGTGGTCGGCGTTTATGGAACAACACCGACTTCGACACCCGTCTTGTGACCCCTTTTTGGTCTCCTCCGTCGCTTTTGGCGGCCGTTCGTCCGCCTTGATGGCCCGATCCGCGGCTCAGCGCGCGGAGCGGATTTGCGCACACCGCATGATCATGCGGTTCTTGGCCCTATCGGCTGTCCCTCCAGGGGAGCCGCACCCATCCTAGATGACTAGTTCCACGTCGGCCGTCCAATAGATCGGCTCTCCGGCAGGAAAACCAACGCAACGGCTTGAAGTCGGCTGCTGCATAAACCACAGCCGTTGAATGGCGCCCAGCTTCGGCGGGCGACACGGTGCGGGGCGCGCAGGCGCCCACGCCGTAGCGCCCTGCCGCCCTCGGCCCCTGCCCGCCCCCGTCTACCGATCCGCCACCCGGACCAAACCGCCGAGGGTGCCGACGTAGGCGGCGCCGTCGGGGCCGATCGTGACCGGGGCGTAGTTGTTGTTGAAGCCGAGACCGAACCCGGTCAGGCGCTTGAAGACGGTGCGGCCGGTGCGGAAATCGAGCGCGGTCAGATACCAGGGGTCGGAGGTCCCGGTGCCGGTCGGCTTGGTGTAGGTATAGATGAGGCCGTTCGCGAGCGAGAGCTTGGCGACGACCGAGGGGGCAACCTCGGCGCTGTGCCACTTGCGCGAGCAGTTGCGCCCGGGGTGGCGCCGGTCCTGCGCGGGGCGGCGGCGCAACACCACCCGCTCGAGCCCGGGGGTGGTAGTGCGCCCGCCCTGGACCGCGGCCGGGCCGGTGTAGCCGAAATTGTTCTCGGCGATGATCGAGTTCTTGACGGCGATCAGCGACTGGTCGGTCGATCCGCTGCCCTTGCCAAAGATCTTCTGCCGACAGACAAGTCGCCGCCCGACGCGGCGGCTGCGGTCGTAGACGATCACCCGGATCGGGTCGCGGTTGTCGGTGATCGCGACGTAGCGGCGGCCGATCAGGGTTGGGGTGGTGCCGGACCCGGGGCTTGTCTGGCCAGACTTCTGGATGCCGTCGTTGGGGTAGCGGCGGCGCCAGATCACCTGCGGCCGCCCCCGGTGCGCCTCAAGCCGATACAGCGCTCGATCGCTGACGACGAACACGCCGCCACCCTTGCCGACTGCGAACGAGTTCGAGATCCGCTCGCCGAGTTCGCGGCTGTGGATCGTCCCGTCGCGCTCGATCCAGCCGATCGTGCCTTCGGTCCCGGCGAACCAGATCCTGCCACCGAAGTCCGGCAGCGCCGAGATCACCTTCTGCGTGCTGCCGATGGCCGCGGTCAGGTCGAGGTCGGCGACCCGCTGGAACCCGGGGCGATCGCCCACCGCGATGATCTCGATGTGGCGAGTCGTGGTCGGGATTACCGCCCGGTCGCGGTCATCGAGGTAGAAGTAGCCGCCGCCGGAAAAGTCGGTGAACGGATTCTCGCCACCGGCCTGGCGCGGTGGCAGCGCCATCGCCGCGAGCGTCTCGAGCGTGACCGGGTCGAGCAGCGCCAGCACCGGACGGTCGAGGCCGACGCAGATCGTCACGATCCTCCCCCGCGAGTCAAACGCGACCGACGCGCACTCGCGAAAGAACAGGGTCGAGGTCAGCTCGGGCGCGATCCCAAGCGGGCCCGAGCCCTGATAGGTGTCGGTTTGGTAGGCGTCATTGTGGAGATTCGAGCGCCCGTTCGGGGCCATGAACGGGTGTCTGGGGACTCGGAAGCGGCGGTGGTGGATCGGCCTCGGCTTCGCCGGCGCACCGATGTAGGGGGGTTGTGGCGAACCGCTGTTGGTGCCCTCGATCGGGACCGTCGGCTGCGCCGGGTCCTGCGCCGCCGCCGCGGTGGCGAACCCGAGGATGCACAGGGTGCCTGCCACTGCGGTGGCGGTCAATCGCCGCGCGATCAACCCTGAAACGGAGCCACAAATCGGCCGCACCACCGCCGCCCGCCTAGCCGATCCGCTCGACGATCATCGCCTCACCCTGGCCGCCGGCGACACACATCGTCTCGAGCCCGACGGCGTGATCATCGCTTTCCATCACGTTCAACAGGGTGCCCATGATCCGGGCTCCGGTCATCCCGAACGGGTGGCCGAGCGCGATCGCACCGCCGTGGGTGTTGAGCTTGTCGAGCGGGATTTTGCACTCGTCCATGATCGGGATCACCTGGGCGGCAAACGCCTCGTTAAGTTCCACCGCCCCGATGTCGTCGATTGTCATCCCGGCGCGCTTGAGCACCTTGGCGATCGCGCCGATCGGCGCCACCCCCATGTATTCGGGGTTGTTGCCCTCGGTCGCGGCGGTCAGAATCCGAGCGCGCGGGGTCAGTCCGAGCTCGGCCGCCTTGGTGTCGCTCATCACCAAGACCGCCGCGGCGCCGTCGTTGAGCGGGCAGGAGTTGCCGGCGGTGACCCCGCCACCCCCGAATACCTCGGGCAGCGAGCCGAGCTTCGCCCGCATCTCGCCCCGATCGGCGCGCGGCCCGTCGTCGGTCGTCACCTCGGTCCCGTCTGCGAGCACAACCGGCATGATCTCGCGCTCAAAGAAGCCCGACTGCTGGGCGGCGACGGCGAGGTGCTGGGAGCGCAGCGCGTAGTCATCCATCTCCTCGCGCCCGACCCCGTAGCGCTCGGCGACGTTGACGGCGGTTTGTCCCATCGGGATGTAGGCATCGGGATAGCCCGCGTGCTCGCCGGTCAGCCGCTCGTGCTTGTCGGCCTCACCGGCCGCCTCGCTGCGTTCGTTGAAGCGGCTGACGAACTCGACGCCGGCCGCGATGTAGGCGTTGCCCTCACCGCTTTTGATCGCGTTCGCGGCGTGGCGAATCGCGTCGAGGCTCGAGGCGCAGTAACGACTGACGGTGACGGCGGTCGTCGTCTCGGGGAGCCTTTTTGAGAGCAGCACCATGATCCGGGCGATATTGAAACCCTGCAGGCCCTGCGGCATCCCGACCCCGCAGATCACCTCCTCGATCAGTGCCGGGTCGAGTTCGGGATGGCGATCGAGCAGCTCGTCGATCACGGCGGCGCCGGTCTCGTCCGGTCGCAGCGAGGCGAGCGAGCCCTTGAATGCCCGCCCGATCGGCGTTCGCAGGGTGTCGATGATCACGGCATCGGGCATGAAGGGGCTCCTTGTGGTGCTGATCGGGGAAACGACAGCACCGATCGTACGCTTACCTGAGCCGCCAAGACCCCAGCCCGCAGCGCCGTAGCGGCGGCGCCGACCGAGCGCTGAGCGCTCCGGGCCGACCTCCTCGGCGCCGGGAATGAACCTAAACGACGAACCTGCCGTCGCGCTGCAGCAGCTCACCGTCGACCGTGATTTGGCCGCCTTGGCGGAGGTCACAGATCATGTCCCAGTGAATTGCCGACTCGTTGCGGCCGCCGGTGTCGGGGTAGGACTTGCCAACGGCGAGATGGACCGTCCCACCGATCTTCTCGTCGAGCAGGATCTCGCCACTGCCCGCGGTGATCCCGAAATTGGTCCCGATACCGAGCTCTCCAAGTCGACGGGCGCCGGGGTCGGTGTCAAGCATCTCGATCAAGAAGTCCTGACCGCGCTCGGCGCTCGCGTCGATCACCTTGCCGGCGGCGAAGCGGAGCTTGACCCCGGCGACCTCGCGACCGGCGTAGGTCGCGGGCAGGTGGTAGGTGATGTGACCCTCGGCAGAGTCCTCGATCGGACCGGTGAAGAACTCGCCGTCGGGCATGTTGTGGGTCCCATCGGCAGCGATGAAGGTACGACCCCCGACCGCCACGGTGAGATCGGTCCCAGGCCCGCTGATCTTGACCTCCTCGCGGCCCGACATCCACTCGGCGAGCCGACTTGTCTCGGCCGAGGCGGCGGCCCAGGCTGCAACCGGATCGGCCACGTCGGCCAGGCAGGCGCGGTAATAGAAGTCCTGATAGGCGCGCAGGCTCATTCCGGCGCCAGCCGCGTAGGCGTTGGTCGGAAACAGGGTCAGCGCCCAGCGGTGCTGACCCGCCGCCGCCCGCTCCATCATCGCCGACATCACCGGCGCCATCGCCTTTTGGCGGCGGGTCTGGCGGGCCGGGTCGATCTGCGACAGCTCGCGGGTGTTCTGCGAGGCCATTATCCGAATCCGAACATCGGACTCCTCGGCCGCCCAGCGCAGGGTCGGCGCGATCCAATCGAGCTGATCGTCGCTTGCCAACTCGAAAAACGAGGCCTGCGAGCCACCCGGGGTCATCGCCACGATCGGATTGCCGCCCGCCCGCAGCACCGCCTCATAGCAGGCGGCGATCAGGCACTCACCCGCCGCCTCACCCTCGATCAAACAGACATCGCCCGGCGCCACTCGGGTCGAGTGCTCGACCAGGATCCTCGCCAGGTTGTCGATTCGGTTGTCGCTCATCTCGCTACGGACCCACTTTCTTTCATCTCGTCATCGGGGCGCTGGCAGAGCGCCACCGCATACTCGTGCAGACGCAGATCATCGGTCAACTCGGGGTGAAAGGTGGCGCACAGGACCGATCCCTGGCAAACCACGACCGGGTCATCATCGTGGCGAGCCAGCACCTCGACCGCCGCCCCATGCTCGGCGATCCGCGGGGCGCGGATGAAAACGGCCGACAGCGGCCGCTCGCCGAGCGCTGCGATGTCGAGTTCGACCTCGAAGCTCTGGGCCTGGCGGCCGTAGGCGTTTCGCACCGCGACCGCATCGATCAGGCCGAGGTGGTTGCGATCGCACAAGATCATCCCGGCGCAGGTTCCAAACAGCACCCTGCCAGCCTCGACGTGGCGGCGAATCGGCTCGCCAAGGCGATCGCGAGCAATCGCCTTGGCGATCGTGGTCGATTCCCCGCCGGGCAAGACCAGCAGGTCGACCGCCTCGATCTCGGCTCCGCTTCGCACCTCCGCCGCCTCGACCCCGAGTCGACGAAGGACTCCGAGGTGGGCTGCAAATCCGCCCTGCGCGGCGAGAACTCCGGCCCGAATCGGGCCGCCTCGAGCCACCGAACACGCCCCCGGGCTACCAGCCGCGATTTTGCAGCAGCGCGCCCTCGGCCGCCAGCGTGGCGATCTCCTCGCCGCGCATCGCCTCGCCAAGCCCCATCGAGGCGGCGGCGACCCGCTCCGGGTCGCGGGCGTGGGTGGTCGCCTCGACGATTGCCTTGGCGCGTCGTTCCGGGTCGGCGGACTTGAAAATCCCCGAGCCGACGAAGTTGCCCTCGGCGCCGAGCTGGATCGTCAGCGCCGCATCGGCCGGGGTGGCAATTCCGCCAGCGCAAAACAGCGGCACCGACAGCCACCCGAGCTCAGCGACCGCCCGCACAACCTCCAACGGCGCCTGCAGGTTCTTGGCCTCGCTCGCCAACTCCTCGGCGGGGAGCGATTGCAACCGTTTGATCCCGCCGACGATCGCACGTAGATGGCGCACCGCTTCGACGATATTGCCGGTTCCGGCCTCGCCCTTGGAGCGAATCATCGCCGCCCCTTCGGCGATCCGTCGCAGCGCCTCGCCGAGGTTGGTCGCGCCGCAGACAAATGGGACATCGAAGCCCAACTTGTCGATGTGGTGGGCCTCGTCGGCCGGGGTCAGGACCTCGGATTCGTCGATGTAGTCGACCTCCAAGTTCTGCAGGACCTGCGCCTCGACAAAGTGCCCGATCCGGACCTTCGCCATCACCGGGATCGTCACCGCCTCCTGGATCGCGGCGATCACCTCGAGGTTTGCCATCCGTGCGACCCCACCGTCGCGGCGAATATCGGATGGGACCCGCTCCAGCGCCATCACGGCGCAGGCCCCCGATTCCTCGGCGATCTTCGCCTGATCGCGGTTGGTCACGTCCATGATTACCCCGCCCTTGAGCATTTCCGCGAGGCCGGTTTTGAGCCGGAAGGTCCCTTGTTCAGACATCCCGACCAATATAGATGCCCGCCCGCGGCGGCAGCGTTCGTCCCGCCGCGACGCGGTCGGCCCAGCGCAGGCGCTACTTCAGCTTGTAGGCGCGGATCTGGTCGTCAAAAGCGCTCTTATCGCGAGCGTAGACGCCGTGGACCAGCGCCTGGACCATCGCCAGCAAGGCGATGTTGGAGCGCGAGTAGGAGGGGCTGTCGGAGGAGTAGTAGAGGATCTGCTCGGCGTGCTCGCCGATCTCTGACAGGGTTGAGTCCGAGATCGCGATGATCCGGGCACCGCGATGGCGGGCCAACTTCATCGCCCGGACCAAGAAGGGGTGGGCGCGGCCGGCCGAGAAGCCGATCACGAGGTCCTCCTCCTCGACGTAGCCGATCTTGGCGATCGATTCACGACGCGGGGTCGCGATCACCTCGGCTCGAATATCGAGCAGCGCCAACAGGTGGCGCATGTAGCTGGCAAAGAACGCCATCTGGTCCATCCCGACCAGGACCACCCGACGTGCATCGGCGACCGCGGCGACACACGCCTCGACCTGCTCGCGCGAGAGCTTGCGCGCGGTCTCCTCGAGGTTGGAATGATCGCTCGACAGCGAGGATTCGAACGGACTCTGATCGAAGTCAAAAAGCTGACCCCCGCGCGAGGCCTCGGCGCCGTTTCGCCGGTACTCCTCGATCGCCGCCTGTTGCAACTCCGGATAGCCCTCGAAGCCGAGTGCCTGCGAGAACCGAACCACCGTCGAGGACGAGGTCGCGGCGCGGCGCGCCAGCTCCTCGGCGGTCTGGAACGCCGCCTCGTCGAGGTGATCGATGATGTAGCGGGCGACATCCTTTTGCGACTTCGAGAACTCATCGAAGCGTTCCTCGATGTAAAGCGAGAGGGTTCGAGCGCAGCGCTCCTCGCCGCCGGTCGATCCCGATGACGCGACGCCACGCGAGCGGCTGCCGGGCCGCGCACCTGCGGTGGTCGCACCGCGGGTGCGGGTCTTGGTGGGCGAGGTCTGGGGGGCGGTTTGGGTCGCGGTCTTGCTCATAGGTGGCAAGGTATTCGCCGTCGGTTCGACGGTTCCTTCCGCGGCGACAACATTTCTTAACTCTAGGGACTGCGGGTCGCGCCCCGGATCTGATTGGATGGGTGCGATGGATCTCGAGGAACTGCTCCGACTCAACAACCGCAACATGATCGGCTTCGATCTGGCGCTCGGTTCGGCGGCGATCTTGGCGCCGAGCGAGACGCTGCAAGTGCTTGGCCATCGCCACCCGACGGCCGACGCCGAGGCGCTGTTTCGCCGCTGCGGGCCGATCTGGCTGACCTTTGCCGCCGCCCATGCGGTCGCCCACCTGCGCGGCACCGAGAAGGACTGGGCGGCGCTCGCCTGGCTCCGCGGAACCGAGATCGCAACCGACGCATTGTGGTCGGGCTCGCCGGGGTTCGAGCGCGAGAGCGCTCGCTGGGCGATGCGGGCCGCCGGGGTGTCGAACCTGGCGATGGCGCTCGGCTACGGCTTTTTGAGTCGGCGGGTGCGACGCTCCGAGGCGGCGGCCCTCGCTAGCGCGAGTTGAACCGCGGCGGGATCATCCGACTGCAGGCGGTCAACCCAACCCTGTCGGCCAGCTTGGCGCGAGCGTGCTCCCCCTGCGCCAGCTCCGCTTGCAGCCGCTCGAAGGAGTTGAAGTCGACGACCGAAGCGGCGTCGATCCCCTTCTGCATCAGCGCGATCGCCTCGCTGCGGGCGGCGAGGTAGGCCGCCACCGGCTCGCTGAGGCGTTCGGGCTCGTTTAGGTCTTCGAGTTCGGAGTTCTCCTCTTTGGCCAGCGCGATCAGATCCTCGAGCTGTGGAATCGCCTGAAACTCGGTAAACGGCGCCTGGTCTTGGATCCCGATCGCGCTGCGATCGTCGGCCTTGCAGATCGTGTTGCCCTTGGCGGCGAACTCGCGAACGCTCAGCTCATCGCCGCCGCAACCGAGCGCCGAGACGAGGCCGAGGGCCACCAGGGTCGCGCTAACAGCGCGTTGGCGATTCACCCGCCGAAGGCTACCGAGGAGGGGAGGATGCCCCCACCGCGCCGCCCCGTCACAATCGAGGCGACGGCGCGTCGAGGCGCCACCGCCCCGGCTAGAAAGGACCGCAACGATGGGAATCGACCACTCTGTAATCGGAGGGATGGCCGCCGAGCTGATGGAGGAGGCCGACCAGCGCTACGGCGAGGGCGCCAAGATCCGCCACGCCGCCCTGCTGTTGGCGGTCAAAGAGGGCGAGGAGATCACCTACCACTACAGCTTCCGGCCGGAGGCATACCCGCACGAGCAGCTCGGGCTGCTGGAGCAAATCAGCCGCCATATCGGCGGTCGAACGACCGGGAGCTGAGCGAGCATGGCGACGCCCCAGCCGGCGAACCCCGACGCGGCCGGTCCGAGCTGGGATCTCAGCCACCTGATCGACCTGGCGGCGGCGGGGCTCGGCGGTCCGATCCCGCCCGCGGCGACTGGCAACGCCACACCAGGCGGTGGATCTGCCCCATCCGATCAGGCCGAGGCGGCGGTGCTCTCGCTGCTCGACGCGGCTGACGCTCTGGCGTCCGAATTCGCCGCCACCCACGAGGGCTCGGTCGCCTCGCTCGACGCCGACGGCCTGCGAGCCGCGATGCGCCAGCTCGACGCGATCTCCGAACTGGCCGGTCGCGCCCTCAACTACGCCCACCTGCGGTTCTCCGCCGACACCGAGGACCCGGCGATCGGTGCCCTGGTGGCCCGTTGCACCGAGCGCGGAACCGCGATCTCGGCCAGGCTTTTGTTCTTCGAACTCGAATGGGTCGAGGTTGACGACGCCGACGCGGAGCGGCTGCTCGGCGCCGCGGAGATGGAGTTTTGCGCCCACTACCTGCGCCTGGCGCGCCGTTACCGGCCACACCTCCTAAGCAAGGCCGAGGAGACGATCGCGACCGAGCTGGCGGTGACCGGGCGCGGCGCCTGGAGTCGGTTGTTTGACGAGCTGACCGCGTCGATCCGGGTCGAGCTGCCCGGCGCGGAGGCGCCAGCCTCGCTCGACGAGGCGTTGTCGGGGCTTTTCGACCCCGACCGCGAGGTTCGTCGCGGTGTCTCCGAGGCGATCACGGCGGCGCTGCAGCCTGGCCTGCGGACCCGCGCCTACGTCTTCAACACGCTGCTGCAGGACAAGGCGATCAAGGATCGACTGCGCCACTACCCGCACTGGCTGGCGACCCGGAACCTCTCAAACGAGGCCTCCGACGAGTCGGTCGGGGCGCTCGTCGAGGCGGTCAAGGGACGCTACGAGCTGGCCCGGCGCTGGTATCGGACCAAGGCGCGGCTGCTTGGGATCGAGCGACTGGCCGACTACGACCGGATGGCCTCGGTCGGCGCCGACGGCGCCGCGATCAGCTTTGCCGAGGGGCGCGAGATCGTGCTTGATGCGTTCGGCTCGGTCTCGCCGCGAATGGCCGAGGTAGCGGGGCGCTTCTTCGAGGGCAACTGGATTGACGTGCCGCCGCGGCCGGGAAAGCGCGGCGGCGCCTTCAGCGCCGCAACCGTCCCCGGGGTCCATCCCTACGTGATGTTGAACTGGACCAATCGTCGCCGCGACGTCACCACCTTGGCCCACGAACTGGGCCACGGGATCCACCAATACCTGGCGCGCGAGCAGGGAAACTTTCACCAATCAACGCCGCTGACCGTCGCCGAGACCGCCTCGGTGTTCGCCGAAGAGCTGGTCCTCGGGCGGCTGCTGGCGGCCGAGCAGGACCCGGGGACGCGCCTCGGTCTGCTGGCCGAGGCGCTCGAGGGGCAGATCGCGACGGTATTTCGACAGATCGCGATGAACCAATTCGAGGATCGGGTCCACCGCGCCCGTCGCGAGGACGGCGAGCTCTCGGTCGAGCGGTTCGGCGAACTGTGGGTGGAGGGCCAGGTCGAGCTGCTCGGCGACGCCGTCGAGGTGACCGACAACTACCGCTCCTGGTGGTCGTATGTGCCGCACTTCATCGGCTCACCCGGATACGTCTACGCCTACGCCTACGGCCAGCTGTTGGCGCTGTCGGTCTACCGCCTCTATACCGAGCGCGGCGACGGGGTCATCCCCGGTTACCTCGAGATGCTGAGTGCCGGCGGCTCTTGCTCGCCGGAGGAGTTGGGCGCGATGGTCGGGGTCGACCTGACGGACCCGGACTTCTGGGTCGGCGGGCTCGATCTGGTTGGGGAGCAGCTCGACGCCGCCGAAGCGGCGGCCGAAGCGGTGATCGCTGCTCCGGTTTCGATCCCGCTCAGATAGGCCTCGCCGCCGCTTTGGCGAGGCCGCCGACCGCGCCGTTTCGCTGCGCTCGCCGCTGATCGCCGCCGCGACAATCAGCGGGCCTACGCCGACGAGGTTCGCGCCAGCGCGCATCCCAATCGGAGATCCGAACGCTCTTGCTGAGTTCGATCGCGTCGATGCGGTGCGCCGCATCGATCAAGACGGTCGGCCAGTCGAGGATCGTCCAAACGGTTGTGAGCGCGTCGTGAGGCGGCAGCGACGTCGCAAGTAAGCGGGTGAGGGTGATGTAGAAATCACCGACGAAGGTGGGAATTCCGCGGCGCTCAACCGAGGCTGGGCAGATACGCCCCGTCTCGAGTCCACGACCGTCCTGTCACCCGATTTGAGGCGGCGCTTTGGTTGGCCAGCTCAACCGGCCGCCGCCCGTCGCTGGGGCGCGATCGGTCTGCGGGTAGTCGCTCAGATAGCTCCGCACGACCGCGTTCACCGTCGTCCCGCCTCAACCGGGGGTCGGTGGACGCCGACGCGGACCGCTGGAGGGCCTAGCCAGTCAGGGGGTGTCTTGGCCCATCCGGTGCCGTTGCTCGGCGGAGCGGTCGGCCTCCTCGCGAGGGCCGACGAGCGCTGCCAGGGCGGCGGTCGCAAACAAGATCAACCCGGCGGTCGCCGCGAGGCCAGCGGCAAGGCTGGGGCCGCTAGCCCAAACCGCCGCGATCAGCAAGACGAACCCGACCACGAGGCCGCCGATCAGGACCCGAGAAGCGTCTGACCCACTCATCATCAAACAGGGTACCGCGACTGCCGACTTGGCCAAAATCAAGCGCTGCAATCAGCCCAATTCGTGCCAAGACCGAAGGAGAGCTGATGCGGCTTCGCGAAATACGAAATCGCCGAGAACCCGCCCAGGGCCGACTCCGAACCCTCGGGGTGGTGCTCGCGATCGGGCTGACGCCGCTGACGATCGGCGGCACCTGGATGTATCACCACGCCAACGAGCGCGAACTCGAATCGGAACGCCAGGCACTCGTCCTGTCGGCCGCCTCGGAGGCGAGCGATGTCGAGGAGTATTTCGACCGCGCCCGGCTCGCGATCTTGTTGACCGCGACCAGCCCGGCCTTCTCCGGCTACTACGAGGACCTAGCCCAAGACCCCGCTGACCCACAGTCCGTCGCCGCAGCCCGAATCGCAACCGAGGACTCGCTATTACACCTGCAGCGCTTCTACCGCAACGCGATCGGAGAGGCCTGCTTCATCGACCGCCGCGGCGCCGAAAACGCGCGAATCGTCGGGCGGGTTCGAGCCGACCCGTCCGAGCTCTCGCCCGACGAAAGCGCCGCCCGGTTCTTCGCGCCAAGCTTTGCAATGGGCCTCGGCGAGGTCTACCAAGCCAAGCCCTATCGCTCCCCCGACACCCACGAGTGGGTGATCTCAAACTCGACCCAGGTCCCGTTTGGACGCGGCAAAGCTCCGGCGATCGTTCACTTCGAGGTGACGATCGAGAGCTTTCGCCGCGAGGCCGCCGCGCTGACCGACGGCCAACAGATCTACGTCGTCGACGCCACAGATGGCAGCGTGATCTTCTCCGGTGACGAGCGCCAGCGCCGCCACGAGCCGCTCGGTGACGCGGCAGACACCCGGTTTGCCGACCTCGCCGCCCACGGTGGCAGTTCGGGAACCACCGAGCTCGACGGCAACCTCGTCGCCTACCAGCGAATCTCGGGCGGACCGCACAACGCCAACCACTGGCTGGTCGTGCTGACCGCGCCGGCCTCGGCCGACGGGGTCCTGCTGGCCGCCGCCTTGCCGCTCGCTGCGATGATCTTGGCGCTCCTGTTCTTCGGCTCCGCGGTCGCCCGACGTTGGCACCGGATGACGATCGTCGAATCCGGGCGCGCCTCAGACGCCCGGCTCGCCGCGACGGTCCGCAACTCGTCCGACATGGTCTCGGTTTTGGCACCCGACGGGCGGATCAGGATGCAGGTTGGGGCGACCCGCCAGATGATCGGATTTGAGCCTGAAGATCTGATCGGCCGACCGTTCCTGGAGCTCTGTCATAGCGACGATCGAGCCGCCGCGAAGCGGCTGATCTCGGGGCGGTGCGTCAATCGCGCTGACTCTGGCGAACTGCGAATAATCAATTCGGACGGCGACCTACTTAACATCGAGCTGACGGTAGCCGAGCTTGCCAAGGGCGAGGGCCGCGTCGTTACCGCCCGCGATGTGACCGCCCGCAAGAACCTCGAAGAGCAGCTGCGACACCGCGCCTTCCACGATCCGCTGACAAAGCTCGCCAATCGGGCGCTGTTTCACGATCGGGTCGACCACGCGCTGGCAGCGGCCGAGGCGAGCGGAGACTTGACCGCGGCGATCTTCGCCGACCTCGACAACTTCAAGCCCGTCAATGACGGTCACGGCCACGCGATCGGCGATCAGGTCCTGTGCATTGCGGCGCGACGACTGAGTTCAGTGTTTGACGAGACCGCGACCGTGGCTCGGCTTGGCGGCGACGAGTTTGGGGTCCTGTTGGAGCGCGTCGAGGGCGTCGCCGAAGTACAGGCGCTGGCGCACCAGGCGGCGGCCCTGTTTGCCGAGCCGATCCGGGTCGACGATCTGGTGATTCCGATCCGAATCACGATGGGGTTGGCGGTCGCGACGCCGGGCCGACTGGTTAGCGAGGACCTGCTCGAACATGCCGACTTCGCGATGTATGCCGAGAAGGAACGCGGTAAGAATGGGATCGGGACCTACTCACCCGCGCTCGAGCGCCGCCGCGGCGATCGCGACGACGACCAGCCGACGCGGGCAAGCCACCCGAGCGGTCGCAAACACTGGTTCGCGACGACCGACGAGCAGTACGAGGAGATCATTTCGATCCTCGAATCCCCCGATTCACTGCATTATGTCTTCCAGCCGGTGGTCAGTCTGCGAAGCGGCCGGGTCGAGGGCTACGAGGCGCTGGCGCGATTCGCCGGACCGATCAATCGGCCCCCGAACGCCTGGTTCGAGCAGGCTCATCGGTGCGGGCTCGGAAACCGCCTCGAAGCGCGCGCCCTGGCGACCGCGATTGCCGCCGGGTCGACACGCCCGGACGGAACCTTCCTGTCGCTAAACGCGAGCCCGTCGGCGCTGGTCTCATCCGAGGTCGCGGAGGTCCTACCAGAGCGGCTCGACAACCTGGTGATCGAGGTAACCGAAAACGAGCTGGCGCTCGGTGGCGGTCGCCTCAGCGAAGTCGTGGTCGACCTGCGCCGACGCGGCGCCCGAATCGCGGTCGATGATGCCGGCGCCGGATACGCTGGGCTCGCTCAGATCACCGCGCTCAAGCCCGACATCATCAAGCTCGATCGCGGCCTGATCAACCAGATCGAGCAGGATCCGGCCAAGGTCGCGCTGGTCGATGCGTTCGTCCGCTTTGCCCGCAAGATCGGGGCCGAGTTGTGTGCCGAGGGGATCGAAACCCCGGGGGAGCTGCGGGCCTTGTCGGACCTCGACGCCGGGCTCGGACAGGGATACCACTTGGCCCGGCCAGCCGACGGCTTTGCCGCGGTCAGCCTCGACGCGATCGACGGAATCGAGGAGGCGACCGCCGAGGCGATGAAGCTGGTCCCGCTCGGCAGCTCGGTCGTCGAGTCCGACCGTGCCGTCGAATTCGCCGCCTCCCACCTCTCCCACGCGATTACCCCGTCCGATTTGGTTCCGGCGCTCGAGGTGCTGGCGAGCGCACTGAGCGCCGAGTCGATCTCGCTCTCCTACCTCGACCGCGCCGCGTGGTCATTGATCGAGGCGGCGCACAGTGGGGTCGGGTGCGATCACGGCCCGCTCGAAATCGCCCAGTACCCGGTGACCGCCCACGTTCTCGGCAGCAGCGAGGCCGCCCGGATCTTTACCGCCGACGACTCCTGCGATCGAGCCGAAGTTGAGCTGCTGCGCCGACTCGGGCTCGCCTCGGCGCTGCTCGTCCCGGTGTTTTTCGGCGGTGCCCCGGTCGGCCTTTTGCGAATCGCCCGAATCGACGAGACCCGCGGCTGGACCCGGCTGGAGCTGATGCGAGCCCGCCTGATCTCGCATTCCGCGGGCGCCACCCTGGTCCGAATGTTCGAAACCGCCACCGCAGCCGGCCCCCGCAGCCGCGAATCCTCCGCCAGCGACATCGGCTAATCCGCTGACCAGGCGGGAACCTCACAGGCTCTCACGCAGCGCGTACCATCCAAGCCTTACAACGAGCAACCCACAACGCGCAACCCACAGAGCCCAATGGGCTGAATGGGTCCTCAACTTCGCCGTGATCGAATCCTGAAATCCGCGGACCGACCACCCGACCCGCCGACATTGGAAGCCGAAAGCCGTACCTTGAGACAATTCGAAATGCAAGATGTCTTGTAAACGCCGGGGCGGCTCTGGCCCCCCGAACGAGAATGTCATCCGAAAGCAGCGCGCCGCCGTGTCATGGTGCGAGCAGATCAACGGGCTCGACCCCGAGCAGCGCGACGGCCGCACCTGGCACTACGTCATGCTCGGTGAAGACGCGGTGAAGGAATGGCGCTCGAAGAACGCCCGCGTCAGCGAGCCACTCGAATATGCCCGGCTCAGGCGCAAGGAAGCGCCGCAGCAGGAGGCAATGTTCTGATGCGTGGAGACGAGAGCCGCTGCGTGAATAGCGTCGACGGCGTCAACGTCGCCGGTGTCACCGCCGAGCTTGAGACGTTCGTGCGCGGGGCCACGCCCAAGAACGGTTCGGGTGACGGTTTCATCACGACCAAGTCCTACGCCGTCTGCGGCCGCGAACGCGCACTCGCGCTCGTCGAGCGAGTCCGGCCGATCCTCGACCGCCTCTATCCCGAGTGGCGTGACGAGAACCCGGAACGCAAGACCTTCGAGTTCGCGCCCGAGCACGACGCCTCGCAGCGTCTCCTAGAACGACTTCGTTCTCGAAGCGAAATCGACGAACTGCTCGGCGATCCAGATCCGGCGCCGCAACTCGACGCCGGACGCCTGCATCCACTCGTCTGGACAGCAGCGTCGGTGCAATGGTCGACCGGCCACCTCCACGAGGCCGTGCTGGCGGCCGCAAAGGCCGTCAACTCGCTCCTCCAGAACAAGCTCGGCTGGCGTGACGTGTCCGAGGTCAAGTTGGTACGCGAGGCATTCACCGACAAGGCCCCCAAGCCCGCAGCACCGCGGCTCCGCTTCGACTCCATCGAGGATGAACAGACTCGCGATTCGATGCGCGACGGGGCGATGAACTTCGGTGTTGGCTGTTTCCAAGGCATCCGCAACCCGGTCGGGCACCTCCCGAACGACGAGCACGAACTCACCGAGCAACAGGCGCTTGAGCGGCTCGCCGCGTGGGTCGAGCATGCGGAGTTGGTGGCGGCGGAGGTTGGCAAATGACGATCGGAGCGACGTTTGTACGCGCGGATCTACATGTTCATACGCACGCCGACTCCGACGAGAACCCCGCGCCGGACCTCGCAAGCTACGTCCAAGGCGCGATCGACGCCGAGATCGACGTACTCGCGATCACGGACCACAACCGGGTCGACTTCGTCAAGCCGGCGATGGCCGCGGCCTCGGGGACTTCCCTCATGGTGCTCCCGGGCATTGAGATCTCGACGCACGACGGGCATCTTCTGGCGCTCTTTGCGCCAGAAG
>JAHEXU010000234.1 GCA_023251975.1 bacterium | reverse complement strand
CGGCGACATCACGGCCGGGCCCGACGGCAACATCTGGTTCACCGAGCTCGGCGGCAACAAAATCGGCCGGATCACCACGGGCGGAACAGTCACCGAGTTCTCAGCCGGGATCAGCCCCGGCGCGGGTCTCGGCGGGATAACTCCCGGTCCCGATGGCAACATCTGGTTCACCGAGTTCAGCGGGCCCAAAATCGGCCGGATCACCCCGAATGGAGCCGTTACCGAGTTCTCGGCCGGGATCAGTCCGGGCGCGCACCCTTACAGCATGACCGCCGGCCCTGACGCCAACCTCTGGTTCACGGAATTTCACGCTAACCAGATCGCCAGGATCAATACCGCCCTCAACCAACCGACCTACACCAACGCAGCCCGGATCGTGGTCCCCGCATCCGGAACTATCGGCGAGGCGAACCCTTACCCCGCGACGATCAACGTCTCCGGCCTTGGCGACCGCCAGATCACTGGCGTAAGCGTCCAGCTCCGCGGAATCAGCCATAGCTTCCCCGATGACATCGACGCGCTATTGGTCGGGCCGCAGGGCCAAAATGTCTTGCTCGTCTCCGATATCGGCGGGGCCAACGCAGCCCACGGCGTAACCCTAAGCATCGCCGACGCCGCTCCATACTCGCTCCTCGATGTCGGCCCAACCGTCTCAGGCATATTCAAGCCGACCAATAGCGATACAAGCACCGACGCCTTCCCCTCGCCGGCGCCCGCCGGCTCCTATGGAACGGCCCTCTCGGCCTTCAACGCCACCAACCCAAACGGCGCTTGGAGGCTCTACGTTCGAGATGACACCAACGGTGATGTCGGCGCGATCCACGGCGGCTGGGGGCTAAACCTCGCACTGACACCCCAGACCACGATCATCTCGCACCCGAAGCGAACGATCAAAACGAAAAAGCGCAAGGCCAAGGTCGCGTTTAGCTTCACTGCGACCCCGGCCCCGGGTGCGAGCTTCGAGTGCAAGCTCGACGCCACCGCCTTTGCGCCTTGCAGCTCACCGAAGATCTACAAGGCCAGACGCGGCAAGCACAGCTTTGCGGTCCAAGCGACGGTCAAGTCGGTGGCCGACCCAGCCCCGGCAACCTTCGCGTTCAAGGTCAAACGCAAGCGTCGGTAGGAGCCAGCCTTCTAGAGATAGCGAGGGAAGCCCCCCGAAATCGTCAGAGGTGTTTTTTGACGCGGAGGTTGGCCTCCATGCCGCAGGAGCGGTGGTGGGCGAGCGAACACCACAGGACCCAGTGACCGGTCCCCATCCGTAGCTGCAGGCTCTCGGTCGAGCCCGGCGCGGTCGTCGGGATCTGGTAGACGCGGCTGTGGCCGAGGCGGCGCAGCCGCAGGTCGTGGGGGTCCTCGCCGCGGTTGTAGTTCTGCGGGATCGCCGGACCGCGGGCGAGCTCCCCCCGCAACAGCACGAGGCTGTACTCGTCGGCGGTAATCAGGGCACGGGATGGGGTGTCGCCACTCCCGGCGGAGGCGGCCGAGGCAGTGCCCCCAGCCGGCAACCCCGCCACGCAGATCAGGGCGACCGCAAGCCCGGCGGCAAGCCCCCTCATGAAATCAGGGCCGGCCGGGCGAAACCCGACGCACCCGGGATCAGGCTCGCAGCGTCGACGCCGTACCACTGCTCGAGCAGGGAGCAGTAGATCGAGCGGAAGTCGGCAGTGGAGCGAAGGTTGTCGTCAGGGTCGAGCGCGTCGAGCCCGGGCCACTCCCCGACCATCGTGCCGGCAACGCTTTTGCCGATCAACAAGCCGCAGCCACCAGCGCCGTGATCGGTCCCATCGGACGCGTTTTGCTCGGGGCGGCGGCCAAACTCAGACCAGACCAAAGTGACGACCCGGTCATCGATCCCGCGCGCCCCAGGGTCGCGTTGAAAGGCCAAGAGCGCATCGCAGGTCTGGCCGAGGCCGCTTGTGAAAGCACCAGGCTGGTTGTCGTGGGTGTCATAGGAGCCCGGGGCGTTTAGGGCGACGCAGCGGATCGGCAGCGCCCCGTCGATCATCCCCGCGAGCCCCGACAGCGACTCCGCGAAGTGGCCGTCGGGATATGCTACCGGCGGATTGCCGCCGCCGCTGAATGGCAACAGCGCGGTGCGGAGTTGGGTCGACTGGCGGATCGTCCGCCCCGCCAGCCCCAGTGCCGGGTCTGCGCTTGGCTCGTGCCCGGCGCCGATCCGGCCCAGCGCCTCGAACATCAGGTCCTCGACGTCGCCGTAGGCACCGGGTGCCCAGAGGGAATAGCTGGTGCCGTAGGTCGCAGCAACCGGGACGCTCGAGGTGGGTCGTAGCGATCTGCTCATGCCCGTCGCCGGCGACGGGCATTCGATGGCGGCCCGCTCGACCCAGATCGCCAGGCGCCGCTCGATCGCATCGCGGCTGAGCCGCCTGCCGGTGCTCGTCGTGAACAGTGGCTCATCCGGGTCACCGCCGAGCTCGGCCGGCCACGCCCCGAGCACCGCGGTAATCGGCGCGATCAGCGGCGTTCGCCGCTGCTTGCGGCCCTTGCCGACACTGCGAACATTGACGCTGGCGCCGAGCGTGACGTCCCCACACTCGAGCGCGATCAGCTCCGAGATCCGCAGCCCGGTCTGCACCGCCAAAGCGAGCATCACGTGGTCGCGCCGTCCGGTCCGGGTGCTCTGGTTGCACGCCCCGAGCAGCGCCTCGATCTCCGGCTCGGTGAGGTAGGTGAGGACGTTGCGCTGCACCCGTTTCGGCGAGATCGCCAACACCCGCTGGATCGAACCGGCGTGCTCAGGATGGCCGAGGGCGAGGTAGGCAAACAGCGAGTGGATCGCCGCGAGCCGGTGGTTGCGGGTCGCCACCGAGTTGTTCCGCGGTCGCGCTCGAGGTGTTCGAGGAACCGGGCGATCAGCGGCGCGTCGAGGTCGGCGATGTCGAGCTTGTCGGGCGAGGCGCCGGTGGTCTCGGCGACGAAGCGCAGCAGCAGCCGAAAGGTGTCCCGGTAGGCCGCGATCGTGTTCGGGCTCGCCGAGCGCCGGCCGATCAAGCGGTCGGTGAAGAACGCCTGCAGCGACGGCGCGAACGTGCTCATGACCGTCCTCCCAGATGCCGCTCTAGCCGCTCGGCGGCGCCTTCCATCAGCTCCGAGCGAATCTTCCCAAACACCTGAAGGGCTTGCGCAAGCTGATCGAGGACCACCCTCACGTCGGCCGACGCATCGTGGTCTGCCGGGAGCCACGAGCGCGGCGAACCGCCGACGGAATCGAAATTCTCCCCGCCGAGAGCTTCGTCGACCGCCTCTGGGCAGGGGAGTTGGTTTGAGCGGATGGTCGGTCAGGTCGCTGCGGCGACCTCGGGATCGTGGCCGGTGAGCCCGTGCGATCGCCGCGGCGATGAGCAGGAGCGCCCGCATCGCCCCGCAGCCGCAATGGCTCAACCCGGAAGCCGCCGCCGAAACCAAAAGAAGCCGGCGATCAGCGCCAGGGTGAGCGCGCCGAGGCCGCCGAGCAGCCAGGGGGCGGAATCCTTGGCGCTGCGGTCGGCCCCGACGCTCGCCGTCGGCGCGAGTCCAACCACCCCGGGTGTGGATCTCTGCTGCGTCCCGGCGCTGCGCTTCGGACGCGCCCGTTGTGATCGCTGCGCTTGCTGGATTCGCGGCCCGATCCACCCTGATCACCGGCACCGGCGCTGGCGCCGGCCCCCGGACCTGCTCCACCGCCGAAGCATCAGCTCGCCGATCCGGCCCTAGCCGCGCAGCTGCTCGGGCTCGACCGCGACGGGTTGCTGTTGAACGGTGGTGGGACGGGCCCGCTGCCCCGCGACGGTGTCTTGCTCGGTGCCCTGTTTGAGTCGCTGGTAACCCTCTCGATCCGGACCTATGCGCAGGCCACCGAAGCCCGGGTCGCGCACCTGCGGACCGCCGCCGGCGACCAGGAGGTCGACCTGATCGTCCGCCGTCCCGACGACCGCGTCATCGCGATCGAGGTCAAGCTTGCGAGTGTGATCGACGACCGCCACTGCCGATCG
>JAHEXU010000233.1 GCA_023251975.1 bacterium | reverse complement strand
CGCTCTCGATCCGCCAGCGCAGCTTCGCGAGCCCAACCAGCTCGGCGAGCGCGGTCTTGGGCGGCAGGTTGGAGAGCCAAAAGTCGGTCGGTCGGGCACTTTCCGCCGGCCACTCGTAGAGGAGCCAGACGCTCTCGAGCTCGCTTTCGTTCTCGCGCGACCTTGCGCAGCTCCGCGTTTGCGGGGCGAATGCGAATCGCGCCGAAGCGCGAGCGCATCGCCCCCCGGGTGCCAGCGCGCCAGGTGACCGTCTTCAACCTCTTTCGGCCTGCGCCGAGCGCGAGTTCGCGCAGGGAGCGAGGTTTACCCGGGTAGCGCGGGCTCGGCATGGGGCCGCGGCCACCGTAGGGCGGCGTCTCGGGTCGGGCAGAATCCGGATAGGCCGAAGTTGCCCCCTTGGCATCGAGCACGTAGGGGATCCCCAACTTGCTGAGCGCTGTTCGCAGCGCGGTCACATCGCCGTAGGCGCCGTCGCCGAGCACCGTTTTTGGCTCTACGCCCCACTTCTTGAGCTGCTTGATCATCTCGAGCGCGAGGCGCCACTTCTCCGTGTGCCGGACATCATCTGGGAGGTGGGCCTTGCGGCGGCGCTGCTGGTTTTCCTCGTCCTCGGAGTCCCACTGCTTTGGGATGAAAAGCCGCCAGTTCACCGGGCATGAGTGGTCCTGGGCCGCGGCTGTGATCGAGACCCCGATCTGGCAGTTTCCGACCTTGCCGAGCGCGCCGCAGTACTGGCGCGCGACCCCGACCGAGAACTTTCCCTGCTTGGGGAAGCCGGTGTCGTCGATTATCCAGGCTGCGGGCTCCAGCTCGGCGTGCACCCGGCGGGCGAGCCTCGCCCGCACCGGGTCCCACTCCCATGGCGATTGGTTTACGAACTGCTGCAGGCACTGTTCGTCGCCGTCGGACAGCCTCGCGGCCATCGGCTCGATCGACTTGCGCTTGCCATCGAGCATCAAGCCGCGCAGGTAGACCTCGCCCCAACGGCGCTGGTCCTTTCGCGCCATCGGCTCGAAGATGTCCTCGGCAAACTCGATCAGTTCGGCGCGGATCTCCAGGAGATCTTCGGCGCTGAGACCGGCCGGGGGGCCTTGTTGCAAGGTTGGCATCACGGCAGGACTTCGCCGTCGGTTGTCGGACTCCTTCCTGAGCTAACGGAGTCGTATTAGGTAGATAGATGGCCGAACTCCTGGTTCCATCAAAGCTAGAAGCACAAGCCCTTGTCATGCGAGCACAGGCGGGTGACGAGGCCGCGCTGGCGGGACTTGCTGCGGGGCCTGCCCGTAGCTTTCGACGCTTGAGTCTACACCGCGACCGCTCGCTTGGCCCAAATATGTTGGCTGGATGGCGGACACGAATCGCCTGAGAGTCTACGCTCGATTCTGCACCGGCCACTGGGCGTGAACAGCGTTTGAGCTTCGCGAATCACTGAGGGTGGCGCTCGCCAAGCTGATATGAGTCAGCGCCAGCGGATTGTGGCGGCGTGCGCATGCGGCGGTCCTGCCTATGCGTCCGCCTTCGACGACGGTCCGCTGCGTGAACGCCACAACCCGGTGGGGGGGGGTCCGCACGCCGTCACTCGGTCGGGCAGGGGCGATCAAGCGAGCGGTTCTCAAACGCCGAGGGGGTGCCCGTGGCGGCGCTGATCAGGTCGCTGATCCCGATCACGATGTCGCGCGTGAGCCGCCCGGTCGCAACGGCGACGGGACGGTCGCCGACATCGAGCTCGGCGCGGAGACCAAACGTGCCGTCGCGGAAGCCGCGAAACACCACGAGCGAGTCGTTCGCGGCGTCGACAACCGCCAGATCGACCCCGCGCCGTCTCGACCCTCTTCGGCTGTCATCTCGGCGACACGGACCGCCTGGGCGTCAGCGCCGTCCGCGGGCAGCGGAAACGCGACAGGGTCGGCGAAGCCCCCGCCCTCGAGACCGCGCAGGATCGATATGGTGCCGGAACGCCCGTTGGAGACGACGAGGTCCTGCCTGCCGTCACGCACGCCGAAGTCCCCGTGGGCGAGATCGGTGGCCGCCGCGCCGGGGGCGCCCGCGGGATACAGTTGCGGCCCGCCGAGCGTACCGTGCTCCCCGCCTCGCAGCACCGAGACCATGCTGGCATCGCGGTGGCCGACAACGGCGTCCGGAAGGCGGTCGGCGTCGATCCGGGCCAGCGTCAGTGCGGATGCGGGCCCCGGAAGCTCGGTTCGCCAAGGCCGCCCCGAAGCCTCCGTTGGCGCGCCCGAGCAGGACGGAGACGGCCCCGCCGTCCTCGGTGTCGCTCCCCAGGCCGACGACCAGATCGAGCGCACCATCGCGATCAAGATCGGCGATCTCGAGATCGGTTGGATGCCCGAAGCTGCTTCCAAGCGCGATCCGGCGGAGGCTGAACCCCTCCCGGTCGCCGCGGCGCGGAGTGAGCACGCTGACCTGGAAAGTCCCGCGGCTGACGGCAGCGATCTCGACGCGACCGTCACCGCCCAGGTCGCGCGCAACCGCATCCAAGCTGCCTCGGCCCCCCGTCCGGTGACCGAGCGGGCGGCCGAACCCGCCCTTTTGACCATGCGCAACGAAGATGCGACCTCGAGCGCGGTCGGTCAAAATCAGGTCGTGATAGCGGTCGCCGTCGAGTTCGGCGAGGTCGATCGAGTTCGGGCTGCCGCCGATCTCAAGCGGCGAGCCCGGCGCCTCGACGAAGCAGCCGAAGTCCGAGGCCCGGGCGCTCGCCGCCAGGGTCCCGCAGACGATCGTGATCACCGCGGCAAGGACGAGCAGGATTCGATCGAGGGGGGCTTGTGCCGGGCCCATGATCACCCTACGGGCATCACGCAAATCCGTCACACGTGCGAACCGCGCCCTTAGGATCTCATATCAGAAGGGTGCGGCTCCCTTCAAGGGAACGCATTTCGTCGGGCGACAATCTCCAAACCGGCTGTCCACTCCGGCCGTCGGATGATCCGATCGATCTCAGGGGTCGGGCTGATTTGCTCCGAGCTTCGCGCGCCAGCAGAACACCGGCGTCGCTCCGCCCGGCGCTTGACGAACATCCGGATTCCAGATCGCCCGATCGAGCAGATGGGACGGTGGACGTGTGATAGGCCGCGAATAGCGAGGCTTATCGCACCTTGATCGCGGCGGCGCTCGGGGCCGCCTCGGTTGAGCGGTGGGTCCGAGTCAACCGGCGCGGTGCTGGTAATAGGGTTGCGCGCGGGACCGGGTCCCCGTTTGCTGACGGGTTCGATGGGCAACGCCTCGTTCTCGTGGGCGCCACGGATCCACTCCGGGCGGGGACCGTGGATTGGGCTGCGCCGCCGCGCCCCCGGTTGGGTCCATCCGGTCCGGATACGGCTGTGATATTGTTAAATTCGGCTACTAAAGGAGGTGAGTAATATGAGCGATGATGGTCAGCAATGGAATGGTTCCGACGGAACCAGGCATACTGTAAACAGCACCGACGACCCAAAGGTCCCAGGTGGTTATTACCACTCGCAGCAGGATGGCGACGGAAACAAGGCCACCGCCGTATTCAATTCGGACGGTTCCATGGCTAATGTCAGCGCCAACCGTGATTGGACACCCGTTTCGCGACAGGACTCGTAGTCGGTTAGGCGAGTCTGAGAATAGGTCATCCTAAGAAAAGCCAGCAGTAAGCCTAGCGGTGTCGCTGCTGGTTTTTCTATGTTCTTGTCGATCGATTCGAGGCAGCGCGAGATCAGGGAAGCCCTAACAGGCGGTATTGACTGTGACATGCGATGTCAATGCGGGTTTGGCTTCCCTGGAGGGACTCACCCAGCCATCGGAATTACGACGCCTGCTCGGCCCGAGCAATGAACGCGCCGGTATCGTTTATCGAGGTGCCAACGCCAGTACGTGGAAAAACTCGGCTCCTCGTCATTCCGTGTGGCAGCCCGCCCCGATCGATGGATTTGTGATTGCCTGGCGGACCCTGCTTCTAAATGATTGGAGTCCCGTATGTACGCCCAAGATCTCGCCCTCTTCAAA
>JAHEXU010000073.1 GCA_023251975.1 bacterium | reverse complement strand
AGGATTTCGGTGGGATGAGCGTGCTCGATGTCGGCACTTTCGACGGCTTCTACGCGTTCCTCGCCGAAGCGCGCGGAGCGCGGCGAGTCGTCGCGGTCGACAACGAGCAGTACCGGGAATGGGTCAGCTCGGGCTGGGGCGTCGAGCTGGAGGGAGGCGAGGGGTTTGCCGCGATCCGGGAGCTACTCGACTCCGGGGTCGAATACCACCGTCTGGACGCGTTCGATCTGGACGAGCTCGGCGAGAGGTTCGACCTCATTCTCTGCTTCGGCATCTTGCATCGGGTGGAGAATCCGCTGGGGCTGCTCAAGACCCTTCGTCGGCGCCTCGAAGCCGGCGGGCAGGTGCTGCTTGAGACCCACGGGGCGACGGATAAGGCCCTGGGCTCCTCGGCGGCGGCTCACATCCCCGCGCCGGGAGAGGTCTATTCCGGCGATGACTTCGTCTACTGGGGCTTCACCCCCGCAGGCTTAGATGCAATGGCCCGCCATGCGGGGTTCGAGGGGTTCGAGCTGATCGACGCGCCGATGATCGACGGTCATCCGCGTGTGATCGGGGCGCTCCGCCTCTGCCCGCTTGACTGACCAGGCACGGAGGCAACTGGACTCGTCGATGACGCGCATCCCGAGAACCCGAGCGCCGCGGTTGCTGGCGAGGTAGGCTCGCGACGGTTTCGGCGACATCCCCCGCCAAGCACCTCGGGCGCGGCGACGGAGCGGACGCGCGCTCACGTCGCCGGGCGCCGTGGTCGATCCGGCGGAGCGTCTGCGGAGACCGTGCGCCCATGCGCTTGCCCCGCGCGGTGAGCGTTCGATTCCTGCGCTGGTTCACCCGCCGTCGCGAAGCTCGATGGGACACCCTCCCCTCCATAGAAATAGGCAAGAGACCGAGATGACGACCGAGGTGCTGGCGGACGAGCTGTCGGCCTCTCAGGCTGCGCGAGCCTGCTTGGCCGCTCTGCGCGGGCTCGTCGGCAGCCCGGACGGGCCGATCGAGCGCCACTCCGTCCGCGTCTTCCTGCTTGCGAAGGAGCTGGCCCGCCGCGGACCCGACGCGATCGACCCAGAGGTCCTGCTGTGCGCCGCGATCCTCCACGACGCGGGTCTCTACCCGGGCGCCGCAACGAAGGCCGCCTACGTCACGGACGGGCGACGCGTGGCGGAGCGGCTGCTCGCCGCAGAGGGGTGGCCGGATGAGCGCGTCCGTCTCAGCGCCGACGCTGTCGAGCACCATCACCAGCTCGTTACCCAATGGCACCGAGGCGTCGAGGTCGAACTGCTGCGCCGCGCCGACCTCATCGAGGTCAGCCACGGGCTGGTGCGCTTCGGCCTGGAACGAGCGTGGCTCGCGCAACTGCGCCGCAACGTCCGACCCGACGGCTTCGTCGGTGAGGTGGCCCGCCAGCTCGCGGTGGCGGCGCGGCGGCGCCCCGCCACGCTGTGGCGCATCGTCCGCCCGCCCAGTGGACTGGGGAACTGAAATGGCCCCGCGAGTGCGCTCGGACTCTTCATCGTCGATCTCGGGCTCGTTTTCGCCGACCGCGCGCTGATCATGCGTCGCTTGGCGAGAGACAGCGGGTTTCGCGGCACCCAAGCCCGGCCCGACTCGGCCGACTGGTGGGTTGCAGTGCTTTTCGCCGCGGCGATGCCCGTTTGATGGTCTCGCCTGGGGCGTCCTGGCTTTTTGCCGGGTCGCACCCTACCGTCGGCGGGTCGTGACGGTGGTTGGGAGGAGCGACCAGCGGAGGATCGCGGCGGCGATCAGGAGCAAAGCGGACAGGACCAACAGGGGAACGCCGATGTAGCCGGTCAGCGGCAGTCGATGGCGCAGGTAGCGGCGATTCTCGTACTGGGTGATGTAGTCGAACTGGGGTCCGCCGCTGGGGCCGTTGCTCGATTGCGGGTAGCCGCTTTGGTGATCGCCGAGGGTGCGAGGGTCATGGCCGGGAAGAACGACCTCGCCGACCGCGGAGGCGGCATCGTTGCCGGGGTCGGGATCGGTTGCCGCCGAGCTGGTTTGGACCTTGTTCTTGAGCGAGCCGACGCTGGCCAGCGGCTCCGCCTCGCCACCACTCGCGCCATCGCCGAGACCGGACGGATCGTCGTCGCGGCCGCCGTGTGAGGCCGGAGCGAAGCTCGCGATCAGGTTGAGTTCGACCGCCTCGCCGGGCCCGATCGTGCCGAGCCCGCACCGGATCGCGGCGTCGTCGACGCAGCCGACCGAACTCTCGGCGCCGACCCGAACCAACCGCGCCCCGGCTGGCAGGATCGCCTCGAGGGCCGCGCCGGGGGCGGCCTCGTCGCCGCGATTCTCAACCCCGATCGGGTAGACGACCCGGTAGCCGTTGACCGACGGCGAACCGCCGCTCACCGTTAGGTCGGCACCCCCCTGGCCCGGCAGCGTCTCGACCGCCCCGTCCCCGGCCAACCCGAGGTCCAATCGCCGGTCGCCGTCGAGATCCCCGAATCCAGCGGCGGCAACAGCCGGGGCGCCTTGTTCGGGGGACCTGATCAGGGCGGGCAGCTCGAAGGTGCCATCGCCGCGGCCACGCAGGACGGCCGCGGCGCCGTCTTCGCCCGCAACCAGCAGGTCGACCGCGCCGTCGTCGTCGAACTCGCCAGCCCGAAGGCTGAGCGCGACCCCGGGGACCGCGTAGCGGGTGGCGGGCGAGAACCGGTCGTCGCCGAGCCCGATCAGGACCTCGACCGCGCCGCCCTCCCGCGAGGCAATCGCGAGGTCGCTGAGACCGTCGTCGTTGAGATCGGCCGCCTCGATCCGTCCCGGCCCGCCGGGAATCGCAAACTGGGTCGAAGCCTCCAGAGCACCGTCTTGGGACGGAACCAGCAGCGTCACCTGGTCGGTTTCGCCGCTTGCCGCCAACAACTCGGCGCGCCCGTCATCGTCGAGATCGGCCAGCTCAAGCTCGCGCGGCGACTCGCCGGCCTCAAACCGAACCGGGTCGGCAAAGCCGCCGTCGCCGTCGCCGAGCGCCAACCCCACCTCGCCCGCGCCAGGATCGCTCACGACCAGGTCCGCAAACTGATCGCCGTTGACATCGCCGATTGCCAGGTCGGCAGGCTCACCGAGGTTGGCGACCTCGATGGGATCGGCGACCCCGCCCCGACCGTTGCCCGCAATCGCGAAGATCGCGCCGGAGCGGTCGGCGACGGCGAGATCGGCGTCGCCGTCGGAATCGAGGTCGGCGAGGGAAATCGCCGCCGCCCCGGTCCCGGCGGCGACCGTGGCGAGGCCCCCGCCAGCGGCGTCGAATACCTCGATCCTCCCGGCCCCGCCGACGACCAGCTCGTCACGCCCGTCGCCGTCGAGGTCGCCACTGGCCAGCGCGCTCGCCGCGGCGTCGATCGGAAACTCGCTCGGGGCGCCAAACGGGAGCGCGCTTGCCTGCAGTCGCAGTGGGTCCGGCTCGACCAGGGCGCCGCCGTCGCCGCCGCTGCCGCCGTGCTCATCGCCATGGGAGCCTGCGACCCGTAGCTGGGCCGCGGCGCTCGCCTCGGCGGCTCGCAGCAGGGTGATCTCGTCGACCTTGACCCGGATCGCGATCGTCACCACCTGGCCGACCTCCATCGAGCCGAGATTGCAGATCACATCGCCGCGATAAAGCCGGCAGCTCCCCTGTTCGGCGGTCGCCGTGATCAGGCTGAGCCCGCCCGGCAGGTTGTCGATGACCTGGACTCGACGGGCGACGCTGGGGCCGTGGTTGACCACCTCGATCACGTAGGTCGAGACCTGCCCGACCACCATCTCGTCGGCCAGCGTTTTCTGCGAGGAGATATCGGCCACCTCGGCGATCAGGGTGGTGTCGAGGGCGGCGTTGTTGGTCTGATCGGGATCGACGGTGATCGCATCGCTAACCGCGGCGCCGTCCTCAAGATCTCCGAAACGCTCCTCGTTGACCGTCACCGCGACCACGATCGTCGCCGTCTCGCCCGCTGCCAACGGCCCCAGATCGCAGCTGACCTGCCGCGACACGAGGCTGCAATCGCCCGAGTCGGTGGTGATCAAGCGGATCTGCAACCCAGTCGGGATCGTGTCGGTCAGATGCGGGTCATAGGCGGCGATCGGGCCGTGGTTGGTCACCTCGATGATGTATTCGAACTGCAGGCCCGCGACTACCTGATCGTCGGAGCGGCGAATCGTCACCCCGAGGTCGCTGACCACGTCGCCGACGATCGCGGTCGCGGCGTCAGGGCCGCCGAGGTAGTTGCCGTCGCCGCTACCAATCGCGTCGGCGGCGTCGGAGAAGACGACCTCGGCGAGGTTGGTGTGCGGGTCGTCGCCGCCGGTCCCGAGGCTGGCCGCCGCCTCGATCGTCGGGGTCGCGCTGTAGGTAATGACGACTCGCTCGCCCGGCGCGATCTCGGGCAGGTCCCAGATCAGCTCGTCGCCGCCACTGTCACCCACCACCACCGGCTCGATTGGCCCGCCGGGGTTGAAGACCGCACTGGCGGTGTCATAGGACCAGCCCGCCGGCAACGTGTCGTTGAGCTGCGGCGCCTTCGCGTTGGCGCCGGAATCGTTTGTGATCACGATCCGCCACGGGAACGATTGATCGACCGTGGCGGCGCCGGAGTCGGGACTGGAGGGCAGCCCGGTCGTCTTCTCGATCCTCAGGTGCGGCAGCCGGACCGCCGCGGTCACCGAGTCCTCGCCGCCGTCGACGTACTCGCTCCAGCCAAAGCTCGGCTCGCTGGCTCGGGTCGCCGACGCGGTGCCGTAGTAGCTGTCGAGGGTGGCGGTGTTGGCGACCGCCTCGCCCTCGTGAAGCTGGTTGGAGGGTGCCAGATCGGCGGCGTAGCGCAGGGTGATGCTCGCCCCCGGCGCCAGTGGGCCATGGATCATCCAGGCAATATCGGGATCGGACGCTGTCCAGTTGTCAAGGATCGCCACCCCGGGTCCGGGCGCGGCCACGACAACCGCTCGGAGCACGTCGTCGGGCTGGTCGATCACCCGAATGTCGTGCGCCGCCGCACCACCGTTGTTGGTGATCACGACGCTGTAGGTGTAGCCGTCGCCGGGCTCGGTATCGCGCGAATCGTCGCCGTCGGGATCACCACTGATCTGCTTGTCGATCGTCAGCTGCGGTCGCTGCACGTCGGTGGTGACGGAGGCAGAATCGTTGGCCGGGTTGCTGTCAACCGCCCCGGTTGCGACAGCGGCGCTGTTGACGATTTGACTGCCGGGATTGGCCCCAACCCGCGCGTCGATTTGGATCTCAAGCCGCGAGCCCGCGCGCACCACCCCAAGCTCGCAACTGACCAGGTCGTTCGAATCGGCCGCGCAGGAGCCGCCGCTACTTGAGACGACCCGGGCAGCGACGAACTGCAGGTTGGCCGGTAGCTGGTCGCTCACCGTGGTCTGAATCGCGGGGTCGGGACCGCGATTTTCGATGTGCAAGCTGTAGGTCAAAAAGCGCCCCTCGGCCGGGATCCCGGCGATCAGGTCCTTGGAGATCGCGAGATCGGTGCTGAGGTCGCGGACGATCGCGGTCGCGCCATCGGGACCGGCGGCGTAGGGGCCGGTGGCGTCGGCGGTGGCCCCGGCCGCATCCTCGAAGCCCGCCCGGGCGACGTTTTGGTGCGGGTTGCCCGCGCCGCTGCCGGTCGCCTCGATCGCATCTGTCGTCGGGGTCGAGCGCAGATCAACGACGATCGAGGCTCCGGGGGCAATGTCGCCGATGTCAGACCAATCGAGCCTGTCACCGCCCGGATCGGCCGAGACGGTCGGTTCAACCGAGCCGCCCGGCGCTGGCGAAATCACGGTCGAGCCAGCCACGTAATCCCAGCCTGCCGGCAGGACATCGTTGAGGCTGACGTTGCGGGCCGTCGCGGCGGAGTTGTTGGCGATCGTGATTCGCCACGGGAACGGGCTATCAACCGCGGCCGCGCCCGACTCGCCAAAGCCCGCCTGACCGGTCGTCTTCGAGACCGTCAACCGCGGTAGCTGGGCCGTCATCGAGACCGAGTCAGGCGGGGCGTCGCTGTAGGTGTTCCAAGAAAAACCGGGGTCCTGGGCGCGACGCGCCGAGGAGACGCCGAGGTAGCCGGTAATCGCGGCGCTGTTCTCAACCAACTCGCCGTCGTTGAGCGTGTCCGAGGCGACCAGATCGGCGCGGTAGGTAAGGCGGACGCTCGCCCCGGGCGCGATTGGACCGGGGATGACCCAGCCCAGGTCGGGATCGGCCGAGCTCCAACCGTCGACGTTGAAGGCCGCGCCGCCGCTCAGCGCGACGGCTTCGAGTTCGGCGTCGGGCAAATCGTCGACCCGGACATCGTATGCGCGGGCACCGCCGTTGTTGGTCACCGCCAGGGTAAAGGTGTAGCGGTCAGCGGGCTCGGTGTCGCGGCGATCGTCACCGTCGGGGTCGCCGCTGACCGTCTTGTCGATCGCTAACAGCGGCCGCGCCACGTTGACCGCTACCGAGTCGGAGTTGTTGGCGGGATCGGAATCGTTGCCGAAGCCGCTGACCTCGGCCGAGTTGTCGATCGAGGCCGGCGGGGCGGGGCCGATCTCCGCCGCAATCTCGATCGTCTTGGTCTGGCCGGGGTCGAGGGTCCCGAGGTCGCAGCCGACGTTGCCGCTGCCGTCGTCGGCACAGCTGCCGCCGCCCACGGTGACGGCAGCGTCGACGAATCCAAGCGCCGAGCTGAGCGAGTCGGTGACCACGACCTGCCCGGCAGGATCGGTGCCGCGGTTGGTGACGTCAAGGGTGTAGGTGATCGTCTCGCCCTCTTCAAGCCTGCCGGCGCTGTGGGTCTTTCGGATCGAGAGGTCCTGCGAGGGCAGATCGAGAAGCGCCTCGGCGCTATCGGAGGCAGGGTCGTAGGGGCCGGCGGCGTCAGCGGCGGCGCCGCTGGCGTCATCGAAGCTCGCATCGGCGCGGTTGACGTGCGGGTTGGCGGCGCCGGTCCCCGTCGCGATCGCGGCGGCAATCGTCGGGGTAGCCTCGAAGTCGATCCGCAGCGATTCGCCAGGGGCGAGGTCGACGGCATTGCTCCAACCGAGCCGATCGCCACCGGCGGCGGGGTTGATCGTCGGCTCGGCCGCAAACGCTGGCCCGCTGCTCGGCTGCAGATTCGCCGAGCCCGCGAGGTAATCCCAATCCGCTGGCAGGGTGTCGAGGGCGTCGACGTTACGGGCCGTCGCCTGCGAGCTGTTGGTGATCGTGATCCGCCACGGGAACGGGTCGGCGACCGAGGCGTTGGCGCTGTCTTGGAACCCGGGCAGGCCGGTCGTCTTGTCGACCGACAGCGCCGGGGTCGCGACGTTGAGGGTGACATCGTCCGGCGTGACATCGTCATAGGTACCCCACCCGAGGCCCGGATTGGCGGCCCGCTTTGCCGTTGAGGCGCCAAAGTAGCGGTCGGCGTCGGCGCTGTTTCGGACAGTCTGGCCGTTGCTCAGGGTCGCCGAGGGCGCGAGTCGGGCGGTGTAGCGAAGGTTGAACGCGGTACCGGGCGCGATCGGGCCGGGGATGACCCAGGCGATGTCGGGGTCGGCGGCGCTCCAGCTGTCGGTATTGAAGCCGGCGCCGTTACCGAGCGCAACCCCGGTCAGCCCCGGTCCCGGTTGATCGATAACGTGAACATCATATGCGCGAGCGGCGCCGGTGTTGCGCACCGTCAGCACATAGGTGTAGCTGTCGCCCGGTTCGGTCGAACGAATGTCGTCGCCGTCGGGATCGCCCGAGACATCCTTGTCGATCGTGATCTGCGGCCGCTCGACGGTAAGCGAGGCGGTGTCGGAGTCATTGCTCGGGTCGCTGTCGAGCGAGCCGGTGACGGCGGTTGCGGTATTGGCGATCGACCCCGGAGGCGCCGGGCCGATATCGGCGCTAACCGTCACCGTCCGGGTGGCGCCGGGGTTGATCACGCCGAGGTCACATCTGATCAGGCCGTTGCCGTCCTCGTTGCATGACCCCGAGCCCTGGGTGACCGCGGCCGCGCCGTAGCGCAACTGGGGCGGAAGCTGGTCGCTCAGAATCGAAGCGAGGGCCGGGTCGGTGCCTTGATTGGTGACATCGATCCGGTAGGTCAGGGTTTCCCCCTCCTCGCCGACCCCACCGCTCAGCGTCTTCGAGACCGCCAGGTCGGCGCTCGGTTGGGCGAGGATCGCCTCCGCGCCATCAGGTGCGACGAGGTAGTTGCCGGCGGCCGACGCGGCGGCTCCGGCTCCGTCGCGGAAGTCGGCGCTCGCGGTGTTGATATGCGGCGAGGCCGGGCCAAAGCCGGTCCCGGACGCCGCCGTAATCCTCGGGGTCGCGGCGAAGTCGATCACCAGGTTCTGCCCCGGCGCCAGGTCGGCGGCGTTGCTCCAAACGAGGCGCTCACCACTCGGGTCGGCGCTGACGGTCGGTTCAACCTGCCCGCCCGGGTTGAGCTGCGCCGAGCCGGCGACGTAGTCCCAGTCCGGCGGCAGCAGGTCGTCGATGTCGACGCCCGTGGCGGCGGCGCCGGAGGTGTTGGTGGCGACGATCCGCCACCCAAACGAGTCGTTGACCGATGCCGGGCCCGAATCCGGGAACCCTGCCAGGCCGGTGGTCTTGGTCAAGGCCAAGGCCGGGGTCCGCACCGTCAGCGCGACCGAATCGGTGCCGCCGTCGTTGTAGTTGGTCCAGGCGAAGCCGGGCAGAGCACCGCGAGCGGCCGTTGAGGCGGCGAAGTAGCTCCCAACGGTGGCGACGTTGTCAACCTGCTCTCCCTCGCTAAGCGAGCCCGAACCGATCAGCGATGCGGTGTAGCGGAGGGTCGTCGAGGCACCCGGGGCGAGCGGCCCCGCCACCACCCAGACGATGTCAGGGTCAGCGGCGCTCCAGGAGTCGGTCGCGGCGGCGGCGCCGCCGGTCAGGACGACGTTGGTCAGCTCCGGATCGGGTTGATCGGCTACCCGGATGTCGTAGGCAGGGGCGGCGCCGGTGTTGGTGGCGGTGACGGTGTAGGTGTAGGTGTCGCCGGGTTGGGTGTCGCGGAGGTCGTCGTCGTCGGGGTCGCCGCTGATGTCCTTGTCGATCATCACCTGCGGACGCTGGGTGGTAAGCGAAACGCTCGAAGCGTCGTCGGCGAGGTTCGGATCACTCGAGTCGCTCGCGATCGTGGCGGTGTTGTCGATCGTGGCGGGTGGGCTCGCGTCGACCCGGGCGATGATCGCGATCCGCGGGGTCGTCCCGACGGCGAGATCACCGAGGTCGCAGGTGACGAGGCCAGCGCCGTTCTCGCTGCAATTCCCGCCGCCGCTGAGCACGCTTGCCGAGACGAAGCTGAGGCCGGTCGGAAGCTGATCGCTGACGATCGTGTTCGGAGCGAGGTCGGGGCCGGCGTTGGCGAGATCGATTTGGTAGGTCAGCCGGCCGCCCTCGATCGGGCTCCCGGAGGCGAGGGTCTTGGTCAGCGAGAGGTCAGAGGTCGGCGGCGGCAAGATCGCCTGGGCGAGATCGGACGGGGCCGGGCTCGGGACGATCGCGTTGCCATCAGCGTCGTCGTAGGTCCGAACTGTGGCGGTGTTGGTGTGCGGGTTGGAGGCTCCGGTGCCGCCGCTGACCAGGGCGGCGGCGCGCGGGGTCGCGGTGAAGTCGATCCGCAGCGAGGCGCCGGGTGCGAGGTCGCCAATATTGCTCCAATCGAGGCGGTCTCCGGCCGAGTTGGCGGTCCGGGTCGGATTGACCTGGGTCGTCCCGTTGATCAGCGCCGACCCGTTGTCATAGCGCCAATCGGGGGGCAGGATGTCTCGGATCACTGGCGCGCTGGCGAGCGCGGGACCGTTGTTGGTGACCCGAATCCACCACGGGAACGAGCTCCCGACTCCGGCCGTGCCGAGATCGGGGAAACCAGCCAGGCCGGTCGTCTTGACGACCGCCAGGTTGGGCAGGCGGATCGTCATGCTGAGGTCATCGGCGAGAACATCGTTGAAGGCGGTCCAGGGAAAACCCGGCTGGGCGGCCCGGTTGGCGGCGGTATCGGCGTAATAGGCGGTGATGTCGGCGCTGTTGGTGACCTGTTGGCCGTCGGTGTAGGGGCCGGTCCCGGTCAACCTTGCCGTGTAGGTGATGTCGCGGCTCTGGCCGGGCGATATCGGCCCGGTGACCAAGAGCCCGATATCGGGATCACCGGCGGTCCAGTTGTCGGTCACGGTAACGCCAGCCGCCGCCGCCGCAATGTTGACGTTGCGGAGCTCGGCATCGGGCAGATCGGTGACGAGGATGTCGTGGGCGTGGACGGTGCCGATGTTGGTCAGGCGCAGCGTGAAGGTGTAGGAATCACCCGGCTGGGTATCGCGGAGGTCGTCGAGGTCGGGGTCGCCCGAGACGAATTTGTCGATCGTCAGCTGCGGTCGCACCGTGGCAACGACCGCGTCGGCGCTGCTGTTGGTCGGATCGAGGTCGGTATCGGCGCTGACCGTGGCGGTGTTGGTGACGGTCGCTGGCGGGTTCGGGCCGAGCCGTGCCACCACCCGGAAGCTCTCCGAGGTATTGGCGGGGATCGACCCGAGGTTGCAGGTGGCGATGTTGGAGGCGGCCGAACAGGAGCCGCTGCCGCTTGTCATTGCGACCGAGACGTAACTCAGCTCGGGCGGCAGCGCGTCGCGGGCAACGACGTTGGTCGCGTTGACGCTGCTTGCGGTGGCGGTGATCTGAAAGGTCAGGTTGTGGCCCTCGATCGGCTGGCCGAGCACGTGTACCTTCGAGATCGCGACATCGCCGAACGGGCCCAAGATCGCTTCGGCGCTGTCAGGTCCGCCGCTGTAGGGGCCGCTGGTCGCCAAGCTGTATCCGGCGCCGTCGATCCAGGTCGCCGAGGCGTTGTTGAGGTGCGGGTTGGAGGCGCCGGTGCCGGTCGTGTTGGCGGCGGCGGCGGTCGGGGTCGCGTCAAGGTCGAGGGTCAGGGTTTCGCCCGGGGCGAGGTTGGTCAGGTCGGTCCAATCGAGCGCGTCGCCGCTACCGCTCGGGGTAATCGTCGGCTCGATCGAACCGCCGGGTAGCAGTTGCGCCGACCCGGCCCGGTAGTTCCAGCCCGCCGGCAGGACATCGTGCAGATCGACCCCGTGGGCGACCGCGCCTGAGTTGTTGGTGATGACGACTCGCCAGGCAAACGGCGTCCCGACCGCCGCGGCGGCGCTCTCGGGGAAGCCTTGGGCGCCGGTCGTCTTCGCAATCGCAAGGCTCGGGATCGCGACCGTCATCTGAACCTGGTCGGCGCTGACATCGTCGTGGTTGGCGAAGGTCTCGGTCGGCTGGGCGGCACGGCTCGCACCGTCGGTCTCGAAGTAGGAAGAGATGTCGGCGCTGTTGCTCACCGCCTGGCCGGCGCTGTAGGGGCCGGTCGAGGCGAGCTCAGCGGTGTAGCGCAACCGAACCGAACCGCCGGGATCGATCGGGCCCGGGATCACCCAGCGAATATCGGGGTCGGCGTTGTTCCAGGCGTCGGTCACGAACGCCTGGCCGTCCGTCTCGATTACGGCGCGCAGGGCGGAGTCGGGAAGATCGTCGACCACGACATCGTAGGCGGGGCCGGTCCCGGAGTTGACGATGTCAAGCGTGTAGACGTAAGCGTCGCCGGGCTCGGTCGGCCGTAGGTCATCGTCCTCGGGATCGCCGGAGACATCCTTATCGATGTTGAGCTGCGGGTGGACCGTGGTCACGGTCGCGGTTGAGCTGTTGTTGGCCGGGACGGGATCTGTGACCGGAGCGCTGATCGTCGCGGTGTTCGCGATCTGGGCGGGCAGCGATCCGCCGAGATCGGCCTCGAGGTCGATTGTCTTGGACTCGCCCGAGTTCATCGCGCCGAGATCACAGATCAACGGGCCGCCGCCGCTCGGCGGTGAGCAGGTCCCGCCCGAGCCGCTAACCGTCGCCGAGACAAAGCTGAGCTCGCTCGGGATCTGATCGCGGACGCTCACCGAGGCGACCTCGAACTGTCCGTTGTTAGTCGCGGTGATCGTGTAGCCGAGCCGGCGCCCCTCGGCCGCAACACCCGAGCTCAACACCTTGTCGACCGCCAGATCGACCGGGGGCGGAGGCCCGATTGCGGTCGTCTCCGACTCCTGGTTGTTGGTCAGGTCGGGGTCAAGCTCGGCGCCGGCGACGGTCGCGGTGTTGATGATCGAGGCACAACCACAGAGCTGTGGACGCACGTTGAGGGTGATTCCGACCTGGCTGCCCGCCACAACCGTGCCGAGGTTGCAGGTGACGAGTTGCCCGGCGGCGGCGCAGCTTCCCTGCGAGCTGGTGGCGCTTTGAAACTGCAGGTTGGCAGGCAGGCTGTCGGTGACGACGACGCCGCTGCCGTCGCTGATCGAGAGATCGCGGACCCGGATGTCGTAGCTAAACGGGACGCCAACCGGCGCCGGGTCGGTCGAATCGGTCTTGTTGATGTCGAGATCGACGCTGAGGACGTGGCCGAAGTCGCGGCTCGCCGACTGCCCGAACCCGGTCCCGAAGTCGACCGCACCGGTGCCGATTCCGGTGAAGGCGTGCCCGGCCGGCAAATCGGCGGCTCTTACCTCGACGACGAACCTGCCGGTTGCCGGAAAACTGAACCGGTAGTGGCCGTCCGATCCGCTCAGGTCGGTATCGAGCAGCGGCTCGTTCGGATCGGGGACCCCGTCACCATCCAAATCGCGGTAGAGGCGGACCGTGACGGCTGCGGTGCCGGGCTCGCCGCCGTCCTTGACCCCGTCGCGGTCGTCGTCGCGATACACGTAGCCGTCGATCGTGTTGGGGGCGCCGTCGCCGCAGACCAGCGAGTCAAAGCCGGTCGCGTTGTCGAGTTCCTGGCGGTTGCTAGCGATCCCGGTCGCCGGATCGAGCGAGAACATCCCGTCGTCGGTCGCGGCGACGGCGCCGAGCGGTGTCCTGCCGGTGAGAAGCCAGGCGGCGCCGGAGGCGTCGAAGTCGAGACCTTTGACGTTCGGGATCGGGGCAGCCGCGGGGTCGATCAACCCAACCGACGAGGTGACTGCGCCGTTTGCCGGATCGATCCTCGCCAGCACCGTATTTGTCCCGGCTGAGCTCTGCAGCGCGTACAGGGTGCGATCGATCGGGCTGACCGCCACCGCGTCGGTGTCAGGGGCAGTCCCGATTTCGACGTAGTCGACCCCGACGCCAAACAGGTCGGCAACCCGCACGCCGCTCGCCGGGTCGATTGCAAACAGCAGATCGGGCCCGGTCGCCCGCGGCTGGACCGCCCACAGGCGCTGCGAGTAGGGGTCCAATGCGAGCGATTCCGGCGCATCGAGCGCGACCCTTCCGTCGACCCCATCGCCCTTTCCGATCGGTGCCGCCTTCGCCGTAAAATGCCCAGTCGCCTGATTGATCGTGCCGAGGAACCCGATAATCCCGGCGCCCTCGCCCTGCTGGACCCCATACAGGGTGTCGGTGATGATGTCGTACTCGAGCGCCGCCACTCGACTCGGGGAATCGAACGAACCAACGGTCGTCTGGTTGCTCAGAGGGTTCGTGTCGCCCTCGACGACCCGGGTTAGCAGGTCCACCCCGCTCGCCCCGACCCAACAGAAATCTGCCTGGGCGTAGCCAAAGTTGATGCTGACATCACCGGCAAATCCGCTCCCCAGATCAAGCGGACGATCCGAACCTCCGGTGAAGGTGGTGTCGACCGGGATCCCCTGCGCTGAGGCCTGGACGATGAACTTGCCGGTGGCGGGGAGAGTAAAGGCGTAGCTACCTGCCGGGGCGGTGGTTGTGGTGCTGAGGAGGGTGTCGCCGCCGCCGATTCGACCGTCGCCATCCGCGTCGCGCCACAGCCGGATCGCAACCGAGCCGGTCCCAGCCTCCCCGGGATCCTGATTGCCATTACCGTTCGCGTCCGCGAAGATCGTGCCGCTGATCCGGTTCGTTGCGGCCGCCGGACAGGCGATCGACTCGTAGTCGGAGCCGATCCGGATCGGGTTGATCGTCAGCGCCTGGCCGGTTGCGACATCGAGCGTGAAGAGAGTGCCGTTGTTGTTGGCGCCGCCCTTGGTCGCGTAAAGGTTTCCTCGAGCGTCGAAGGCGAGGCCCTCGACATCCTCGATCGCGACGCCGCCCGAGTCGTGAACCGCGCCGATCAGGGTCAGCTCGCCGGTCCGCGTGTTGACCCCGGCGAGCTGATCGCCGATCCCGGCATTGTTGGCGATCGCATACATCCGCCCGTCGATCGGGCTGATCGCGATGTCGTCGACATCGCCGAGGCTCGTCATCGCCGACGGCACCAGCTCGACGTAGTCGACCGCGGCGCCGAACACATTCGGGACCCGTTGCCCGGTTGACTTGTCGATCTGGAAGAGAACGTCGTAGGGCGAATTGGCATCGACGCCCCAGAGCTCCCCGCTGAAGGGATCGACGGCGAGCGAGTCGATGTTGTCAAGAGCCTTGGTGCCAGCGGCTCCACTACCGTTGCCGACCGGCTGCGGGTAGGGAGTGAAGTCGCCGCTGGCCTGGTCGAGGGTGCCAAGCTTGCCGGCGACGCCGTCGACCGCGTAAACGGTGGCGGTCAGATCGTCGTAGGCGATGCCTTCGATGTCGTCAACCCCGGTGAGGCCCAGCGCGGTCTCGCTGTCGAGCGGAGACGGCGCGTCCTTGAGGACGGTGGTGGCGAGATTTTGGTCATCCGCGACGAGGAAACAATCGGCGCCGGCGGGCGCGGTCAGCCAGCCGAAATCGTTCGTCACGGTCTGGCCGGTTGCGCCGCCGAAGTCGATCGGACGGCGCGAGAAGGCGGTGAAGTGAGCATGGATCGGCAGCCCGTCGGCGGTCGCGATCACGATCATCTTGCCGGTCTCGGGGCGATTGAATTCGTAGCTGCCGGCGGCGTCGGTCCGGGTCGTCGCGACCGGAACCTCGTCGACCTCGACCCGGCCGTCCCCGTCGGCGTCGTCATACAGGTAGACCTCCACTCCGGAGCTGACTGATTCGCCGCTGTCGCGGACCCCGTCGTTGTCGAGGTCGTTGAAGATCTTGCCGGTGGCGCGATTGGCGCGCGCCGTGTTGCAGGCGAGCGCCACGTAGTCGGTCGCGTTGTCGATCGGGTGCGGCGCGCCGACCGCGCCGGTCGTCGGATCGACCTCGTAGAACTGGCCGACATCGCTACGGACGGCGAACAGTCGACCGTCGCCGTCGAAGCTGAGGCCCTCCATCTCGGGCTCCCCAAGTAGCCCGACGTCACTCAACGCCCCGGTCGAGGTGTCGATCTTCATCAACCGATCGTTGACACCCGAGCCGCCGTTGTTGACGATCGCGTAAAGGGTCCCGTCAAACGGGTTGAAGCTGATGTCGGCGACATCGTCGAGGACCGCCGACGGGCTCGACGAGGTAAAGGTCGGAATTTCGACGTATTCGTCGCTCCCGAATCCGTCCTGTACCACCTTGCCGGTCGCCTTGTCGATTTTCAACAGCAGATCCGGGCCAGAGGTTCGCCGCATCGTTGCGTACAGGTAAGGATCCCCAGCTTGGGTCGCGAGACCGGTGATCGAGTTGAAGGTGACGCTGCCGACGCTGCCATTCCCACTCCCGATCAGCGCCAGCGGGGAAAAGGCGCCGGTGTCGACGTCGACCGTGCCGCTGCGGTCGTCGTTGATGGCGTAAAGAATCCCACTGGCCGAATCGAGCGCGATCCCCCCAACCGCACCAACCCCGGCGCCGAAGTTGCCGATCGTCACCTCGTTGGTCGCCGGGTCCAGGTCGTCCTTGAAGACGTAGGTGAGCGTGCTGGTCGCGCCGGAGACCGCGTAGCAGGCCGTTGCCGGGGCCGCGGCCTGCGCACCGACGATCGCCCACAGCCCGGTAATCACGGCGCCAATCGCGAGCAGCGCCGCGAAGCGCCGCGCCTTCGGCCCGCGTCGCCGGGCGGACCGCTCGGCCTGAATCGACCGGTCCGGACGGCCCCTTCTCTCAGCCACCGGATTGCCCCTCGGCCGCACACCTCAGGCGCACCAGCTTCGGGTCGCACCAGGTTCGAGCCGCAGCTTCGGCCGACAGCTCGTCGAAGCCAAGCTTGGCGCCCCGCCTACTCGCCAGCCGCTCCGCCACGAGTCGGCCCTCGAGCAGATCGGCGTACTCGGCCCGATCGAGATCGGCGGCCACGAGGAAGTCGTCAAACCGATCCGCACCGTTCTCCCCAAACCCGGCGATGATCGAAGCCAGCGTCCGATCCACCTCA
>JAHEXU010000072.1 GCA_023251975.1 bacterium | reverse complement strand
CCGCGAGTCGCCTGCTCAGCGCCGAGCAGGCCCGGCGCTACCAGCCTTGGCTGGACAACGACAGGCGTCTACGCGCCCTCACTCGCGAACTCGAAGCGCTCGCGATCCGAGCTGCCGAGCGGGCGGAAGGGTGGGGGGAGAAATAGCGCCTGAGAAGTGCGGAACGAGAGATATAGGAGCCCCAGCGGATGAATTTGCCGCCGCAATCGGGGCAATCTTGGTCGGGTTCGAGCGACGGGCCGACGCCGCCTTCGAGCATCGCATCGATTTCCTTGGCCGGGACCCCTACGATCTGCATCAGAGCGTGTCCTCCTTTCTGGACGACGTGTTTGCGAGGGGCCTTTTGAAGGCAAAATTCGTTGGGGCCTCTCGCGTTTTTCAGTCGGCGTAGTTTCGCCGATCGGGCCGGGTTGGGGGGTCGCCGAAGGCGGCGCCCCTCCCGCCGCTCCGCTTTGTCCTACGGACTGCAGCTACGCGGCGGGAGGGGCGGCTACCCGGGCGGGGGCGGGGTGCGACGAACGGACGACGGACGACGAACGACCAACGAACGACGGACGAACGACGGACGACGGACGACGGACGAGGACGAACGACGAACGACGACGAACGACCAACGAACGACGAACGAACGAACGACCAACAACGACGAAAAACAACAACAACGGCGAATCGTGCCGTCGTCACGGTTCGTGGCGCTAGATCAGGCGTTGGTGATCAGCCTGCGTGGCGCGTAACACCCGGGCGTCGAGCAAAAGTAGCGCGCGCCAGTCACCGATCCTCAGCCGGTGCTCAGGAGCGCCGCTGAGCTTGCGCAGCGCGCCGGGCCGCTGAGGGTTGGCGGCGAGCGCCTCGAGCGCCGCCGTAACGCGACGGCGGATCTGGGGGTCCAGGCGGCGTAGATCGCGGAGAGCCGACTGCGTCAGCTTGACATCCCAGGAGCGAGTGCTCACTCCTCGAGCACGGCGATCGCCTGCTCGAGCGAAACGGTGCGCCCGGCGGCGATGTCGGCGCGACCCTTGGCCGCTGCGGCTTCATCCGCGGCGCTCCAGGGCTCGTCATCGACCGGCGCGTCGCGGAAGGCGGCAGTGGCCGCGTCAGAGCCGAGGTCAAGCAGCCGCAGCGCCTCGCTGGCCTCCTGCTCGGAGAGCCCTTCGACTCGTTCGCGCAGCTTCTCCTTGGCGGTCATAGTTCCTTCAGGGTAGCGGCGGGGGCCGCGCCTTCGATCCCTCGGCGGTGTCCGCGGGGCTGCGCAGCAGCCGCTCGGTCGCCTCGGCATCGAGCGCTCCAAGCAACTCGCCGACAATCTCTTCGCCAGAGTTGACTTGCCGCTCCCGCCCACTCGCGGCAGGTGAAAATCGCGAATTTTGCGCCATTCTCGGGCTATTTTCCTTTCAGGGCGAGGTCGGCGAACTCGCTCCTCCTGAGGGCTGCCCGGTCCGCTCATCGGACGATCAGCAAGGTCCCGGCCAACAGCAACACCGCACCGAGGATCCGATCCCAGCTCAGGGCGGTCTGCTCGAGCCCGAGAACGCCGAGGTGGTCGAGCACGATCGAGGCGGTGAGCTGGCCGGTGACGGTCGCGGCGGCGACTCCGCCAGCGCCGATCGAGCCGACCGTGATCAGCGCCGTGGTCACGTAGACCGCCCCGAGCAGCCCGCCGACCAGGTAAATCGGCTCAACCTCGAAGGCTGCCGAGACGCCGCCGATCTTGCCGGCGACCGCGACGATCGCGGTCAGGGCGAGCGTCCCGACGAGGAAGGAGACCAGCGCCGCGGGGAGGCTGCCGGTCGCCTTGCCGAGACCGGCATTGACCGCAGGCTGCAGCGCGATCAAGCCACCGACCAAAGCGGAGACGAAAACCGCGAGACCGCGATCCATGCTCTACCTAGTCCGCCTCGGTAGCCGTCGCCACGACCGGTTGAGAGCGTATGAGGGCGCGAACATCTTTGATATTGAACCGCGTCGACAGCCTGAATGTCCTTTCCGCACTTCTCGCCGCGTGATCTTTGCCACGAATTCGGGTTACATGTATATAGAGCGATCAGCGTGACGACGACGAACTCAAAAGGCCTGGGACGAATCGCACGACGCGCCCTGGTGACCCAGCCGGATTCGCGGCTGGTCGAACTGGTGCGCGCCGGGCATGACGGTGCGTTCGAGGAGATGGTGCGGCGCTACCGCAGCCCGCTGGTCGCGTTCGCCACCGCGATGGTCGGGTCAAGCGCCGAGGATGTCGTGCAGGTATCGCTGGCCAAGGCGCACGCTGCACTGGCCGGCGCTACCGGCGAGATCAACCTGCGGCCGTGGTTGTTCACGATCGTTCGAAACGGTGCTCTCAACCTAATACGGGACACCCCGCGACACGAGGAGTTGGAGTACCACCTCGGCGGCGACGGGGTCGGCGGCGGCGACCCGGCGGTGATCGCCGAACAAAACGAGCAAATGCGCGGCCTGGTCGCGGCGATCTGTGCACTGCCCGAGAAGCAACGGCAGGCGCTGGTGCGACGCGAGCTTGACGGAATCGGGCACGGCGAGATTGCAGCCCAACTCGGCACCTCGGCGACCGCCGTGCGTGGCTTGATCTTCCGGGCCCGTGAGGGGTTGCGGGCGGCGGCCGGAGCGGTGGTGCCGCTGCCGATCCTGACCGGCCTGCTCGGTGGCGGGGCGGCTGGCGCTGGCGCGGTCGGAGCGGGCAGTGGTGGCGGCCTCGGCGCCGGCGGCCTACTCAGCGGTGCTGGCGGCCTGGTCGGGGGGGTCAAGCTGGGCGCGGCGGTGACGGCAACCGTCGCGGTTGTGGCGGGCGGCGTGGCGCTCAAGCACGATGGCGACGGACCGAATTCAACCGGGACACCGGGGCGCGAAGCAAATCCGACGACTGATCCGGCCGCCGCGGTGGCGCAGCCAAGCCTCAACGAGCCGACGACAGCAGCCAACCCGGCCCAATCGGCCGGGGGCGAGAGCCACCACGCGGCCGAGGGCGGCGATCGCGGCGGCGGCCGCCGAGATGAACCGACAACATTTGATGGAGAGGACACTGGCCAGGCCGAGGGCCCGGACCGTGGTGGGGACCGGAGCGCGGGCCACGACCAGCCCGGCTATGACCCCGGCGACAACCAGCAATCCGGCCCCGGCGAGGACGGCGGCGGAGCTGGCGGTGAGGAGACCGACCCGGGCGATAACCAACACCACGGTCCGGGTGACGACGGCAACCTGTCCGGCGATGCGGGCGACGGCGGCGGATCCAACGGCTCCGGCGGCGGCGGCGGCGATTCCGGCGGCGGCGAGGACGGATCCAACGATTCCGGCGGCGACCAGGCTGACACACACGACGATGACCCGCCCGCTCAACCCGACGGGCAGTCAGATGGCGACAGCGAAACCGAAGGCAACGGCAACGATCCAAGCGTCCCGGGCGAGCACCGCACGGCGCCTCTCGACGACCCCTTGGCCGATCGCCGCCGACGATCTCGGTAATTTGTCCGTGATCTTTGACCCTCGCCGGGGTTTAAGCGATAACAAGTACTGCCGCGCCGCGCCGATACGGCGACCCGGCGCAATCCAAACAGAAAGACAGAAGCGATGAATCGAACAACCCGCGCAACCGCCGTGATGGCGATGCTGACGGCGATCCTCCTGGCAGCGTTTGCTGGCACCGCGATCGCGAAGGATCAAAACCGCGATCGGATCCCGGATCGCTGGGAGCAACACCACGGTCTGTCGCTGAAGCACGGCCAAGCCCGCCACGATCAGGACAGCGACTCGCTAAACAACCGGGCCGAATTCAGAGCCAAGATGGACCCGCTAAACGGCGATACCGACGGTGACGGGATCGACGACGGCGACGAAGGCGCTGGCACGATCGCCTCGTTCGACATCGACACCGGCGAGCTCACGGTCAACCTGTTCGGTGGCCCGATCGTGACCGGAGTGGTCAACGACCAGACCCTGATTCTCTGTGGCTGCCGTGGTGAAAACGGCGGCGACGAGGGTGACGAGGAAGAGACCGAGCCCGCCGACGGACCCGGCGAACACGGCAACGGCGACTACGGCCACGGCGCCTCCTGCGGGGTCGACCCGCTGGTGGTCGGTGTGATCGTCCATCAAGCCGAGCTGCGCCTTAGCGGCGACGGTCTCGTCTTTACCGTGATTCGACTTGTTGACGACGGCAATGACCAAGGCGACGACGACAACGGCGACGGCGACGACGGCGACCAAGGCGACGACCAAGGCGACGACGACGGCGATGACCAAGGGAACGACGACGGCGATGACCAGGGCGACGACGACCAAGGCGACGACGACGGCGATGACCAGGGCGACGACGACCAAGGCGACGACGACGACGACGACGACGGCGATGACGGCGGCGATGACGGCGACGGTGATCACGAGGGTGGCAGCGGAGAGCACCACAACGGCGATCCGACCGAGCCCGGCGACGAGGCCTAATCCCCCGGACAGCTCGAACCGAGCAGCCGCCCCGGGCGGCAGAACCGAAAGGCGTCGTCACTCCCGTGTCGGCGCCTTTCGGCGTTTATTCGGAGATTGGCTCAGCTGGATCCGCCGAGCCGGGCGAGTGAACCCGCTTTCCAGGCCAAGTCGGGGGTCGATTGATGAACGCCCGCGGGGTGCCCCGGGGGTGGGCGCGAATCGGCCCCTGGCGCCGGGATCGGGGCGGATTCGCCGGTCGGTCCGGTGTATTTAAGCGTAGTGCCGCCGCGGCGCTGGCTCCCCCTCGGACTACTTGGCGCTGAGCCAGTCGGGGCCGCTGCCGCAGTCGATCAGTAGTGGCGGGTCCAGCGGATAGGCAGTGGTCATCTCTCGCCTCGCCAACTCGGTCGCGGCCTCGAGTTCCTCGGGTGAGCACTCAAATAGCAGCTCGTCGTGAATCTGCAAGATCAGCCGGGTCTTGAATCCCCCCTCGGCAAGGGCGCGGTGGCAGCGGATCATCGCCAGCTTGATGATGTCGGCGGCGGTCCCCTGGATCACCGTGTTGACGGCCAGTCGCTCGCCTTGACTTCGAATCTGCGACCGCGACGATTGCAGCTCGGGGATCCGGCGCCGCCGACCGAGCAGCGTCGTTACGTAGCCCTGCTGACGGGCCTGCTCGATCGTCGCGTCGATGAATTGCTTCACCGCCGGGAACCGTTCGAAGTAGGCGTCGATGAAGCTGGCCGCCTGGTTGCGGCCGATCTGGAGGCGTTCGGCGAGCCCGAAGGCGGACAGCCCGTAGGCGATCCCGTAGTTGACCATCTTCGCCTTCGATCGCTCCGCGGCGCTGATCGCGTCCGGGTCGGCGCCGACGATCTCGGCGGCGGTCGCGCTGTGAACGTCGAGCCCGGAGGCAAAAATCTCGCGCAGCGCGGTCTCCTCGGCAACATGGGCCAGCACCCGCAGCTCAACCTGGTTGTAGTCGCAAGACAAAAGATGCATCCCCGGCTCGGCGACAAAGCAGCCCCGGACCGGGCGGCCGAGCTCGGTCCGTACCGGGATGTTTTGGAGGTTCGGGTTGGTGCTGGAGAGACGCCCGGTCGCAGCGCGGACCTGGCTGAAGCTGGTGTGGATCCGGCCGGTCGCCGGGTTGACGTAGTCGGGGAGCGCGTCGAGGTAGGTATTCTTGAGCTTCGTCAGCTCGCGCCAGCGCTCGATCTTCTCGACGATCGGGTGCTCACCGCGAATCTGGGCCAGCACCCGAGCGTCAGTCGAGAACCCGGTCTTACCGCGCCGCTTGCGGGTCAGCGCCAGCTCCTCAAACAGCACCTCACCGAGCTGCTGGGGCGATCCGATCGTGAACTCACGACCGGCGTCGGCGTAGATCGCGTCCTTCAGCCGGTCGGCCTCACCCTCGATCGAGCGACCGATCTGGGCGAGGCGCTCGACATCGAGGCGGATTCCGGCTGCCTCGATTGCGCGCAGCACCTCGATCAGCGGTAGCTCGACCTCCGCCATCAGGCGCTCGAGGCCGAGTTCCGCGAGCTGTCGGCGCTGCTCGGCGGCGAGCGCCCAGGTGAGCCGGGCGCGGGCCGCCGGTTCGATTCCGACGGCCGACTCGGCGCCGTCGAGCGACAACTGGCCAGCCGCGTCGGCGCCCGTAGGCTCGGCCCCGGCGACGATGATCCCGTGGTCGACCGCCAGGTCCTCGAGTGTGTAATCACGCCGCGCCGGGTCGATCAGGTAGGCGGCGATCATGGTGTCGTGCCCGACCTCGAGACCCGGCAGGTCGAGTGACTTGGCGTCGTGGACCGCAACCGCTCGCCCCAGCAGCGGCTCGATCGAGCGCAGCGAACTCCGCGCCCCGACGATTCGCTCCTGATCGGCCAGCGCCCAGCCGTCCGGGTCGACCGCCAGCGCCAGCGGCTCACTGAGATCGCTCGGGGACCCGTCCTCCTCAAGCTCGGCGCTCAGCGCCCGATCGACCTCGCGATCGGGGAGTTCCTCGTCAAAATCCTGTTCGAGCCGGGCGATCACCTGGCGCATCTCGTACTCGGCGGCAAACTCGCGCAAGCCGCCGCGGTCGGGCTCGGCCGCCATCACCACGTCGAGGTCGATCTCGATCGGGACCGCACGATTGGCGGTTGCAAGCCGCATCGACAGCCGGGCGTCGTCGGCGTGCTCGGTCAGATTCTGCTTGCGCTTGGCGCCGGAAATCTGGTCGATCGAGGACAACACCGCCTCGAGCGAACCAAACCGCGACAGCAGATCAGCGGCGGTCTTCTCCCCCACCCCCGGGACCCCGGGGATATTGTCGGAGCTGTCGCCCTTCAGCCCGATCAGGTCGGGAACTAACTCCGGCGGCACCCCCCAGCGCTCGATCACCGCCTCGCTGTCATAGATCTTTACCTCGGTCACCCCCCGCGAGGTTGTCATCACCCGCACCCCGTCGCCGATTAGCTGGTAGACGTCGCGATCACCGGAAACCACCATCACCTCGATCCCGGCGCGGCGTGCCCGATCGCTGACCGTCGCGATCACATCGTCGGCCTCGAAACCCTCGGCCCGCAGGTTGGTGAAGCCGAATGCGCTCGACAGCGGCTCGAAGGCGGGCCACTGCTCGCGCAGCAGGTCGGGTCGCGACGAGCGCCCCGCCTTATATTCGGGGTAGATCGTCTCGCGACCCGACAACCCTGCATCCCAGGCAACCACGACGGCGCCCGGCCGGTGCTCGGTCAACACCTTAACCATCATCTGGGCGAAACCGTAGATCGCGTTGGTCGGGCGCCCGTCGGAGGTTGCCATCGATTCGGGCAGCGCGAAGTAGGCTCGGTAGGCAAGCGAGTTGCCGTCGATCAAAAACAACGGCCCGCGCGGCGACCTCAGATCGCTGTCGGTTTCAGCCACCGCTCATCACCCCGGCGATCATAGGGACGCGATCAGAGGGCATCGGCGAAAGCCGGATCGGTCGATCCCGGCGAAGGCCGACCGCGGCGGCCGAGCCGACCGGCGCCGGACCGGGCAAGGCCCTAATTCGAGCTGAGCCTGGTCACCGGGTCGTTGATCGTCAGGCCGTTTGCCGAATTGGGGCCGAGCGCGGTGAGCCGAACCCGCAGGTTCGGTTGCTGCTGGGCCGCCCGACGGCCGAGCGCGGTGTTGACCGAGGTCGTGATCGGGCCGACCTCGGTGGAGCCAAGGTTGACCCTGGTTGTGCCGAGGCTGACGTAGCGACGCTCGCCGTCAATCACCACCCGATCGGCGCTCGTCATCTCGACCACCGCGGTGCAGGTCGAGGTGGCATCGCAGGTGGCTGTGGTAGCGGCGAATCGTGCCGCCGCGAACGATTCACAGTCGGGGCGGACGTCATCGATCGAGTCGGCCTGAACGGTGTCGTTCCCCGCCCCGCAGACGATCGTGTCGCGCTCGCCGTCGGCCGCGAAGAACTGATCGTCGCCCGCACCGCCGACCAGGTAGTCGACCCCGGGACCGCCCTCCAGCCGATCGAGGTGCCCACCGCCGTTCAAGGTGTCGTTGCCAGCCTCGCCATACAGCGAGTCGTCGTTTTGCTCGCCCACCAGCACATCGTTGTCAAGGCCACCCTGGATCAGGTCGTTGCCGTCGCCACCGTAGACGGCGTCGGCGGCGGCGCCAGCAGCCAGCGTATCGGCGCCGCTGCCACCGTTCATCTGGTCGGCATCGAGACCGCCGTAAAGGGTGTCGGCGTCGCCGTCGCCTGCCAGGGTGTCGCTGCCGACCTGGCCGTCAAGACAGTCGTTGCCCGCGGCGCCGCTGCCGGTGTCGTTACCGGCGTCGGCCGCCCAACCATCGGCGGCGGCGGTGCCGGTGAAGGTGTCATTCCCGGTGGTGCCGGTGGTGGCGCCCTGCAGCGCGCTGCAGGGCGAGCCGCCCGCGGCAAGCAGGAAGCGGGCGGTGAAGGTGGTCGGGCTCGTGATCGTGACCGTCTGGGTGCGGGCGCCGCCATGCGCCCAGCTATCGAAGTCCCAGGTTCCGCCGGACAGCGTCTGTGGGGTCGGGGCGGAGATCGTGTTCTGCGAGCCACGAATCACCTGGTTGGTGAACGGGGTGGCGGCGCTGGTCGAGTCCAGGGTCGCCACCAGGCCATCGCGGTTCGTCGCCATCGTCACCGCTACGGTGGTTGGAGCGACCAGCTTCGAGGCGGTCGCGGTCAAACCACCGGCGTCGGTCACCGTCACCGTGAAGCGAAGCTGCGAGGGGTACTCGTGGTCGGGGGCGACGATCGATCCCAACTTGACGCCGTTCGGCGAGGAGTAGAGGTGGGTGTGGCAGTTCGAGGGGCAGTGCTCGATCTCGATCGTCCACTGAAACGCCGAGGCGGGCAGCGTTCCCTGCTCGGCGTCAGTCGCGTCGGCGGCGTAGTTGATCGTGTCGCCGACCGACCAATTGCCGCTGCCTGGCTGGCTCAGCGTCACCTGAGGCGGCGTGTTGTCGACCGAGATCAGGCGCTGTGCGGTGGCCGAGCCGCCAGCGCCGTCGCTGACCCGCAGGCCGACCGTCACGGTCGCATTGAAGGTGTAGTTGAGCGAGACGGCGGTCGAGTCGTCGTACTGGCCGTCGCCGTCGAGATCCCAGGCATAGCTCAGGGTGTTGCCGGGGTCGGGGTCAGAAGATGCGGCAGCGCTAAGCGCGACGTTGAGCGGAGCCGAGCCACTGGTCGGGTTGGCGGTGATCACCGCAGTCGGCAATTGGTTGCCCGCCGAGTAGCCGACCCGCTTGATCGAGTTTCCGTTGAAGTCTGGGTAGTAGAGCGCCCCGTCGGGACCGGTCACCAGGTTGACCGGATTGTCGGCACCGGCGACGAAGGTGGCGCGCGTTGCGGGGTCGGGAATGCCGCCCGCTCCGGCCCGCATCACCCAGATGCAATCGCGCGAGTAGTCGGCAAAGAAGAGCGCCCCGTCGTAGGCGGCCGGGAAGAGGTTGCCAGCCTCGAAGGCGACGCCCGCGATCGAGCTACTGCCGCTCGGGCAGCTCTCACCGGGGACAACCTGGGCGGCGTGATCGTAGGTGTAAAACGGTCCGGTCTGGCCGGCGCCGGCGTAGAGGTCCTCGCACAACTTCAGGTCAGCCGAGTCGTAGGCGGGTTGGCGGGATGCGCCCTCATAACACGGCCAGCCGAAGTTCGACGCCTGGCCGGGGTTGAGGCGGTTCAACTCCTCCCAGGTCCCCCAGCCGACATCGCCGAGCCAGACCTCGTCGGTCCCGGGTCGAACCGCCATTCGAAACGGGTTTCGCAAGCCGAAGGCGGCGAGGCGACGGACATTGACGCTCTTGCGGGCCGGGTTGTTGTAGGGGTTGCCGGGGAACGGATCGCCACTCGTGCGGTCGATTCGGATCACGGTGCCGTCGAGGCCGGTCGGATCGCCGCTAAAGCTGAGGAAGTCCTGACTTCGCAGCGCCCCACCCTCGGCGCTCGGCGGCGATAGGGTCGCGCCGATCCCACCGGGCGGGTCGCCGCACGGGTTGAGCGGCGACCCGTCCTGGCCCCAGTCGGTGAAGTTGAAGCTGGCGCCGTCGCCGCCGGAGGCGAGCAGTGCGCCCTGGCTGTCGAAGACAATGTCGCCGATCGAGTGGCTCGGATACTGCTGACACCAGTCATCGACCAGGATTTGAGGAGCGCCGCCGGTGCCGTCGGCGAGGACCGCAACGCGGACCAGGCGACCGCTGACGACACAGCCGTCGCCGGTCGGGCCCGGCGGGGTCGGGCAGTTGTCGGCGCTGACCCCGGGGCTGCCCCACTTCGGCGCCGTTCCGCCGATCTCGGCGTCGCGGCTATACAGCAGGTAAACGTAGGGCTTGGTCGTGAACTGCGGGTCGAGTGCCATCCCGAGCAAGCCGCGATCCCAAAAGTTGAAGACCTCGGTCCGGAGGTCGATGAAGGTGGTTGGGGTTGGATCGGCGAGGCCGTCGAACACCCTGACGATGCCGCTCTTTTCGGCGACGAAAGCGCGGCCGTCGGGGGCAAACTCCACCCCGGTCGGGTTCTCGACCCCGGCGAACAGGGTGGTCTGCTGGAACCCCGGCGGCAGCGTCGCGGCGGCGGCGGTGGAAACGGCGACCAAGACGCCAAACGCCACCAGCAAGCAAACCAGTCCGGTCCACCCCCCCGGAGCGCCTCGGGCGAAGGTGGATGAGAGCGGGTGGCGGTGCATCATGCGATCGGTGGCGGTTGGGCTTCGTGCCCGGCGACCGCCACGGTAGCGCAGCCGCGGCGGCGGCGCAAGTACCATGCGCTAGGTTTCGATCGCGATGAAATGGAAGAAGGGCGCCAAGAGCGACAACGTGATCGATAGCCGCGGGTCGAGCAGCAGCGGGTCCGGTCTCAGCGGTGGCGGTGCGATGGGGAGCATCCTCGGATCGGTCCTGTCGGGCGGGCTCGGCAAGCTCGGCGGCGGCGCCGGGGTGGTCGGCGTGATCATCGTCGTCGTGATCCAACTGGTCGGGAACGGATCCGGCACGATCGGCGGCTTTGACATCTCCAACCTCGGCCTTGACGCAACCGCACCGGGCTTCAAGAACCCGGAAGGGTTCGCGCCCGGCGAGGATCCGGAAGCCGACCTGTATGACTTCTCACGCTACGTCTTCGGCGACACCCAGGCGACCTGGAGCAAGATCTTCGCGTCCTCAAAGAGCAACTACGAGGACGCAACGATGGAGGTCTACCGCGACCGGGTCAGCACCGGCGGCTGCGGCGGCGCAACCTCGGCGGTCGGACCGTTCTACTGCCCGGCCGACCAAACCGTCTACCTCGACCTCAGTTTTTACGAGGATATGCAGCGGGTTCTCCATGCTGACGGCGATTTCGCCTGGGCCTACGTGATCGCCCACGAGATGGGGCATCACGTCCAGCAACTCGACGGGACCAGCGCTTCGGTGCGGCGGCTCGAGCACGAAAACCCCGACGGCACAAACGAGCTGTCGGTCCGGCTCGAATTGCAGGCCGACTGCTACGCCGGGGTCTGGGGCGCGCAGATCCTGGCCCGAGGCGATCTTGAGGACGGAGATATAGAGGAGGCCTTCACGGCTGCCGAAGCGGTCGGCGACGACCGACTGCAAAAGCAGGCCGGGGTCGCGGTCGATCCGGACCTCTTCACCCACGGCACATCCGAGCAGCGTCGCACCTGGTTCGACCGAGGCTTCGACTCGGCCAACCCGGCCGAGTGCAACACCTTCTCGGCCGACGAGCTGTGAGCGGCCGGGCCGGGCGCCGCCGCGCCCAGCCCGCCCTAGCCCGCCTATAGTTCTCGCCTCATGGGATCGGTCTCGGCACAGTTTTCGGTCACGGTCCGCGTCGAGCTTGATGCGCGCCACGAGCCGCTCGGCAAGCTGACCGCGGCGATCGCCGAATCAGGCGGCGGACTGCAATCGGTTGACCTGGTACCGGGGGCGGGCGGCGAGGGTCGGCGGGTCCGCGAGTTCACGATCGATGCCCGCGACCCCGACCACTGGGAGCAAATCCTGCGCGCGATCGGATCGACCCGGGGCGCGAAGGTGCTCGGATACTCCGACCGCACCTTTGCGATGCACCGCGGCGGCAAGATCGAGGTGACCTGCAAATACCCGCTGCGAACCCGCGACGACCTCTCGATGGCCTACACCCCGGGCGTCGCTCGAGTCTGCACCCAGATCGCCTCCGACCGCAACGAGGCGTTCGAATACACGATCAAAAAGAACACCGTCGCGGTTGTCTCCGACGGCTCGGCAGTGCTCGGTCTTGGCGACATCGGCCCCGAGGCAGCGATGCCGGTGATGGAGGGCAAGGCGATGCTGTTCAAGGAGTTCGGCGGGGTCGACGCCTTCCCGATCTGCCTTTCCACCCAGGATCCCGAGAAGATCATCGAGACGGTTCGACTGATCGCCCCGACCTTCGGCGGGATCAACCTCGAAGACATCTCGGCGCCGCGCTGCTTTGAAATCGAGGACCGTCTGCGCAACGAGCTCGACATCCCGGTTTTCCACGACGATCAGCACGGCACCGCGGTGGTGATGATGGCGGCGCTCTTTAACTCGCTGAAGATCGTCGACAAGCGCCTTGAGGACCTCCGGGTGGTGATCGTCGGGCTCGGCGCCGCCGGGATCGCCTGCACCAAGATGATGCTGGCGGGCGGGGTTCGCGACATCGTCGGTTGCGATCGCCGCGGCGCCGTCTCGACCACTCGCGACGACTACGGCTCCGGTGGGATGACCCCGATCAAGCGCTGGTTCGCCGAGATCTCAAATCCGGATCGCCTGACCGGCGGGCCAAACGAGGTCCTGGAGGGCGCCGATCTCTTTATCGGCCTGTCCGGCCCCGGGCTGGTACGGGCCGAATCGCTAGGTCGGATGAACAAGAACGCGATCGTCTTCGCGATGGCAAACCCAACCCCCGAGGTGATGCCCGAGTCCGCTGAGCCTTACGTGCGGATCATGGCGACCGGTCGCTCCGACTACCCCAACCAGATCAACAACGTGCTTTGTTTTCCGGGGATTTTCCGTGGCGCGCTCGACGCCGGGGCGCCCCGAATCACCGAGGAGATGAAATTGGCCGCCGCCAAGGGGATCGCCGAGGTGGTAGATCAAAACGACCTCGCCGAGGATTACATCATCCCCTCGGTTTTCAACCGCGAAGTGGCGCCGGCGGTCGCGGCAGCGGTCGTCCGTGAAGCCCGCGATGCCGGGCTGGCGCGGATCTCCGCGGAGACCGGCACCTTCCGCGCGGTGGCCCGGACCTGATTGGGCGCGGAGCGCGGGATGCTGCGGGTCGCGATCACGGGGGCGAGCGGGCTGATCGGCTCAGGATTGGCCGAGGCGCTGCTGGGGCGCGGCGACGAGGTGGTCGGATTCTCGCGCGACCCGAACCGCGCGGCGGCAGCCGGTAACCCGCAAATCGCCTGGCGGGCCTGCGATTTGGCCGCAAGTCCGCCCGAGTCGAGCACCCTGCGCGGGGTCGATGCGATCGTCAACCTGGCTGGCGAACCGATCAACCAGCGCTGGAATGAGGCCGCCAAGCAACGGATCATGGCGAGCCGGGTCGACGCGACCGCCAACCTGGTGCGGGCGATTGCCGACTCCGCCGAGGCGCCCGGGGTCTTGGTCTCGGGTTCGGCGGTCGGCTACTACGGCGACAGCGGCGATCGCGAGGTCGACGAGACCGGCGCGCCCGGATCAAGCTTCGATTGCCTCGTCTGCGAGCGCTGGGAAAAGGCCGCCGAAGCTGCCCGTCAATCGGGGGTGCGGGTCGCGATCAGCCGAACCGGGCTGGTCCTCGACCGCCGCGGCGGCCTCCTGAAGGATCTTTTGGTGCCGTTTCGGCTCGGGGTCGGCGGCCCGGTGGCAGGCGGCGACCAATACATGCCCTGGATTCATCTCGATGACCTAGTCGCGCTCTTGATCTGGCTGATCGACTCCGAGTTTGCCCAAGGCCCCTACAACGCGACCGCCCCGAACCCGATCAACAACCGCGACTTCAGCAAAGCGCTCGGCAAGGCGCTCGGCCGACCCGCGGTGATGGCGATCCCAAAGGCGGCCCTGCGGCTTCGACTCGGCCGCGAGCTCGCCGCAGTCGCCGCAGGTGGAACCCGTGCAGTCCCCAAGCGCGCCCTCGCCGAGGGCTTTCGGTTCACCCATCCCAACCTCGGCGCCGCCCTGACCGACGTACTGTCGCGGCGTTGGGAGCAGGTCGTCTTACCCGCTCGCGGCGGCGGCGGCTAGCGTGGCGGCGCTCATATCATATCAGACGGGTCGAACCGTCGATCACCGGTGGCGCGGCGAGGCCGAGGTAGTCGAGCACGGTCGGAGCGATATCGGCAGTGCGGAGGGGACCGTCGTAAAGCGGCTCGCTCGACGCGAACGGGACGAGCATGTGGTCGCGGTGTAGGGCGCCGTGGGAGGAGCGGTGCTCGGGCCGCTCGAAGCGCTCACGGAGGTCAAATCCGGGCGTCGCCGAGACGACGAGGTCGCCGCAGCGGGCCGAGCGGAAGAGCTGGGTGATCTGCAGGAGCCCGTCGGGGTAGGCGAGCCCGGCCGTCTGCTCCAGCGCCTCGCGGGAGCCGAGCGTGGCGGCGCCAAGCTCCCACCCGAACGGGTCACCGTCGAGTGGCTCGTACTCGATCCTGACCGCCGGCCCCGTGCCTGCTTCGACGAGCCGGGCGCGACCGCGGCGGCTTTCGACGATCTGTCCACCGTAGCCGTCCCGGGTGATCACGAGGTCGATCGCGCCGCGCTCGAGCAGCCACCCGATCAGGCCCGGATGATCGCGTTCGATCCGATCGCGGTCGGGACCCGGCCCGCGCCAACCCGGCCGCTCGCCGCGCAGCCAGGCCATCGCCATCCCGTTCCCCGAGACGCCGGCGAGCGCGTCGAAGCGGGGCCGAAAGGCAGGGAAGGAGTGGTAGGCGGTGCGCAGGCCGAGCCGCGAGGCAAGCTCGACCGGAAAGTCAAAGTGCTGATCGACCCGGCAGTGACCGTGGTCAGAGACGAGCAGGATCAGCGTCTGCTCGTATGCCCCGCTCCGCTGCAACCGGGCTGCGACCGCGCCAACCGCAGCATCGATTCGACCGTACGCGGCGATCGCCTCCGGCCCGTCGACCCCGAGATAGTGGCAATTCCAGTCGATCCCGGGGAAGGCGACAAAGCGGAAGCGAGCGCGGATCGAGACCGCGTCGAGCAGCGCCGCTGCGGCGGAGCGGTCGGCGCGGCGATAGTCATGAAAGAAGTGGGAGTGTGCCCAGATCGCCGCTTTACGCCGACGCAACAGGTTGCGTCCCGGGTCGAGCCCGCGGGTGATCATCCCGTAGACCCCGACCGAGTCGTCGATCAGCTCATACAGGGTCTTGACCCGGCTGTCCATGTCGATCTCGAACCGGGATGCCTCGGGCCCGTTGTAGCTTCGAAACGCAGACGGCGCGGCCGGCCCCCAGCCGCGGTAGCGCTCGCGATCAAACCAGCGGTACCCCGGGATGTTCGCGGTCCCGGGGAAGCACCCGCTGAGCAACGGGATGTGCGCCGGACCGGTGGTCGAGGTGAAGGTCGTTGTGGCGCGTCGGTAACAGCCCCGTTCGACCACGTGCTCGGAGATCGCGGGTAGATCCCCGGCCGCGAGTAACTTCTCGAAGGTCTGCGCCCTCGCCCCGTCGGCGAGGATCATCAAGCAGCTGCGGTCGTTGGTCGCTTCCACGGTCGGCCGATTATCGGGGAGCCGAAACCGCCGCGCTGGCGACTAGCCGATCTGAGGGCAGGGACCCGCGCCGTCGCGCTGAAGCCGCTACGGCCAGATCCGGTTGCCGAGCGAGTCGAAGCGGAGCGTAGGCCCGGATTCGGGGTCGGTCTGCGGATTCTCGCTCGCAAACAGCGCCTCGGTCACCGAGACCCGATCGAGCGGATCATCGGCCGCCTCGATCGCCTCGAGGATCGCGACCATTGCGTCATGGCCCGCCTGCTTGGCGTCAATCTGCCTGCCCTCCTGGTGCTGAGCGACGACCACCCGAGCAAAGTTGCGGCGGTCCTCGCCGCCGGGGTAGTTTCGAATCAGCCCGGCGGCGGGGCTGCCCGGAGCGACCTGGAGAATCCCGGCCTTGTTGGTGATTGGGATCGAAGGTCCGAGAAGCAGCCGAGTCAAGTTCGCCGATGAGGCCGATCGTGGTCGAGTCGCGGCTCCCGGCTCGCGGTTCGCGCGTTCGCCCCGACCTGGGCGGCGCTCCAGCCAGGGCCGCGACCGTCGTCGCGGAAATCCGGGTCGCCGGAATCAACTCGACTTTCGCAACCTACGCCGCCCGCACCCCGCACCCCTGCTGGACGCCCGGTATTTCTCCTAATCGAGGCCCCTCCCCGCTCCCCCGTACCCGCCGAGTATTCCACCCGGATCATCTCCCGCCGCAGCGCAG
>JAHEXU010000232.1 GCA_023251975.1 bacterium | reverse complement strand
GCCGGACTGGTCCGCGGCGCGGTGATCGAGCGCAGCGGCGAATCCATCGAGGTCGGCTGCCGGGTCTGCGTCAGCGATCTCGGGCCGAGCGCGACCCTCGGATTGCTCGGCGCCGCGGCGCTGCCGGAGGATTATCTCGACGCGGTCAAGAAGGCCGACCGGCCCTGCGCGATGCTGGCGGTCAACTTCGCCTCCCAAGATGATCTGATCGCAGCCCCCGGAATGCTCAGCTTCGCCCGGACCCGACGGCTTTGCTACGTCGCCAACTTCACCGCGACCTGCCCTGAGATGGCGCCCGAGGGGTGGAACCTCTACGTCGGGACATCGGTCCCTCGCCCCGCCGTCGGCGATTTCGACGAGACGGCCGAGATCGAACTGTTGATGGCCGACCTGCGCGATCAGATCCCGGGCTTCGACGGCGCGCGGATCCTCTCAACCGTGATCAGCCGCGACGAATGGCCGCCGCAGCGGGCGGTTGCCGGGTTCGACCTGCCGAACACGACCCCAATCGCCAACCTGTGGAACGTCGGCGACGCGGTCAAGGAGTACGCCAACGGCGGCACCACCGCCTGCGCTGAGACCGCCAAGCTCGTTGCCGAGGCGATTCTCGCCGCCGAGCTACCAGCGGCGTAGGCGGCCAGCCTTGTGGGTGCCGAGCGCAACCCGATCTGCCCGGGAGCGAGTACGCCGTGTTGGCGTTTGGCGAGCGGCAGATCCCCCGATCGGGGTCGGGCGCCGACTCGAACGCAAGGCGCCGAGATGCGGCGAATCCGGGGACGCGGGCCGCTCGATTGGACCTGCAGACGTTGCAGGCGCTCACGGGATCGGTCGGGAAAGGCTGGATCTCGGCTGGCGAAGGGGCTATCGGGCGGGTGGCCCAACCGCGCTTGGGACCGGCGAGAGGCGAACCGGAGCGGCGCCGAGGGCGCGAACCCGCATGTCCGACCAGGTGATGCCCTCGCGCAAAAGCGCTGGCAGGCCGAGCCCGACCGCGGTCCCGAACTCGACAATCTGCAAGACAACGCCGTAGGCGAGGGCGCTCTCATGGTCAACCCCGAATCCGCTGGTCAAGACCGCCGCGGTGGCGGCCTGGAAAATCCCTACGTTTGACGGCGTAACCGGGACGACCGCCGTCACGTTGACCGCGAACAAGACCGCGGCCGCGCCTGCGATCCCGGTCTGCGAATCGATTCCCATCGCGACCGCCAGGGCGTACAGCGCCGCCACCTGGACCGCCCAGGCGACAAGCTGCAAAAGCGCCGCAAGCGGCCCGAAGCGGGGGTCGCGGAAGACGACCAAGCCGCGCCGAACCTTGATCAGGGCCACTCGAATCATCTCGATCACCCGCCAGGTCCTCCCCGAGCCGGTTCCGCGAGCGATCGCGGGGGCCACCAGGACGGCGATCAGAACGATCGCCGGGGCGAAGGTAACGACGAAGAAGCGCTCGGTGCCGGTGTGGAAGAGGTCGGTCGAAGCGACGATGATCGCACCGAGCAGGGTCAGCGCCAACAGGTTGAGCAGGGTCTGTGAGACCAATGTGCCGAGCACCACCGGAAAGCTCTCGCGAAAGCGGCCGAGCCGGCGCGCCATCACCATCGCGCGAGCAGGCTCGCCGGCGCGCGCCGGGACGGTCGCGGACATCATCACCCCGACCATCGTCGCCGAGGTGACATCGCGGCGTCGCAGCTGATGCTCCGGCAGGGCCGACCGCAGCCCCGCCCACCACGATCCGGCCCGCAAGAACATCGAGCCGCACATCAGGCCGATCGAGGCGACCACCCAAATCGGGCTGAAGTCGATCGCGCTCGAGATCACATCGCCAACCCCGTTGTGTACCCCGATCCGGCGCATCGCGATCACCGCCATCACGGTGCTGAGCGCGGCCAGGGTAAGGACGCCGGCGCGGCGGGCGAGGCGGCGACGCGAGCCGAGCTGCTGCTCGGGGGGATCGAGCGAGGGCAGGCGGAGGGCGGCGCGAAGCGGCGAGCCGTCGGCCGGGACGAGGCCGATCGCGCGGCTCGCAGTCTCGCGGCGTCCGTGCGGGTTCGGCGCGGCCAAGGCGCGGTCGTAGACCGCCTCGATCCGCGACGCGACGACCGGCCAGGCGTAGCGCGCGGCGGAGCGACGGGCCGCCGCGGCCATCCGAGCGCGACGCGCGGGGTCGTGGTACAGCGACTGCAACGCTTCGGCGAGCCGCTGGGGATCGCCCGGCGGCACCAAGAGGCCGTCAACTCCGTCGCTGACTACGTCGGAGTAGCCGGCGATCGCCGAGGCGACGACCGGGGTGGTCGCCGCAAATGCCTCGATCAGGACCATCCCGAAGCTCTCGCCCTCCAGCGAAGGGGCCGACAGAACGTCGGCGGCCGCGAGCTGCTCCCACAGCTCGGCCCGAGGCAGCCGACCGTGCGCGGTAATCCGCGATCCGGCCTCCGGGTCGGCCACGAGGCGCTCCAGATCCTCCCTCGACGGTCCGACCAGCTCGAGCCGCGCCGGGACGTGCTCGATCAGCGCCTCGAAGGCGCGGATCAGGACCGGCAGGCCCTTGCGCGCGTCGCTGCGGCCGATGTAGAGGACCCGCAACTCCTCGCCCGGCTCGGACGCTCGCGCGGCGGCCCCGATTGTGGCGGCCGCGCTGAGATCGACCCCGTTCGGAATCACCGTGTACTCGCCGCCAAACCAGCGGCGCCCCGTCCAGGCGGCGGCGTCGGAGACCGCGATCCGCTCATGCAGCTGGTTGAACTTGCGCTGCGCCCCGAGGACGTTGGCGATCTGGTTCGGGACCGGCCGGGTCGAGTAGGCATGGAAGGTACCGACAACCGGGGCGCCGCGAAACGAACAGGCGTCCCATGAGATCGTCGGCGCGGGCGGCTCGTGGACGTGAACCAGATCGAAATTGCCCTGCTCAAGGCCGCGTCGCAGACCGGTTACCCCGGCCGGGAACGGGCACAGGACCGACATCGAGCCGTTGGCGTCAAAGCCGACCGTGCGGGCCAGCGGGGTCAGGTATTCGGGCATCGGCCGCCGGTGCGCGTCGGCGCCACGGTGCAGCAGCCGGCTCTTACGATCGGGGGGGTCCCAGGGCGCGAATACGCGGACCTCGTGGTCACGCTGCATCAGCTCGACTGCCAAGGCCTCGACATGGCGGTTGACTCCCCCCTCGTACGTCCAAGAATATGGCGTAACAAGGGCTATGCGCATAAGCTCGATAGCCTATTGGGGATCAGATTCGGCCGCGGCCTGGCCTCGACCGCGACAGCTACTGACGGTGATCCGGCGGCGCTTCCGGTACATCATCGGCGCACCGCGAATCGAAATCAACCATCTAGTTTTAGGATCGAGGGTCCCGATGAGCGACCGCGGTTTCGTCAAATTCAGCTTCTTCAAGGTCGATCCGGCCTGGCAGCGACGCGGCCAATCAGCCCGCGCCGCCGACAAGCAGGAATTCCTCGCCGCCTGCGAGGACTACGCGCAGGATCGTCCGCTGCGGGCTTACTCGACGGTCGGAACCCGCGGTGATGTCGACCTGTTGCTGATCTCGCAGAGTCCGATCCTCGCCGACATCCACACCTTTCATGTCGTCTTGGCGCAGAGCGGCCTCGCCAAGTGGTCGTCGACCCCCTACTCGTACCTGGCGATGACCAAACCGTCCCCCTACTCCGACTCGAATGCGCGCGAGGAGTTGTTCGTCTCGTCGCGCAAATACAACTTCGTCTACCCGTTCGAAAAGAAGCGCGAGTGGTACGGACTCGATGCCGAGGAGCGGATGCGGATCATGCGCGAACACATCGAGGTGGGGCGCCGCTACCCGCAGATCACGATCAACACCGCCTACTCGTTCGGGATCGACGACCAGGAGTTCGTTGTCTCCTTCGAGGCCGACGAACCCGCCGACTTCCTCGATTTGGTCCAGGAGCTGCGGGGGTCGGAATCAAGCGCCTGGACCCTGCGCGACACCCCGATCTTCACCTGCGTCGCAATGTCGGCCGCGCACGCCCTCGACGCCCTGGACGGCGCCGCGACCGCTGCCGCACCGGCGATCGCGAGCGCCGCTGC
>JAHEXU010000231.1 GCA_023251975.1 bacterium | reverse complement strand
TCATCACCCTCGCGAATCGCAGCCAGCGCCGCGGAGAGGTGATCGATCGCGCCAACCGTCGCCGCATCACCGAGCGCTGCCGCCTGGGCGGCGACCCGGTCGGGATCGGTCGCGGTGACTGCAAACGAGTCGGGGGCTTGGCCGCTGACCCGGAGGATCAGGACATGGCGCAGGTGTGCGATCAGATCACGGCCGAACTGGCTCGGGTCGCGACCGGACTGAGCGAGTCGGTCGGCCGCGGTCAGCGCTGCCGCGCCGTCACTTGCGGCGATCGCATCGGCGGCCGCAAAAACCAGGTCGGCATCGGCGGCGCCGAGCACGGCAAGAACGTCATCGGTCGCGAGCTGCGCGCCGGCGTAGGCGACCAGTTGGTCGAGGGTTCCGAGCGCGTCGCGGAAGCTGCCCGAGGCCGCCCGGGCGACCGCTCCGATCGCCCCCGGCTCGATCGCGATCGACTCCTTCTCGGCAACCCGACGAACAACCTCGGCAATCTGTTCAACCGACGGGCGCTGAAAATCAAAGCGCTGACAGCGATCGACGATCGTCGCCATCACCTTGTGAGCCTCGGTCGTGGCGAGCACGAAGACGGTGTTGGGCGGCGGCTCCTCGAGCGTCTTGAGGAACGCGTTCCATGCCTCGCGGGTCAGCATGTGCGCCTCGTCGAGGATGTAGACCTTGCTGTGACCGGCGGCGGGCGCGTATCCGACCTGCTCGCGCAGGTCGCGGATATCGTCGACCGAGCGGTTCGAGGCGGCGTCCATCTCGACCACGTCGAGGGTGCCGCCGGAAGCGATCCCGCGACAGGACTGGCACTCCTGACACGGGGTCACGGTCGGACCGTTGACGCAGTTGAGCGAGCGGGCGAGGATCTTTGCCAACGAGGTCTTGCCGGTTCCACGCGAGCCGACGAACAGGTAGGCGTGGTGGACCCGATCCTGGGCGACCGCGTTGCGAAGGGTTCGCACCACGTGCTCCTGCCCGACAACCTGATCGAAACTGGTCGGGCGGTGACGGCGATAAAGCGATAGCTCAGCCACAGCGTCGCCAGTGTAGATGAGTCGTTGCGGGCGCCCGTGCGGGAACCGATCGGGCAACGCCCGCGGGCCGGGTTCGTGGTTGCGCGAATCCGAATCGGTCATCTAGCCTGGGGAGCGATGAGGCGTCAATCCAAGGGGCACCGGATGCAAGCGGCGGCGCTGGCGGCGGCGCTGGCCTTGCTGGCTGGCGTGTTCGCCGGGTTCGAACCGGCGCTCGGCGCCGCCAAGTTCGGATCGACGGTGACCATCAACCGGGCGCGAAGCGGCGGCGCGAAAGGCGCCTCGGGCCGGGTCCGAACCCACCAAAACGCCTGTTTGGAAGCCCGCAAGGTTACGCTCTTTGCGACCTTCGGCAAGGATCGGCGGACCAAGATTGGGGTCGATCGAACCAACCGCGGCGGCGGCTGGAAGGTCGATGTGCCGCTGGCGCCGGGCGACCACAAGGCGGTCCTGGCGAAGCAGCGGGTGAACCTTCCGAGCGGTCGAACGATCGTCTGCAAGGGCGCCTCGGCAAAGGCCGACCTGTAACCGCGGCCGCCGCGATACGGGGCGCCGATTTCGGCGACCTGGAGCGGATCTTCGCGATCGACAACCGCGAGGTTCTGAACACCACAACCACCTTCGAGACCGCACTGCGCGATCTGGGCCGCGACATCGGCTGGCTGCGAGATCGCGATCAAACCCTCCATCCGGTTTTGGTCGCCGAATCCGCCAACGTCGCGATCGGCTGGGGATCGCTCGGTCGATGGTCTTCGCGCGGCGCGTACGCGCGCTCCGCCGAGGTCTCGTTCTATGTCGCATCGATTCACGCGGGGCCAGCGTCGGTGGGATGCTGCTTGGCGAGTTGATCGATCGGACTCGCAGCGCTTCGCTCGGGGCGCTGATTGCGCGGGTCCTCGACGGCAACCCCGCCTCGATCCGGCTGCACCGCTCGCATCGCTTCGAGTCGATCGGCCGATAGCGCTCGTGCGGCGAGAAATTCGGCCCGCATCCTCGATGTCGTTCTGCTCGATCTGGTGCTCGCGTAACTTGAACGCTTGCCGTCGGACGGCATCAGGTCGGAAACCGACCGACTACGGCGAGCGCCGAATCCGGGCAGGACCGTGCGGCCCGCCTTCGGAGATAAACCCCCGGGCGTGCCCGCCGTGGCTTGCTCAGGCCAGGCTGGTCCGCGGCGCTCACAGACGATCGCTTAAGGCTGCTTCCTTCCGGACCTGACCTGATTCACGGGCCTATGTCGCGCGGGACCTGGCCCTCAACACTGCCCGCGGCGTACTGTCCCCACGGGTCCAGGCCTCAGACGAGCGTTCAGCCCCGCTATAGCGGATTGCGGGTACAGGGCACCGCTAACGCCCCGCTCAGCACGGTCCGAGCGCATCGTAGCGCGCCCAGCCAAGTGGCAGTTTCCCGCCCCGCCTGGACGAACGCCCTAGCTGAGCCCTAGCTGCCATCTGGACGCCTGTTTAGTTCGGCGCCGATTCCTGGCTGCGGCGGCGGCGGCTTCCGAAGGCCCAAGCATGGGACCTGGAAGAAAAACCACGGCAGTACTAATCACGGCGCTCTCCATTTTTGGCGCCTCAACCAGCGCATCGGCGAAGATGGACGCCAACGAGCTTCCCTCGGGAATTTGCGAGACCAAGGGCGGCGGACGCTTCGTCCCGATCAAACAATTCCCCGGCGAGGAGACCGATCGCCGCATCAAGGCAGACATCCGCTACCTGATTCGGCGTTTCAACGTCTTCATCACCGACGGCTACTCGCACGACAGCGTTCACTCATACAACGGTGAGCACCCGCTCGGCCTGGCGCTTGACATCGTCCCCAACTTCGCCAACGGCGGCAGCTGGAACGATGTCGACCGTCTCGCCCACTGGGCGGAGCCGACGCAGAACGTGCCGCGGGCTCCGTTCCGTTGGGTCGGCTACGACGGTGATGTCAACCACGGTCGCGGCAACCACCTCCACCTCTCGTGGGCGCACTCCGAGCATACGACCCCGTTCAAGCCGGTTTGGACCGTCTACTCGATCAAGTGCCCCGGCAAGCGGTCGGCGGACGATCCCGACGACGGAGTGATCCCGCCCGCTGACCCGAACCCCTCGCGCGGCAGCGGCGGAATCGGACTCCCCCGCAAGGCGGTGGATCGTCCGGTGGTCGAACAAGACGGGATCGGACTCGGCGAGTAGGGCCGCACACCCCAAAACCGACCGATGACGCGAAGACGCCGTGGCCTTTGGGCCGCGGCGTCTTTCGTTGTGCCCGCGGCGGGCCGCTAGGACCGGCCGACTCGCGAGCGCCGCTTACAGGTCCGGAGGATCGGGCGGGCTTGAGTTGCCGAAATCGGAGTCGGCGCCGGTCGCCATCCGGGGTAGGTTGCCAGCGACTCGTCGATCGACCGAGCCGAATCAGCGGCAACAGAAGGAGGAAGAAATAGCGATGACCGACACCATGCGAGCGCTCGTTGGCGGCGTCGCCCCGAACTGGGAGGTGCGCGATGTCGAGCGGCCGACCCCCGGCGCGGGCGATCTGTTGGTACGAGTCCGTGCGGCGGCGCTGAAACGTGCCGACCTATACATGCTCGAGGGTTCCTACAACCCGAACGCCAAGACGAGCAATGTCTTCACGGCGGGGTTGGAACTCGCCGGCGAAGTTGCGGCGGTCGGCGACGCGGTCGAAGGTTCGCGGTCGGAGACCGGGTAATGGGTGCAACGCTCGGTGCGTTCGCGCCGTTCGCGCTGCTCGACCATCGCCACGCCCTGGCGGTGCCCGGGTCGCTCCCCATGACTGACGCGGCAACGCGCGCCGTCGGACTCTCGACCGAGCATGACGCGCTGGTGAGCCAAGCCGGCTTCAAAGCGGGCGACAGCGTCCTGATCGTCGGCGCGACATCGTCGATCGGTCTGCTTGCGATTCAGTTGGCGCGGGCGCTCGGAGCCGGGTTGATCATCGCGACGACGACTTCCGACGAGAAGGCGGGCCGACTTCGCGAGACGGGACGCTCGGCGGACGCCGCCAGGGTGCCCCAAAATGCC
>JAHEXU010000230.1 GCA_023251975.1 bacterium | reverse complement strand
ACCGCACATCCTGGGTCGAGGACATCGCCAGCAGGCCAAACCGCAGGGCGTCGGCGCCATGCTTGGCGATCAGCTCCTGCGGGTCGATCCCGGTGCCGAGGCTCTTTGACATTCGGCGGCCGTCGGACGCCTGGATGACCGAGTGGATATAGACATCGCTGAACGGGATCTCACCGGCGAACTCGATCCCGCACATGATCATCCGCGCCACCCAGAGGTAGAGGATGTCACGCGCCGTCGAGAGCAGTCCGGTCGGATAAAAGGCCCCCAATTCAGGGGTTTCGTCGGGCCATCCAAGGGTTGCGAACGGCCACAGCGCCGACGAGAACCAGGTGTCGAGAACATCCGAGTCGCGGCGCAACTCGCCGCCGCAGCGCGAGCATCCGGCGGGCTCGCTCTCCTCGACAATCGTTGCCGCACAGCGGTCGCAGTACCAAACCGGAAGCCGGTGCCCCCACCAAAGCTGGCGCGAGACGCACCACGGCCGGATCGACTCCATCCAGTCGAGGTAGACCCGCTCCCAGCGATCGGGGACAATCCGAACGCGACGAGCCCTAACCGCCTCGATCGCGGGCGCCGCCAGCTCCTCCATCGCGCAGAACCACTGCAGCGAGATCAGCGGCTCGATCCGCTCGCCGGAGCGGTGCGAGAATGGCACCGAGTGGGTATAGGAGGATTCGTCGCGGATCAGTCCGAGCGCCCGCAGCCGCTCGATCGTCTTTGTCCGCGCCTCGGCGGTGGTCAGACCGACCAGATCGTCGGGGGCGGGGGCGATCATCCGGCCGTCCTCGCCGATCACCGAGATTTCCTCGAGGCCGTGCTGGCGCGCGATCTCGAAGTCGTTGGGGTCGTGGGCCGGGGTGATCTTAAGGGCGCCGGTGCCGAACTCGATATCAACGTGAGGGTCGGCAATTATCGGCAGCCGCCGGCCGAGGATCGGCAGCAGGCAGTGCTTGCCGACTAGGTCGCGAAAGCGCTCGTCGTCGGGATTGACCGCGACCGCGCTGTCGCCAAAGATCGTCTCGGCCCGGACCGTCGCGACCGTGATCGCCGCGTCATCACCCTCGACCGGGTAATCGATCGAGACCAGGGTGTCGGTCACCTCGCGGTTTTCGACCTCGAGGTCGGAGATCGCCGAGCGCGATCCCGGGTCCCAGTTGACCAGATAGTTGTCGCGGTAGATCCAGCCTTTGTCGTAGAGCCCCTTGAAGACGCGGTAGACCGCTTTGACGTAGCCGTCGTCGAGGGTGAAGCGCTCGTCGTCGTAGTCAAGCGAGGCACCGAGCGCCTTGAACTGCTCGATGATCCGCGCCCCGTAGTCGGCTCGCCACTCCCAAACCCGCTCAACAAAGGCCTCGCGACCGAGTTCGCGACGGTCGATCCCCTCGGAAGCCAGATGCTTCTCAACCACCGACTGGGTGGCGATCCCGGCGTGATCGGTGCCGCAGATCCACTTCACCCGGCGCCCTTCCATCCGTCGCTTTCGAGCGATCGCATCCTGGATCGTCCCGTTCAGGGCGTGGCCCATGTGGAGCGACCCGGTGACGTTTGGCGGCGGCAGCGCGATCGAGAAGTTCTCCGCCGCCGTTCCCTCGGGCTCGGGGTGAAACCAGCCGCCCTGAAGCCAGGCGGCAAAGATCCGCGCCTCGACCTCGGCGGGGTCGTAGCGGGTAATCCCCTCAAGTCGCTGCAGTTGCGCCGCCTCCACGAGTCGGCGAGTTTAACCCGGATCCGCGGGGCGCCGCCGAGGCCCGGGCTCGGGACCAGCGGGCGGGCGGGGTCAGGGGCAGCTTCGACCGCGGCAGACGCGGTCGGCCTCGAGCCGACGGCGCAAGGCAAAGGCCGCGGGCGGCAGGGTCCGATCGGCGGCCAGGTTCTGCAGCTCCCACGGGTCCTCGTCGGTCCGATAGAACTCGCTGAAGGTACGGTCGGTCGAGGTCGGAGATCCCCGGAAGTATTCGGTCATCTGGACATCGGGGGTAACAATCGAGGCCCAGGGCGGGATCTCGGGGCTCTGCAGACCGCCGTACTCGATCAACAGGTGATCTCGGCTGAAATCGCCGAGGATCGATCGGCCGTCGCCCCAACGGGCGCCCGACAGCCCCGCCGCGTCAAGCAGAGTGGCGCCGAAGTCGACGTTGGCAACCAGCCGATCATCGATTCCGCCACCGAGCCTGCCGGGCCAGCGCATCAGCAGCGGCACCCGGATCGACTCCGGGTAAGGAAGGTCCTTCAGCACCGCGCCACCATGCTCACCCCACATCAGGCCGTTGTCGGAGGTGAAGATGACCAGGGTGCGACGCGACTCCCCACTCTCCTCGATCACCCGGCGGAGGCGGCCAACCAGGTCATCGACGCTGATCAGGGTGCGCAGCTGGCCCGCTCGGACCCCCTCCGGGTAGGAGTGGGGCGATTTGGTTTCGGGGGTCAGAGCGTCGACGTAGGGTGGCTTGTCGGCGAGGTCACGCTCGCGGACCGCCGGGCTGATCGGGAACCGACCAACCGGAGCGTCGGCGTAGCGCGGCTCCGGTTCGAGCGGGCCATGCGGGGCGGTTGGTGCGACGTAAAGGAACCAGGGACGGCTGTCGCTGGCCTCGGCGTCGGCGATGAAGCGGGTTGCGAGATCGCCGATGTAGCGGGTCGAGTAGGTCGCGACGGTGCGGAGGGCGCCGTTTTCGTTCCACTTGGTGTCGTTGTAGCCGCCGGTCGTGGTCCAGTAGTCGCGAAATCCGACCGGAGCTCGCGCAAGCGGCCAGTTGTTCATGTACTTGCCGACGATCGCGGTCTCATAACCGGCGGACCGCAGCTCGGTTTGAAACTGCGGCTCGTCGAGCAGGTGCGGGTCGTTGTTGAGCCAGACGCCGTGGTTGTGGGCGTAGCGGCCGGAGAAGATCGTCGCTCGCGACGGGCAGCACAACGGGGTCGTGACGTAAGCGTCGCTAAAACGGCGGCCGTCGGCAAACCAGCGGCGGGTCGCGGGCATCACCCCGAGCGTCCCGGTGGCGCGCTGGTCGTCGGTGATGATCACCAGCAGGTTCGGCGGGTTGGGGCCGCGCGAGATCAGCGCGGGCAGAGGCGCGGCGGCTTCGTCTCGGCCCGCGGTCGTCGAGTCCAGCCCGCCGGATTCGCAGCCACCTAAGACGCCGACCAAAACCAGGACCAGCGCCAGCGCCGACCCGGCAATTCGCGTTCTCGCGAGCGCTGCCACGAGTGTGTTTCTAGCAGCCGCGGCAAGCGCGTCTAGGCAACGTTTAGGCAGATTCCTCTTCGATTCCCTCGAGGCCGGCGAGCGGTTCGTCGCGGGCCGCCTCGGTGACCAGCGTTGGGTGCAGGCCCTTCTCGATCGTCTCGCGAGTGATCACGCACTTGCGGACATCGCGGCGCGATGGCAGCTCGAACTGGACATCGAGCAGGGTCTCCTCGAGAATCGAGCGGAGGCCTCGGGCGCCGGTCTCCCGCTTGATCGCACGGTCAGCGATCGCGCCCAGCGAGTCCTCGGCGAACACCAGCTCGATGTCGTCGAACTCGAAGAAGCGTTGGAACTGGCGGATCAGGGCGTTGCGAGGCTCGGTCAGGATTGTGATCAGGTCGTCGCGCGAGAGGTTCTCGATCGCGGAAATGACCGGCAATCGGCCGATGAACTCCGGGATCATCCCGTACGCGACCAGGTCCTCGGCCTGCACCTGGGCGAACAGCTCGCCGATGTTGCGATCCTCCTTCGAGCGGACCTCGGAGCCAAAACCGATTCCCGACTTCGAGATCCGGCGCTCGATTACCTGATCGAGGTGGGCGAACGAGCCGCCGCAGATGAAGAGGATGTTGGTCGTGTCGAGGGTGAGGAACTCCTGGTGAGGGTGCTTGCGACCACCCTGCGGCGGAACCGATGCGGTCGAACCCTCGAGGATCTTCAAAAGCGCCTGCTGGACCCCCTCGCCGGAGACATCGCGGGTGATCGAGGGGTTGTCGGCCTTGGTAGTGATCTTGTCGATCTCGTCGATGTAGATGATCCCGGTCTCGGCCTTCTTGACGTCGTAGTCGGCAGCCTGGATCAGCTTGAGGAGGATGTTTTC
>JAHEXU010000229.1 GCA_023251975.1 bacterium | reverse complement strand
TTGGGTGTCCTCCTGTCGGGGCCCCAGTCGCTGGTTGCGTCTGCTGCAAAAGCCCTGCTTAGGACGATATTTAAGCACCTGGCTCGGACGGAATCGGCGCCATTTTCGGTGGATCTAGGCTGAGGTCGATGGCAGCGGGAGGGGCGCACGCCGGGTGCGCGCTTCGCCGCGACAGCTGCGGCGCCCTGCGGACTCGGCGCGCCGCCCGGCGGCGGGCGCTACCCCCGGACCCGCAGCGTCGTCTCCATCCCGAGGTCGCGGTGATTTCCGAGCGAGCACCACAGCTCCCAGCGGCCGACGCCCATCCGCAGGCTGAGCGTCTCGGTCTCGCCGGGGGCGGTCTCGGGAATGGTGCGGATCCGGGCGTGACCGATCCGACGCAGCCGCAGGTCGTGCGGGTCCTCGCCGCGGTTGTGGTTTTGGATGATCGCCTCACCTCGGACCAACTCTTGGCGCGACAGGGTCAGGGTGTATTCGTCGGAGGTGACCAGCAGACGGGCGGGCGGTGGTGGCTCGGTCGCGGCGGCGACCCCGCCAGAGCCACTCGACAGAGCAATCGCCGCCCCGACCGCGACCAGCACCAAAGCCCCGGCGCGACGCCTCATCCGATCAGGACGGGGCGGCTGAAGCCGGCGGCACCAGGGATCACCGCGGCGGCGTCGACATCGAACCACTGCTCAAGCAACGAGCAGTAGGCGGCGCGGAAATCGGAGGTTGAGCGCAGGTTGTCGTCAACGTCGAGGGTGGCGAGGCCGGGCCACTCTCCGATCATTGTCCCGGCAACCGAGGAACCGATCAAAAAGGCGCAGCCACCGGCCCCGTGGTCGGTCCCGTCAGAGCCGTTTTGCTCGGGGCGGCGGCCAAACTCCGACCACAGCAGGGTGATCACCCGGTCCGCGATCCCGCGCGATTCGAGGTCACGCTGAAAGGCCAAGATCGAGTCGCAGGTCTGCCCGATGCCTTCGACAAAGGGGGTCTCTTGGTTGTCGTGGGTGTCGAAGCCGCCGGCGGCGTTGAGGGCGGCGCAGCGGATCGGCAGGCCAGCGTCGAGCATCGCCGCCAGTCCGGCAAGGCTGTCGGGGAAGTGCCCGGTATCGGGGTAGGTGACCGGCGGGTCGCCGCCGCCGCCAAACGGCGCCAGCGCGTCGCGCAGCTGGGTCGACTGGCGGAGCACCCGTCCGGCCGCGGCGAGGCCGGGGTCCGAACCCGCCTCGTGGCTAGCGCCAATCCGGCCGAGTGCGTCGAACATCAGCTCGGCGACATCGCCCCAGACTCCGGGCGCCCAGAGGTCGTAGCTGGCGCCGTAGGTGGCGGCGACCGGGACCCGGGCGGTCGCGAGGCCGGGCGAGAGCCAGCCGTCAAGCGAGATCCCCTGCAACGGGTTGTCGTCATCGCCGATCCGGTCGAGCAGCCGGCCCATCCAGCCGGTGTTGTTTCGGACGTTGAGCTCGCCGACCTCCCAGTAGTGGCGCGAGGTGAAGTGCGACTGGTCAGGGTCGGCGTATCCAACCCCGGGCAAAACGCTCACCTTGCCCTCCTGGTGGAGGGTGTGGAGCGGGGTCGCTGCCGGGTGCCAGTGCAGGCGAGTGTCCTCGCTCCACGGCGTACCCTCGCCGGGGCCGACCCGCAGCGAGCTGCGAAGCGCCGCGTAGCGCGGGTCGTTGACCGGGGCGAGGACCGACAGGGCATCAACCCCGCCTTCGAGGAAGACCGAGACGATCACCCGGTTGCTGGCTCCTTGGGCGCGGGCGATCCCCTCGGCGAAGCGACGCGGGTCGATCAGGCTGGCCCCGTAGACGCTGAGGGCGGCGCCGCCTGCCCGGGCCAAAAACGAGCGGCGCGACAGGCCGGTCCCGGCCGGGGCGGGCATCCCCGGCTCGATCGACGGCAGGCCCCGGCCCGCCTCGGCAAAGGCGCGACGAGCCAGCTCGGCGCGGCTGTGCTCAGCGCAGCAGTGGGAGCGCGGGGCGGGGTTATTCATCGCTGCCGACTCCTCAACATGTCTGGTATTCGGGGCTGGAGGCGATCAAAACCCGCAGCGCGTTTTGGCGCAGCCCCCGGTAGGTCGATTGCTGCCAGTCGGCGGTCGCGATCGTCTCGACCCGGTTGGCGAAGTTGATCAACTGGGCGCGTGTCGGCGCCGACACGGTCGGCTTGCCCCAGAAGGCGAGCGCCTTGACAACCGCCTCGGCGGCGGTCTCATCGGCCGGATAGGAGCCGTCGTCGGGGGCGCGGGAGGCGTTGACCGGCACCCCGCCGGCGCTCCAGCGCCCCGAGAATCGAGCCGTGTCGAGCCAGCGAGCCTCGTCCCACCCGGCGACGTTCGGCGGGCTGAAGGGGCGCTGCCCGGCATCGTCTGCGACCCAGACCCAGCTGCTCTCTTGGACGCCGCCGCCCCGCGCCCGCAACATCCCGGCGATCTGGACGAGCGGCGGCTTGACCATTCGCGGCCCGTCATAAAAAAGCGGGTGGGTCAGCATCGCCTCGATCAGGGGGCGGATCGAGCGGCCCGACTTGTTGTAGCGGTCGATCAGGGCGCTGCGGGTGCGGCGCGGCGGCGCGATCGGAAAGAAATAGGACCAGAGGCGATCGACCAGGTAGCCGGGGTGAGCCGGGTGCTCGAGGCAAAGCCGACAAGAGTCGCGCCAGTCGTAATTCCCGGTGGTGCCAAAAATCGTCTTCGAGCCGGTGTCGTAGTAATCGGGGTCGTAGTGAAAGTTGGTGTAGCCGACCCCATCCTGCCACTCGGTCCGCCACCCGGTCAGCGATCGAGCCTGCTCGCGAACATCGTCCTCGCTGTAGCCGGCGTCGACGCCGAGCGCGAACAGCTCCATCATCTCGCGGCCGTAGTTCTCGTTTGGCGCGTCCTTGGTGTTGTCGATTCCCGACAGCCAGATCAGCATCGCCGGGTCCACCGTCACCGCCAAAAAAAGGTCCTTGAACGAGCCGAAGCCGAGTCGGCGAAAGGTCTCGAACTGGCCCAGGTTGAGCGCGACCTGGCCGATGTCCCCGGTCGCGAACCAGTCGTGCCAGCTCAGCGCCAACCGCTCCCGAGCCGGCTGGTCGGAGCGGACCATCCGATCGAGCGCAAAAAGGACATCGTGCCCGTAGGCATCGGTCGGCGCCAGCGGCAGGCCGTCGTCGTCATGCGGCTCCGGCCCGATCATCCGAGCTGCCCCGGTGACCCGGGTGAGCGATTGAACCGCACCGTCGAGCCCCAGCTTGGCGAGCGCCCGAGCCTCGCCGCGGCGCGGCCCGAACCCGGCCCGCCACAGCAGCCGCTCCGCCTGAATCGGGCCGAATCGGCCGTTGTATCTTGGTACTGCCATAAACCGGGGTCGGCGCTCCACCACCGAAGCGAAAGCCGACAAACGAGGTATCGGCACCTCGTCAAATACAACTTAGCGCGATCGAAGCCCCTGGACGTTCGTCGGATCGGGGCCGACCGCGGTGACCTACCCGCCCGGCAGCGGCGGCGCCCCCGGCAGCGGCCCAAAGACCTCCGCCGGGTAGCGGGTAAGCGCGCCGTCGGCCGGCGACGGTGCGATCCAACCGATATGTCGCCAAGCCCCCGGGCTTGCGGCGAGGATCGCGTCTCCCGAGGCCGAGAACGCGGCGGCCTCAGCGTCCGGCAGCATCGAAATCAAGGCGTGCCCGGTCTCGCCCCCCCAGGCCACATCCTCACCCGACCCCTCGATCGCCTCCAGATCCCAGATGCGTGCCGTTCCGTCTGCGGAAGCTGTCGCGAGGTGGCGGGAGTCGGGGGAGTAGGCGAGGGCGTAGACGGAGCCGCTGTGACCGCTCAGGGTGAGGAGGTGCTCGCCGGTGGTGGGGTCCCAGATCCGGGTGGTGTTGTCGGCGGAGGCGGTGGCGAGGTGGCGGGAGTCGGGGGAGTAGGCGAGGGCGTTGACGGAGCCGGTGTGACCGCTCAGGGTGAGGAGGTGCTCGGCGGTGGTGGGGTCCCAGATCCGGGTGGTGTTGTCGAGGGAGGCGGTGGCGAGGTGGCGGGAGTCGGGGGAGTAGGCGAGGGCGTAGACAGTGCCGGTGTGGCCGCTCAGGGTGAGGAGGTGCTCGGCGGTGGTGGGGTCCCAGATCCGGGTGG
>JAHEXU010000071.1 GCA_023251975.1 bacterium | reverse complement strand
TCGAGACCCCGATCGGCCTGGTCCCGGCCGACGGCGAGCTCAAGACCGACGGCCTCGCCCTGGCCAGCGAGGCGCTCGCTGAATTGCTGCGGGTCGACGCCGCTGCGCTAGCCGCCGAGCTCGACCAGGTCGAGGCCCACCTGGCCCGCTTTGCCGACAAGCTTCCGGCCGAGATCACCGCTCAGCTCGAGGCCCTCAAGGCCAAGCTCGCTTAGCGGGCGCCTAGCGCGCGACCTACAAACCGCTCAGCAGCTTCGGCGCCACCTGCTTCTTGCGGCTCATTACGCCGGGCAGGCTGATCGTGCCGTTCTCGGCGGCCTTGCCGTCGAGAGCGCGTTCACAGCCGGCGAGGTCGCCCGCGACCAGCAGCTCGGTCCCCTGGCCGAGGATGTCGGTCACCATCAGGGCGGCAAGGCGGTAGTCGCTGGAGCCGCGGTACTCGTCGAGCGCCTCGCGGAGTTCCTCGATTCGGCCGGTCAGGACCCGCCCGACCGTCTCGATCTGGGCGATAGAAATCTTCTCGCCGCTGCCGAGCGTGTATTCCTTGGCGTCGCGGCGGACGATCTCGCGCGCCGTCACGTCGGTCGCGTCGCTCCCCGCCTGGAACATCCGGTGGCCAAACTCGATCGCGTCGATCCCGAGCGCTCGCTCCAGGTAGTCGACCACGACCGCGTCGCGGTCGGTCTTGGTCGGTGAGTTGAGCAGTACCGTGTCGGACAGGATCGCCCCGAGCAGCATCACCGCCGACTCGCGGGTCGGCTCCATGCCGTTTTGGCGAAACCGCTCGACGACCAGGGTCGCGGTCGAACCGACCGGGTCGAAGGTCGCGGTGACCGGGACGTGGGTCTCGATCGAGCCGATGTGGTGGTGGTCGAGGATCTCGACGATCTCGGCTTGCTCGACCCCGGGGACGCTCTGGCCCTGTTCGGCGTGGTCAACCAGTAGGACCCGCCGTGGCGCTGGCGATACCAGGTCGGAGCGGGTGATCAGACCGACCGGCTGGCCGCGGCGATCGATCGCGACGGCGGCTCGGTAGTGGACATCCTTGATTTGCTCGGCGATTTCCTTAACCAGGTCGTCGGGGTCGACGGTCAGCGGCTCGGTGTCGGCCAGCGCCCCGCAGGGCGCCGCCAGCGTCACCATTCGGCTCGAGACGTAGCTGTCGATCGGGCTCAGGATGATCGCGCAGTTGTGCTCGCTGGCGCGTTCGATCACGGTCCGCTCCGGCGCCACGTCGTTTGAGACCACCAGTACTCGCGCCCCCAGCTCGATTGCCTGCAACTGGGCTTCGAGGCGGTTGCCGCAGACCACGACATCGCCCGGAGCGATCTTGCTGTCGCTGGTCGCCGGGTCTATCGAGTGGACCCAGACGCGGCCGTCAACGGTCCCGTCGTCGCCGCACAAGAGACGGCCGCCGAGCACCTCGACAATCTTTGCGACGGTCGTCGGGGTGTCGGCCAGGCTCGATGTCGACCGTGACTCGCGGATGTAGCGGTGGGCCAGCACCCGCTCGGTCATCACCCCGACCAGCCGTCCCGAGTCGTCGGTGATCGGGACGATGTCGAGGTCCTGATGGGCCATCGTGATCCCGACCGTGCGGACCGGGTCGTCGTCGCCGGCGGTCGGGAAGTCGGTCCGCATCACATCGCTGACCCGCAGCATCACATGGCTGAGGAAGTCCGGCTTGCGGGCGCCGCTTTGTTCCAGAACCCAGTTTGTCTGCGCGTTGGTGTCGCCGAGTCGGATCGGAACGTACTCGCTCGAGTCGTCGAGCCGCGATTTCAACTCGGCATACCCGATCGCGGCGGCGATCGAGTCGAGGTCTGGGTTGCGGTGCCCTGTTACGTAGATCCGGCGCCGGGTTTGGCCGCTCGGGGGAGTCTGGTCGATGCTCACGCCGCACATGATCGCTGGCCCGCGATCAATCCGTATAGTCAGGCCGCGATGACCGACTCCGCCGAGACCCCGCCGCCGCTCGAGTTCGCCGCGACCCCGCCCTTGCTCGACCGCCTGGTGCGCGCTCCGGCGCCGTCCGGCTACGAGGAGCCCGCCGCCGCGGTGTGGCGCCAGGCAGCCGATTTCGGCGACCTGCGGACCGACGCGCTCGGATCATCTGTGGTCACGGTCGCGGGGAGGGCCGAGCGTCCGCTCGCGGTGATCGTCGGCCACATCGACGAGATCGGCCTCGTCGTCACTCACATCGACGATGACGGTTACCTGTGGTTCGAGACGATCGGCGGCTGGGACCCGCAGATCTTGGTCGGTCAGCGGGCGCGGCTGGTCAGCAGCGTCGGCTCCGAGCCGACCTGCTTGCCCGGCGTCATCGGCAAGAAGCCGATCCACCTGCTGAAGCCGGAGGATCGCAAGAAGGTCGCCGAGATTTCGACGATGCACATCGACATCGGCGCCGTCGACGGTGAGCAGGCGCGCGGCATGGTCAGGGTCGGTGATCCGGTGGTGCTCGACGCGATCCCGCTGCAGCTTCCGAACGGTCGGCTCGTTTCGCGTTCGCTTGACAACCGGCTCGGCTCCTACGTCGCGCTTGAGGTGGCACGACGGGTCGCCGAGGCGGGCGGGGTTGAGGTCAGCGTCGCGGGCGCCGCGGTGGTCCAGGAGGAGATCGGGCTAAAGGGGGGAGGGGCGACCGCGTTCTCGCTCGCGCCCGACCTGGCGGTCGCGGTCGATGTCACCCACGCGACCGATGCTCCCGGGATCTCGAAGCAAGAAAACGGCGACCACGCGCTCGGCTCCGGCCCGGTGATCGGCCGCGGTTCGACCCTCAGTTCAAAGGTCTCGGCGGGGCTGGTGGAGGCCGCCGAGGCGATCGGGATGGATTTTACCCTCGAGGCATCCGGCGCCCGCACCGGGACCGACGCCGACGCGATCCAGATCGCCCGAGGCGGGATCGCGACCGGCCTCGTCTCGATTCCGCTCCGCTATATGCACTCGACCGTCGAGATGGTTCAGCTATCCGATGTCGAAGCGGTGATCGAGCTGCTGGTCGCCTTCGTCGGTCGGCTTGGCGCCGACGACGACTTTGGCCGCTGATCCGGCGATCGCGGGCGGGGAGATCTCAATCCCTCGCATTCGCGCTCGACGCATTAGCCTTGGACGCTCCAACTGAAGAAAGGTGCCCGTGCAAACAACAACATCCCGACCCTCGAGTAGCGGCCGCGGCCTGACCGTGCTGGTCGCGTTGCTGACCGCCCTCGCCGCCTGCTTGGTTATTACCGCCTGCGGCGGTAGCGACAGCAGCTCGGACAGCGGTGGTGACCAGCTCAGCGCCGAGGACTACAGCACCGCGCTGGAGGACATCATGGTGCCGCTCGGCGAAGACCTACAGGCAGCCGGAGCCGATGCGACCGCGGCGAAGACCTCGGACGATGTGGTTGCCGCGCTGGGCGATTCCGGCGACGCGGTTGACCTCGCGATCGAGAAGCTCTCCGCCCTGGCTCCGCCCGATGAGGCCGTCGATGTTCACGACAAGCTGGTCTCGCTGCTCGAAGGCTACGGCGGATCGATCGATTCCGCGTCCGATGCGGCGCAGAACGAGGATCAGGCGGGAATCCAGGATTTCGTCACCGCGTCGACCGACTTTGCGAGCGAGTTGACCGCTCTGAAGGCCGACTTCGATGCCGCCGGGGTTAGCACCGGCGGTTGATCGTGGGGCCGATCGATCCGACCCCGTCAGCCCGACTTGGTTGACGGGGTCGCTCGATCAGGGTTTCGACGCGGCCATTCGGACCGATGAGGACCGGCCGCTCTATCCACGCAGAATTCTGCGGATCATCGCCGCTGGTAAGGCGTTGCGGGAAGCCGACCGGCCGGGGGTTGGCGTCAGCGGCATCCTTGCGGCGCCACGTCAGCGGCGCCCCGTCGGCTTAACGTAATCTTAACACGCGCGTGAACGGGGGGGGTGGATCGTTTATTAACATGCCTCATGGGTTTGCGTCCCGATGGCCCAACCAGCGCAGCGCCGCCCGGGCCGCCCTCGCGTTGGTCGTAGTCGCAGCTTCGGGGATTCCTGCTGTCGCCGCTGCGCATGAAAGAGTTGACCTGGCCGAAAAAGCTGTGTACGTTGGTGATCCTGACGTTGGTCGATGCGTACAGTCGCAGGCTCGTACAGAGCACGGCACCTACAACCATGGCCTTACTCGGGCCACAACCGAGTTCCACCTTTTTTTCATCCCTGGCAATGCCTGCTCGGTCAACGAAGCGTACAAGGACCCAGGAAAGATTGCGGTAAAGTTTACTTGGCTCGCATTCAGGCCCCGGACGGAGACATGGTACATTTGCCTTGACACTGACTGGACGTATAATATGACGCGTACGTGGTCCTTTTCTCTATATCATGATTGGCGTTCGGCCGAATGTGGAGCGCACGATTATCTAACTCACGCGCAAAGTTCTGTACATATAGACGGCGAGTGGCGCAGCCTTAGCGTCGATAATACCCGCCACTATTTTGATTAGGGGTATTTATGAAAGCGCGATCTACGCTAATCAGCCTAGCGGGACTCCTATCGGTCGTAGTTTTGGTTGGTGCCGTGTCAGGTGCTGCCCATAGCGCCCTACCGCCGGCTCCGCCGTCGGAGCTGCCGCCGCTTCCGCGGCCCGGGGAGATGGTTGGGGTTCTCGGCCCAGACGGCGATCCGATTCGTTGCGCGGACGGTGAAGTTTTGAAGGTACGGTTCCCAGATGCGACGCCTCCGCTAGATCCGAGTACGGACCGGGTCGTTCCGGCCGTAGGGGCAACGCCACCGCCCGCAGATGGGTACGCTGGCCCGCAGGTCCAAGCGGAGCAGGTCCAAGCGGAGCCGCTCGTGCCACGTTGCGGGCACAACGATGCGGCGGTCTGGGTTCCCGCGTCAACAGCGACCCGTCCATAAGCATCAGATGGGCAGCAAAACCGCCCATAGGCATCAAGGTGTGAAACTTGGGGTCTGCTCTGGGCTAGTTCACCAGGGGGTTCAATTCGTGGTGGACTGGAACGCCACTTCTCGTGCCCGGGCCAGCGAGCGGAGCAGCGAGCGAAGGTTTGTTGGTCAGATGGGGCGTTTGGGGTTGAGGCGATGCTGGATTTCAGAAGGGTGACGCGCGGCGAACGTATCGCGGGAATCGCGGGCATCTCCTTGCTCTTGATCATGATCATGGCTAACTGGTATCGGGCCACGGGGGTAAGCACAGTTCCTATGTTAGATGGCCTCAGTCCGCCTATCCCTAATCCCCAGAATGCGGTTCAGTCCTTCACCTTCGTCGACCTCTTTTTGTTTGCTACGGTTCTTGCGGCGGTCTGTCTGCCACTTTTGACCGGGGGCGAGGCATGTGCGCGATCTCCAGCCGCCCCTGGGGCGTTTATCGCCACGTTGGGGCTGGTCGCGTCGGCGCTGTTGCTGATCAAGATCGTATACCCGCCTGACCTTATGGTAAATGGCGTCCGTTTGAGCCGACTTCCGGGTGCGGGTGTTGCAAGGGGCGTTGGTCCTTGGCTCGGGCTACTCGCAACTGCCATCATCGCGTACGGTGGTGGCTCCTCATTTCGTGCTGGTTACAAGACAAACGGGCCTGGTTCGAGCTGAACAGCCGGTGGTCGATCCGCTTCTGCTCGTTCCGGGCGGATCATGTGGGAGTTGGATCAGCCCGAGTCCCAGTTCAGTCGTCGAACCCGTAGGCGGCCCGCAGGTCGGGGTCCTTGTCGGCGAGCATTTCGGCCAGGCCGACCATCACCTTGCACTGCTTCCAGGTGGCGTCGTCTTGCATCTTGCCGTCGATCATGTGGACGCCGCGGCCGTCGGGGATCGCCTCGATCACCTTCTTGGCGAATCGGACCTCGTCAGGCGGCGGGCTGAAGACCTTCTTTGCGATTTCGATCTGGACTGGGTGCAACGACCAGGCGCCGACACAGCCGAGCAGGAAGGCGGAGCGGAACTGCGCCTCGCAGCCAGCGACATCCTTGATGTCGCCGTAGGGGCCGTAGAACGGCAGCAATCCCGCTGAGGTGCAGGCGTCAACCATTCGCGCGATCGAGTAGTGCCACGGGTCTTGCTGGGCGGTTGCGCGCGCCGCCACGTTGTCGGGGTCGGCCGGGTCGGGGTCGTTAATGACGAGGTAGCCGGGGTGGCCGCCGCCGACTCGGGTCGTCTTCATTCGGCGTGACGCCGCCAGGTCGGCCGGGCCGAAACTCATCCCCTGCATCCGCGGCGAGGCGGTCGCGATCTCCTCGAGGTTGACGACGCCCTGCGCCGTCTCAAGAATGGCGTGAACCAGGATCGGTCGATCGAGACCGGCCTTCGCCTCGAGCTGGGCGAGCAGGCGATCGACGTAGTGGATATCCCAGGCGCCCTCGACCTTTGGGACCATGATTACGTCGAGCTTGTGCCCGATCTCGCCGACCAAGCGGGTCAGGTCGTCGAGCACCCAGGGGCTCTCCAGCGAGTTGACCCGGGTCCACAGCTGGGTGTCGCCGAAGTCGACCTCGCGACCGACCCGGACCAGGCCCTCGCGCGCCGCCTCCTTGCGGTCAACCGGGACCGCGTCTTCAAGGTTGCCGAGCAGGATGTCCGCCTGCCGTGCCATCGTCGGCACCTTGGCGGCCATCTTCTCGTTTGATGCGTCGAAGAAGTGGATCATCCGCGACGGTCCGAACGGCACGGCGGTAAGGGGGTCGGGTGCCCCGATCGCGAGGGGCTCAAAGAACTGACGGGGGTTTCGCAAAGCTGGGCTCCGTGGTTGGTCGTTGCTGGGCGACAAACGCTAACGGCCGACGCCGTGCAACAGCAGGGTCCAGGCGGCGCTGGCCGCTTCGTCGATCGTCGCGTTGCCGTCGTCGACGACCCGGACCGCCAGGTTGACGGCGGCGCCGAGGAAGCCCGCCATCAGCCTCGGGGGGATCTCCTGGCGAAACGCGCCGCTTTGTTGTCCGCGCTCGAACAGCGCGATCAGCGGCCCGCCGACCTCCTCTTCATGGGCTCGGATGCTGGGGCTGTCGGGATGACCGGCGGCCAGGAATCGGTAGCGGTCACCGACCCGAAGTACCGCGTCGATCACCCGGTGAAGCGCCTCGGTCGGGTCGTCTTCGGTCGGTTCGGCCCGCTCGATCGCATCCTGGGTCTCGCGGAGGGCGCGGTGATAGATCGCGGCGATCAGATCGTCGCGGGTCTCAAAGTGCCGATATAGGGTCGCGCGGGCGATCCCGCCCGCTTCGGCCAGGCGCTCCATCGTCGCCCCCGGGTCGCTCATCAAGACCGCCGGAGCGGCCTTCAGCACCTGCTCGAGATTGCGCGCCGCATCGGCCCGCAGGGGGGACTTGTCCATCACACCGCTGCCACCGCGTCTGGTGCCCATCGTCTAAATATAGGCAGCAGCGGGCGTGGAGGTGGCGGTGACGCCGGGTTCTCGATCGGCTGGCGCTCAACCGCCGCACCGATCCTGCCGACGTTGGTTGCAGCCCGATGCAGCCCGCGCCCGAGATCATCATCGCCGGCTGCGGCCGTTCCGGGACCACCCTGCTGTATGAGATCCTGGCCCGACACCCCGGTTGTGCTTGGTTTTCGAGCTGGGGGGAGCGGTTCGGAATCGGCGTCGCGGCGCCCTTTAACCGACTTTTTCGCAGCGGCCGCACGATCGCCGGACACGCCCCGATCCCCTCCGAGGCCTACCGGACCTGGCAGCGCTCGCTCCGCCTCGATCCGGTCGATCGATTGCGTCGAGTCGGCCCCGAGGCGCTTGACGGCGCCGCCGGGCGTCGGCTCGCCCGCGCGATCGCAAACTGCCGACGCTTCGGTGGCGGCTCGGTCTTTCTCAACAAGAACACCGGTAATACCCGTCGGCTCGATCTGCTCGCCGCGATCTTTCCCTCGGCCCTGCTGGTTCACGTCGTTCGCAGCCCGCTCGACACGGTTGCCTCGCTGCTGACCGTCCCGTGGTGGCCGACCCTGGAGCTTTGGACCCACGCTGGCGCCACCCCCGAGCAGCTCGCCGCCGATCCGGTCGCCTCGGCCCGACTCGCCGCCGAACTCTGGCTCGCCGAGTCGGAGGTCGGTTTCGAGGCCGCCGCCGCCAATCCAGACCGCTCGATCCGGGTCGACTACGAACAGCTTGTCGACGATCCGCGCGCCGCGATCGAGCCGATCCTCGACGCTACCGGCCTCGAGTGGGCCGACCTGCCGACCCCGCAGGTCCGCAGCAGCTCGATCGGGCGACATCGAAGCATCCTCACCGCCGCTCAAATCGAAGCAGTCCAAGCCATGATCGAGGCGTGGCCGCTCAGCCAGCTCGCGGCCGAACCGCTCGAGCCCGCCAAATAGCGCCAATATCGCGGTCGGTTCGCGGAACTGTCCGGGCGCTCATCCGGCCGTGATCAGCTCAACCGCGCAGTCGAGCCCGCCGATTCGCTTCCATCCGCGATCTGCGGAGATCACGCGGTCGACCGACGGATGCTCACTGGCGGCGGCGAGGACAAGGGCATCGGGCAATCGCAACGAACGGCTCTCGCCTCGAAGCTGCGAGGCCTTCTCGGCGATTGCGGCGTCGATCGGCGTTACCTCGTCGAGCATCTCCGAAAAGAAGCGAGCAGCGAGTGTCCTTCGGCAAGCTCTCGGACCACCCGATCGCAGCGATCGTGTAAGGCATCAGATGCGTCCAAGAATCCGACGACGACACTGGAGTCGAGCATCACGGCCACTCGTCACGCAGTTCCTCGAGCGAAGACCGCAGCGACCCGCCGCTATCGAGCGAGCCGGAGTAGCGATCGGCGAGCAGGTTCAGCGGCGTCAGCACGATCCGGCCGCTCGGGTCCGCCTGTGCCCGCACACAATCGCCAGCCGCAAGACCCGCCGCGCGTAGCTCGCCGATCGGGATCGTGATCTGGTGCTTCGAGGAGATTCGCGCGACACCCCGTATCCGCCCAGGCCCGACCTTCCGAGTCTTTACCTCTTCTGCCATATGTAAAGCATCGTACTCGGACACCTCGCCGAGAACAACCTGGGGAGGCCTGCGCTACCTTCACCACATGACCGTCTGCCGACGCCCTTGAGTTGACCGGCTAAAGGGGGAGGGGGGAGCGGTCGATTTTGTTGGGGTGGGCGCTTCGCCATCTTCCCCTGCCGCGGTTCGGATTGGCCGCAAGGCGCGCGAGAACGCGGCGCTGTTTGCCGGCTACGCCGTGGGGCGGCAGAAGCGCTCTGATCTCGACGCGGTTTTCGAGGCGATCGAGGAATACGACGGTCTCGCTCGCGCGCTGCTGGGGCGCCCGCTCGAATCGGTTCGGCTGTTGGAGATCGGGTTCGGCGCCAGGCCACTGCGGATGCGGGCACTGCTGGCGCGCGGAGTCGATGCGCGCGGAGTCGATGTCGAGGTGCCGCTGCTACGGGCGAGCTTGGCTGAGGTGGCGCGGATTCGGCGGACCAATGGTGTCGAGCGGGCGCTCAAGTCGGCGGTCCGCTTCGCGTTGTTCGACCGCCGCGAGCGGCGCGGGCTGGAGCGGCGGCTGCGCGAGCGCGGCGAGTCGATCGAGTTTGACCGCAGCCGCTTGATCGTCGCCAACGCCGCCGATCTTGACCTCGAGCCGGGGGCGCTTGAGCTGATCGTCTCCGAAGATGTCTTCGAGCACATTGATCGCGCCTCGCTGCAGACGCTGCTGCCAGCGATGCACCGCTGGCTCGTCCCCGGTGGGATCGCCCTGATCCGACCGAACGTCTTCACCGGGATCACCGGCGGGCACCAAAACGAGTGGGGGAGGTGGTCGTTTGAGGCGGCGGTCGAGCCGCAGCGAAGAAGCCCTGCCTGGGATCATCTGCTCGATCGCGAGCATCCGCCGAACTCCTACCTGAACGAGTTGTGGCGCGCTGCGTACCGGGAGCTATTTGAACCCTTCTTCGAGGTTGTCGAGGAGCGGGTCAAGCTGCCCGGGCTCGGTCGCTCCCACCTCGACGGCGAGATCGCCGAGCGACTGCTCGCACAGGGGATTGATCAGGAGGAGCTGTTTTCGAACCAGATCCTGTTCGTCTTGCGGCGGCGCGAGGCGGCATGAGCGCGCCGCCGACGCTCGGCGCCAGGGCGGCCAGCGGGGTCGTCATCTTGGTGATCCGGACCGTCTTGGTCCGGGCCGGTGGGCTCCTCGGGCTGGCCCTGCTGGCGCGGCTTTTGACCCCCGATGACTTCGGGACGGTGGCGTTTGCGCTCGCTGCCTCGCTGTCGGCCGGTCTGTTGGCCGAGGCCGGTCTCGGGGCGGCGCTGATCCGCCGTCGCGAGGAGCCGAGCCCGAGCGAGCTGGCGAGCGCCTCGGCGCTGCAGATGGCGCTGGCCGGGGCGGTGGCGCTTTTGGTTGCGGCGGTGGCGGCGCCGTTTGGCCGGGTCGGGGCGGTGACGGCGCTGATGGTGGCACCGCTGCCGCTTTTGGCGCTTCGAAGCGCCGCGATGATCGTCTTGGAGCGGGCGCTTGACTACGGCCCGCTGGCCCGGGTCGAGGTCGCCGAAACGGCGGCGTTTTACGGCACCGCGATCGGGTCGGTCGCGCTCGGCGCCGGGGTTTGGGGGTTCGCCGCCGCGGCGGCGGTTCGGGCGCTGGTCGGTGTCGTCACGATCCGTCGCTTAGTCCCGGCGGGCCGGGTTCGACCTCGGTTTGATCGCGCCGAGGCACGTCGCCTGCTCGGATTCGGGGCGCGCTTTCAGGCCGTCCAGATCGTCCAGATCGGCCGCGACCAGAGCCTCAACCTGATCGTCGCCGCGCTGGCGGGCCTGTCCGGCCTCGGCGTCTGGACGATCGCGATGCGCCTCCTGCAGATTCCGTTTGTCCTCTTCAGCTCGCTGTGGCGGGTCTCGTTTCCGGCCGCCGCTCGGCTTGGGCGGGGCGGCGCCGAGATCGCGACGCTGCTCGAGCGTGGCGTTGCGGTGGTTGGGCTCGCCACCGGCGTCTTGTTGGTGCCGCTGGTCGCCTCGGCATCGGCGCTGGTCCCGCTGCTTTTTGGACCCGATTGGAGCGATGCCGCGTTGATCTTGCCCGGGCTTTGCCTCGGCCTTCAGATCAGCGGCCCGATCTCGGTCCTGACCGCCGGATACCTCTATGCCCAAGACGAGGCGGGCGCGGTCCTGCGCTCCAGCATCGTCGCCGCAATCGTTTGGAGCGCTCTCACCGCGGCGCTGATCGGACCGCTTGGAATCGCCGCGATCGGCCTCGCGGGGCTGGTTGGCGCGCTTGGGGAGGCGATCGTTTTGGCTCGCGCCGCGACTCGCTGCTGCGGTGCTCGTCTCTTGTGGCCGCTGATCGGCCCGACCCTGGCGGCCGTCTCGGCGGCGCTGCTCGGTCGCCTGATCACCGACGCCACCACCCTCGCCGACCCGCTCGCCGCGCCGCTCGCCGCCGCCGCCGCGCTGGCGCTCCAGCTCGTCCTGGCCCGCCTACTCGCGCCCGCCGCCTTCGCCGAATCGCGTCGGGCGATCACCGGCTTAATCGGCCGCCGTCATCGCCCCTACCCAACCAAGGAGGTCCTCGGTGTCTGAACGGCTTCGAATCGATCGCCGGGTTCGCCGTCGGATCGAATGGGAGATCGCGCGCCGCCGCCAGCCGGACCACTTCGACATCGCCGATCGGCTGACGCTCGGCCCGCACACCTACGGCAAACCGGCGATCCGCTGGTATCAGGGGGACACCGCGGCGGTCAGGATCGGCAGCTACTGCTCGATCGCCGATCGGGTCGTGATGACGATCGGCGGCGGCCACCCGATCGATTGGGTCTCGACCTACCCGTTCCGAATCCGCTTCGACCTGCCCGGTGCCTACAACGACGGCCTTCCCGACAGCAAGGGCGACATCGTGATCGGCAACGATGTCTGGATCGGCCGCGAGGCGCGGGTCCTGTCCGGAGTCACGATCGCTCACGGCGCGGTGATCGCCGCCTACGCGGTCGTCGCCAAGGACGTGCCGCCGTATGCGATCGTCGCCGGCAATCCGGCCCGCCTGGTTCGGTATCGCCACGACCCCGAGACGATTGCGCGGCTTTTGGCGCTCGCCTGGTGGGACTGGCCTGAGGAGCGGGTTCGCCGCTACGTGCCGCTGCTTAACGGCCGCGACGCCGGGGCGTTCCTCGACGCTTGCGAGCGCGAGTCCGACGAGGCCAAAAGCGCCTCGGTGATCGCGCTCTCGTAGCCGCCAACCAGCGTCGGCAGCGAGAACCGAGCGGCGTGGCGGGCGCGAGCGTTCGTCCCAAGCCGGGTCGCCAGCACCGGGTCGGCGCTTAGCCGCAACAGGCCGTCGGCGATCGCCCCGGGTTGCCCTGGTGCCACCAGCAGTCCGGTCTCGCCGTCGATCACCGCCTCGCCGATCGCACCGACCGCGGTCGCGACCACCGCTCTCCCCGCCGCCATCGCCTCCAAGATCACCATCGGCACCCCCTCGGAGTCGCTCGACAGGGCGAGGCAGTCGGCTGCCGCGATCAGCTCGGCGGCATCGCCGCGGGCGCCAAGAAAGCGAACCGGCGCCGCCAGTCGCTGCGCCGTCGCCTCGGCGCGGCCCCGATCAGGTCCGTCGCCGACGACCACCCCGACGACCCGCGGGTCGCGTTGCGCCGCCGCCGCGATCGCTTCGACAAACAGCTCGACCCGTTTCTCGGGTCGCAGCGTCGCCACCAACAGGGCCACGAACTGCGACTTCTCGGCGCCGAGTTCGTGCCTCATCTCGGGGTCGCGCCGCTTGGCTGGGTCAACCTGACTGGCGGCGGGCACCCCGTTGGCGACAATCCGGACCGTTGCTGGGTTGATCCCGTAGCGGCCGAGTTGGGGAATCTGGGCCGATGAGATCGCGATCGCGCCGTCGAGTCGCGGTCCGAGCAGGTGCATCAGCCGCTCCCGCCGCGGCGAGTAAGGGATCTCGCTTCCGCGATGCTCGTTGAACAGGTGGATCGCCCCGGTTCCTCGCGCCACCCAGGTGCCGAGCGCGGTCGCGCTGACCGGCCGCGAGATGATCACCTCGGGGTCGGCGCAGAGCGCTCGCGCCCGCCGCAGGCCGACCAGGTCGGCGGGCCCAGCGAGCTCGGCGCAGCGGGCATCGATCCCGGCCTCGCGCAACGCCTCAAAGAAGGGGCCGCGCCCGTCGAGGGTGACGCAGCGGACCCGGTGACCGGCCGCGGCGAGGCCGGGGAGCAGATTTGCCCACAATCGCTCGGCTCCGCCCTGTTCGAGGTTCGGCGCCAAGAAGAGCAGCCGTCGGCTCACAGCCACACCCCGAGCCGTTCATAAAGTGGCAGCGTCATCTCGGCGGCACGGCGCCACGAGAAGTGGGCCTCGGCGTGGGCCAAGGTGCGGCGCCGCAACCGACTGCCGCCCGCCAGGGTCGCCTCGATCGCCGCTGCCAGCGCCCCGGGATCGCCCGGCGCGATCAGCTGGAACGGCTCGGTTACAAGCTGGTCGAGCCCGCCGAGGTCGGACACCACGCACGGCACCCCGGCCCCGATTGCAAGCGCTCCGACTCCACTCTGGCTCGCCTCGGTGTAGGGGAGGGCAACCACCGAGGCGGCCGCCAACAGCTCGGCGATCCTTGGCTCGGCGACGTAGCCGCGCTCGAACTCGATCCAGCCGACCGCCGGGATCCGGGCGGCCTCGGGACCCTCGCCCGCGATGACCAGCCGGACCTGCGGATCACGCTCGCGAACCTGCCGCATCGCCTCGATCAGGACCGAGATCCCCTTGTAGGGCTCGAGCCGGCCGAACAGCAAAACGGACGGGCGCTGGGGCGGCGGCGGGGCGCTCGCGGCCACCGTGGCGCCGTGGCGGACGACCTCGATCGGGCGCCGCTCGGGATCTCTCAGCAGGCTACGCAGCTCGGCGGCAAGCCGCTCGCCGTGGACCACATAGCCGTCGGCGGCGGCGCGATTTCGGGCTCGCAGCCACTCTCTGGCCAATCCAACGCGAACCGCCCCCGGGTGCGGGGTCGGGTCGTGGACGGTCAGGACCGAGAGCTCACGGCGGGCCAACCAGGCAAGTCGGGGGTCCTGGTTGTCGTGCAGGTGGACCAGGTCGGGCCGCCATGCGCGCAGCGCTCGCAGCGCTTGTCTGCTTGCCCCGATCGCAGCGCCGCCGCTGACCCTTCCCGGCAGTTCGATCAGCTCGACCCCGGATTCCGCGACCGCCCTCAGCAGGGCCGCTCGCTCGGCCTGCTCGCCGCCGAACTCGTGAGGGTGATCGCGGCACAAAAGCGCCGTTTCGATCCCGAGCTCGCGCAGCGCGATCGCCTGCGGCGCCGCGTACTTGAGAAACCAATCGCAGCCGATCGCGATCCGCGCCATCACGCCCTCCGAGTCTGGTTGAGCGGCGTAGCGAGGCCGTCGCGCAGGCCCCGTCGCGCCGCCGCTCCCCAGCCCGGCGGCCGTCGTCGCGTCGCCCGCAGGCGGTTCGTTGCCGCGGCCAGCGTGACCGCGGCTGAGAGCAGTGCCCAGGCCGCCGCCCCGCCCGCTCGGCTGCGCTTGCGATACAGCAGCAGCTTCGATCGAAACAGGTGAAAGGCCGCCAGTTCGCCGATCTTTCGCGACGAGGTGGCGCCGATATGGGCGACTCGGGCCGACGCGATCAGCTCGCAGGTGCCGCCCGCCGCTCGCAGCCGTTCGCACAGGTCCTCCTCTTCGGAGTAGAGGAAGAAGGTTTCGTCGAATCCGCCGATCGCCGCGAAGCTGGCGGCCTCGATTGCCAGGCAGGCCCCCTGCAGGTAGTCGACCGGGCCGCCGGTGTCGTAGATCGCGCTGGTTGGCGGGAGGTCGCGGCGCAGCGAATCCGGAATCCAGCGGGCCGACGCCGGGAGCAGGGCGGCGATGTCTTGGCCAAGCCGCGAGCGCCGCCGCGCGTTGGCCCGCAGCTTGCCGTCGGGGTCGACCAGGTTGGGACCGAAGATCGATCCCGGACGGGTCGCCGCCGCCAGCGCCTCGAGCGCGCCCGGCTCGGCGCGGCTGTCGGGGTTGAGGAAGATCAGGACCGAACCCGAGGCGGCTCGGGCGCCGCGGTTGCAGCCGGCGCCGAAGCCGAGGTTCGGCCCCGGCGCCGCGACCGCGTCGGGGCGCAGCTCCCGAGCGATCTCGGGGCCGGAGTCAACCGATGCGTTGTCGGCGATCACCACCTCGAAGTGGGGCGGGATCGAGCCGATGCAGGCCGCCAGCGCATCGCCGGAGTCGTGCAGGACGATGATCACGCTGGCCTCGGGGGGAGGCGGGCCGAGCATCGGTGGATCGAGGTTGAGGGCGGCGTTCATCGTTCGACGCTCAAAAGCTCCGCTGCGGTACGCGATTCACGGCGCTCGCGGCGATCGATCGCCGCCGTCCCGGCCGCCGCCGCCACCAGGATCCAGACCAGCAGCTGCTGCTGGGTCAAAAGCGCCACCACCGTCAGTGCCGCCAGGTTGGCGAAGGCGAGCGCGGGTAGCGCTACCCGGACCGCCGCGAGCCGTCGCAGCCGGATCGTCGTCGCCGCCGCGATCAGCCCGATCACGGCCAGCATCGAGGCGCTGACCCAGCCCCAGCGACTTGCTTGGACGACGAATTCGTTGTCGAGCGAGCGGTTGGCGCCCGGACCCACGAGTGGGCGCTCGCGCCCGAATGGCTCGATCACGTCGCCCGTCAGCGCGTAGGAGATCAGCTGGTCGCGGTAGTCGGCGCTGGCGGCGGCTTCACCGCCAGCCTCGCCCGCCGGATCGAGGAGAAGTGCCCGGGCGGAGCCAAAGACACCGAGGCTCGCGAAGGCGAGCGCCAAGACGGCGAGGGCGGTCAGGGCACCGGGGTTGAGAAAGCGCCGCGGCCGGGTCGCGAACAAAACGACTCCGCCGACCGCCAAGATCAGCCAGCCGGTTCGCGCCAGGGTGAGGCTCTGGGCCAGCGTCAGGACCAGCGCGGCACCGCTCCAGCCGCGCCGGGCCGCTCGCGAGTCGGCGTCGAGGCTGAGCGCCGCCGCCAGGACCGCCGCCGAGGCGAGCCCCATCGCCAGGGCGAGCGGGTGTCCGAAGCTGGCCTGGACACGGGTGCCGCCGAGCCGACCGAGGTCGGCGCCGAAGACCGAGTCGGGGGGCGGGGGGAAGACGACGCTGAACGGGTTGACGCCGAGGTAGGCCTCGAAGGCGACGAACGGGACCAAAACAAGCGCCGCCCCGACGAGCAACCGCGCCACCAGTTCGGGGCCGTCGTCGAGTTCGGAGGTGATCAACCGGGTCGCGAGCAGCGGCGCCAGCCAGATGAACCACTGCCGCTCGAACTCGATCGGGTCGCGGGCGCCGCCGATCACCGCGGCCAGGTTCGCGATCGCAAACAGCGCCACCCCGAACTCGATCGGGCCAAGCGCGATCGGGCGCCGGCGGATCATGGTCAGGGCGATCATCGCGACGGCGACCAGCCACAGCGCGATCACGGTCGGTTCGATCAGGATCGGTCCGACCCCGCGGGCGACGCTGAACGGGATTGCGACCATCGTCGCCAGCGCGACCGCGAAGGCGTGCTGCGGGCGTGCCAGCCCGATTACGACGCCGACCACCGCCGCGAACAGCGCCGCGACGACCAGCGCGGGTAGGCCGCCGCGCCCCAAAAGAGCACCGAATCCGGCGGCGGCGAGGGCGGCCGCCGCGACCTCGCCGAGCCCGCGTCCCAGCCGCAGGTCTATCGCTCGCACCGCGCCCATCGCGTCGCCGCGCTCAG
>JAHEXU010000070.1 GCA_023251975.1 bacterium | reverse complement strand
AGCGCGGCCACTGCCGCAAGCTGAGCACCTTGCTCGGGACGGTCGAGGTCCCGAGGATCGCCTACCGCGGCCCCGGTGAGTGCAACCTGCACCCCGCCGACGGACACCTCAACCTGCCACGGGGTCGGTACTCCCACGGGCTCACAAAGCTCGCCGCGATCGAGGCGACCAGAGGCTCCTACGACGATGCGGCAAAGGCGATCGAGCGCAGCTCTGCCCAACTGATCGGGAAGCGACAGCTCGAAGAGCTTGCCTACGGGGCGGCGAGGGACTTCGAGGACTTCTACGCAACCAGACAGCACCAGTGGACCCAGACAACCGATCTGCTGGTCCTCTCGGTTGACGGCAAGGGGATCGTGATGCGCCCCGAGGCACTGCGCGAGCCGACGAAGCGAAAAGCCCGCTCGTGCAAGCTCGGGACCCGGCTGTCGAGGGGCGAAAAGCGCAATCGCAAGCGGATCTGCGAGGTCGGAGCCGTCTACGACGCGGTCGCGGTCCCGCGCACCCCCGCCGACATCGTGGCGGCCGATCAGGCCGAGCGCGAGGCCGCACCCAAAGGACCGAAGGCGAAGCGCAAATGGTTAACGGCGAGCGTCTCGCGCGAGGCGGCCGAGGTGATCGCGGATGTGTTCAAGGAGGCAGATCGGCGCGACCCCGCCCGCGAGCGCACCTGGGTGGCGTTGGTCGACGGCAACGCCCACCAGATCCAGCGGATCGAATCCGAGGCGCGATCACGCGGTGTTGCGATCACCGTGGTGATCGACTTCGTTCACGTCATCGAGTACGTGTGGAGCGCCGCCTGGTCGTTTCACGACGAGGGAGATCCGGAGGCCGAGAAGTGGGTCGGCGCTCAACTGCGCGCCATCTTGGCGGGCAAGGCTCGAACGGTTGCGGCCTCAATCCGCAGAGCTGCGACGAAGGCGGGGCTGGCCGAAGGTAAGCGAGCCGGGGCCGATCGCTGCGCGAGCTACCTGACCAATAAGGCGCCCTACCTCGATTACGCCGAGGCACTGCGAAAGGGCTGGCCAATCGCCACCGGAGTGATCGAGGGGGCGTGTCGCCACCTCGTCAAGGACCGGATGGACCTGACCGGGGCACGGTGGGGGCTCGAGAGGGCGGAGGCGATCCTGAAGCTACGGGCGATCGTGAGCAACGGGGACTTCGAGGAGTACTGGCGCTTTCACCTGGCCGGGGAGCGCCGGCGGGTGCATGAGTCGCGGTTCGCCGGCGGGGTGATTCCGGGGGCGCCGGGGAGGGCGGGGTGATGGTCCCTTCAAAAGAGCCGCACCCAATAGCCCGAGTTCGACAGTTCCGGTCCGACCTAGCGCGCCATTTATCCAGGTTTACAGGAACTTTGTCCGTGGCACAGATGGTCGGCGTGTGCCTAGAATCGCCGAGTTCGGCGCGGCGGACCCTGCGCCGGGATTCAGGCGGCGAGGTCGACCGCGGGGAACGCGGGCGGCGGCTCGAGCGAGAGCGCGCGCAGGATGCGCCGCTGAGCAGCGGTCGGTTCGCTGGTTTTCTCGACGATCCCGGCGCTGCCGCGGAACCTGCCTCGGGGGAGGCGCTCGATCTCGCGGCGTAGGTTTCGCCCGGTATCGCCGGTCTGGTTCTCAGCGATAGGCATCAAAAGCAGAGCCAGCGCACAAGCCTCGCGGGCGCATCCCGATCGAGCTGATCCTCGCGGCCGAAGCTGTGGACCACCCTGGCGATCGACCACTTGCTCAGGATCCCATTCGTTGTGGGCCAGATGCAGGTAGCTGACCTCGGAGCCGTCCGTGTTTCGTCGCCCAATCATGCGTTGGTATATGCCTAGACTTCTAGCAGTTAGCCCGGACGGATAAACGGAATGCCGAAAAAACGTTTACCTAGGTTTCTGCCTTCGTTCGCCTAGCGATTCCGCTCTAGCAAGCCAAAAACGGGGTCATTTTGGGTCAAAATCGGGGGTGAACTGTCGAACCCGGGAATAGACATCGCAGACTAATAGACATCGCGATAGGGTTGCGCCCATGCCTGTCCCACCCGAGTCTCTCGCCGGAAGTCAAGTAATTGCCTTCGTCCTTGCCGATCTGGCGATCATCCTGATCGCGGCTCGGATCGTTGGCGGTCTTTTTGCGAGGTTCAAACAGCCCCGGATCGTCGGAGAGCTGATCGCCGGGATCCTGATCGGACCGACCGTGCTCGGCGGGCACCTGGCGAAAGGCGCAGTGACGAGCCTCGATCTGCCCGCGATCGACGGTCAGGGTCTGGTCAACGATCTCTACCCGCTCCAGTCCTTCTCCTTCCTCAACCTGATTGGGTTGCTAACCCTCGTGTTCTTCATGTTTTTGGTTGGCCTCGAGGTCCAGCAAAAGCTGCTCAAGGGCAAGGAACGAAACATCCTGATGGTTGCGGGCGCCGCCACGATCGCTCCGCTGATCCTCGGCTTCACGCTCGGAGCGATCCTCGATTCACCGGGGCGGTGGATGCCCGAGTCGGGGGTCAGCTACACCACCCACTCGCTATTCCTCTCGGCGGGCCTCGCAGTCACCGCCTTCCCGGTAATGGCGCGCATCCTGCAGGAGAAACGGCTGCTCGACACGCCGATGGGAGCCGTCGGAGTTGGCTCGGCCGCCGTCGTGACGCCGCTGATGTTCCTGATCGTCGCGGCGGGCGTGACCTCGGCGAAGGGGCAGGGTGTTCCCGGTGCGGTTGGAACCAAAGCCCTGCTCGCGATCGGATTCGTCGCCGTTTTGTTTATCGTCGTGCGCCCGCTACTCAGGCTGATCCTCGACCGGCTCTGGAAGCCTGGCCAGCCGCTCAGAGGCGAGGTTTTCGCGATCCTCCTGATCGGCGCCCTGGCGGCGGGCCTCGCCGCCGACCGGATCGGCATCCACTCGCTAAACGGTGGCTTCCTGTTCGGTGCCTGCGTGCCCCAGCTGGCAGGGCTGGCGCGGGCGGTAACCGACCGCATGCTGGAGTTCGTCGTCGTCTTCATGATCCCGGTCTTCCTGACCGTGTCGGGGCTGCAGACCGATCTTCGGGTCCTCGAGCCGGCGCTGATCCCGGGAATCGTTCTGTTCGTGGCTGCGATGGTCGTCGCGAAGCTTGGCGCCGCCACGCTCGCCGGGCGAGCGGTCGGCCTCGACTGGCGCCAGTCCGGCGCGATCGGCGCGCTGATGAACTGCCGCGGCCTGATGATCTTGGTCGTCGCCCTAATTGCGGTGCAGGCTGGCGCGATGACCCCGGAGCTGCAAGCGACCTTCGTGATCGGGGCGATCGTTACAACGCTGATGACCGGTCCGCTGGTCGAGGCCCTGCTTCCGAAGCGGCTCGGTGAAGCCGGGACCGAGCGCGCCGTCACCAACGCGACCGGCGAGGTCCCGGCGATGACCGGGGGTCCTCGCGTCCTGATCGCACCGGGCGGACCGGAGTCGATCGAGAAGACGATGGCCGGCGCGGCCCGATTCACCGAGGCCGACGGACCAGCCGCGCAGTTCCTGCTCGTCGCGCTGCCGCCACTGGCGGAGCTCGGTGAGTACGTCGGCGCGGGCAGCGAAGACGAGGCCGGCGCCTCGGAGCGGGCGATGCGTTGGCTCGAGCCAGCCAGCGCCGGGATGCGAGCGGCTGGCGCCGACGCCTCAACCGCGGTCCTACAGTCCGCGACGCCGCGCCAAGATCTCGCCCGGATCGCGCAAAGCTGGGCAGCCACCGACGCGATCGTCGGCCCATCACTCGAGGGCCTCGAACTGAGCGGCGTCGCGGTCCAGGCACTCGCCTGATACAACCCGCGAGGTTCGCCAGCCAGATGCCGGATCAGCGTGAACACCGTCGCACGGCAAGGCTGGTTGGGTTGAGCGTTCTCGCGGGCGTGGCTCTCCTGACCTCGTGCTCGAACGATCAAGAGTATTGAGTTAGCGCCCCTCCGACCCGCCGCCAGCCCCCGCTGTTACGCGCCATTGCGCCGAGCGTGCAGGACTCCTCCCGGTTGCAGCGAATCTTGCACCCATGGGACGACGTTCTTCATGTCCAACAAAAGACGGTGAGCGGCGTTTGCGCCGTCCGGGCCGCGTCCGGATCGCAGCAACCGAACCGCACACCCTCAGCCTGAGCGCCCTGAACAAGCAACTGTTTGCCGAGAACGTGCGGTTACGAGCCGAGCTGGAAAAGGCGCGGCGGGCCGGCAAACGGCAGGTAGCCCCGTTCTCGAAGGGCGACCCGAAGACCAACCCGGCAAAGCCGGGACGAAAGCCCGGCGCCGAGTACGGCACCAAAGCCCGTCGGCCGGTCCCCGATCACGTCGACGAGGAGATCTTCGTCCCGATGCCCGACGCCTGCCCGTGCTGTCAGGGGGGGCTTGACTTCGAAGACGAGGTCGACCAATACCAGCAAGAGATCGTCCAGGTGCCCGGTCATGTCCGCCGCTACCGGATCGCCCGAGGACGCTGTCGGGACTGCGGGCGCCGCGCCCAGGGCCGCCACCCCGATCAGAGCAGCGACGCGATCGGCGCCGCGGGCTCACAGATCGGACCGCAGGCGATCGCGATCGCCGCCTAGCTCAACAAAGAGCTCGGGGTGCCGATGGGCAAGGTCGTCCAGATCCTCTCCCTGATGGGCATCAAGGTAACCGCCGGAGCCCTCTACCAGGCACTGGCCCGGATCGCAGCCGCCGCGAAGCCGACCATCAGCTCACTCGAGCTGGCCGTCCGGACCAGCACCGCGGTCGCGGCCGATGAGACCGGGTGGAGGGTCGGGGGGCATCGCCAATGGCTTTGGGTCTTTGTCGGCGATCGGGTGACCGTCTACCTGATCGCTTTGGGCCGCGGCTTCGAGCAGGCCGCGAGCGTCCTCGGCAAGGACTTCGCGGGGGTCTTGGAGCGCGACGGCTGGGCTCCCTACCGGAGCTTCAATGCCGCCGCCCATCAAACCTGCGTTGCCCATCTGCTCCGGCGCTGCGGCGAGCTGATCGCCGACTCGGTGGCCGGGCAGGCCAGGGTCCCGCACGCCGTCCGAAGGTTTTTGTTGGACGCACTCACCGTCCGCAACGCCCACGCCGAGCTGTTGGCAGCGGGCGGCGAGGTGATCGAGGGTACTTGTGTGGAGATCGCGGGCGAGCAGCTGCGGCTCCGCGACGGCGACCCCGGCGAGGTGCTTGTGAGGCCCGAGGTGATCGACGCCACGGCCGTCGAGCTCACGAGCGAGCGGCCTCGGCGCTGCGCCGATGACGATCGCGGCGCTGAGGGCGAGGTGCCTATCGGGGCCGAGGTGAGCGGTGCCACGGCCGCCGAACTCGCCCGCGATCACGCCCGGACCGACGCAGATGACGATCGCGGCGCCGACGGCGAGGTGCCGGCCGACGCCGAGGTGACCGACGCCAGGGCCGCGGAGATCACGGGCGAGCAGCTTCGGCTCGACGCCGACGAGGACCCCGCGAACCCCGAGGAGGTGCCCACCACCTCCGGCGATCGACGCGAGAACCTGAACGCCGAGATCACCCGCCTCGAGGGCGAGCTTGAGTCGTTGTTGGCGGGCAACCCGGCCCATCCTCCTAACCGGAAGCTGCTGAAGCACCTGCGAAACGAGCGCGAACACCTGTTGACGTTCCTGAAGCGGCCCGGGGTCGAGGCGACCAACTGGCGGGCCGAGCAGGCGATCCGCCCCGCCGTCGTCAACCGCAAAAACTGGGGCGGCAACCGGACCGAGCACGGCGCCGAGGTCCAGCAGACGCTGATGAGCGTGATCCGGACCGCTCGCCAACAGGAGGTCGATCCGATTGGTGTGCTGGCCGATCTGCTGCGTCAGCCGAGCCCGGCGCCGACCACGATGCTGCGAGTTCCCAGCGCTCTCGCCGAGCCCCGCGGGCCGTGAGCCCGCCGCGCTAGCGCGGGGTCGTGCACGAGTTCCGCGACGCCAAAGCCACGCAACTAATCAATGTCGAGGGGAGCGGCTACATCACCGCCGTTTCGACCCACTACGACGGGGACCCCCGACGTGCACTTCAGCTCGGGCGGTTCGCGGCTGCTCCACGGCCAGATCGCCGCTGCGATCGCCGATGAGCGCTCGCCCCGGCGACGGCGCTAACTCAATACGATCAAGATACGACGATTGACGCTGCTCGGCGACCTCCCGTATCCGGAGACGGGCGCGGCCGAGATTGCGAGCCCCCCACCGTCTCCGATCGTAACGTCTCGGATCTCACCGCCGCAGGCGCGAGCTGCGCCGACGCCGCGGTCGTCGCCTCTGCCGTCGCAAGCCCTGGCGGCACCTTCGACCGCCCGGAGCGACCAACCACGGCAGGTGGGCGGACTTGGAACTGCATCGTCGAGGTCACAGGACCCCCGGGCTCGGGTGGCTTTTCCGAGGCGATCTATGTTTTCGGCGCCAATCGAGTTGAGTTCACCGTCCAGGTCACGCTCGATGGCGATCCGCTGCTCAAGGAGTTGGAGCAGAAACCCTAGCCGCCTGCCTAGCCGCCTGATATGATATGGGTTCAGCAAGCTGGCGCGGCGGCCTTGCTCGCGCTGCCCAGTTCGGTTGCGGCCCAGCTCGCGACCGACCCGACCAGATCCTGTCCGGCGAGGAAACCGGCCTCGCCGCTGATCCCGCTCGGCTCGGTGATGATGGAGATCGCGTAGCCCCGATGACGCGATTCGACAATTCCGCCCTGGCGGACCAGATATGCCCCGTCAGGCTCCGGCCCCCAACCGCCCTTGAACCCAACCGGCTTTGAGTCGGCGAAGGTCACTTCGCCGAGGCCCCAGCTCTGATCGGGAATAACGCGCCGCATCAGCGACAGGACGAACTCGGTATCGGCGCCCCCAAGCAGGCAACCGCCGGCGAGCGAGGCATAGAAACGGGCCGAAGCAGCCGCCGACCAATCGGTCTGGCCGTAAGCGGAGAATCCGCTCGAAGGAGCGACGGTGCCAACCACCGTCTCCTGATCGCCGGCGCGGCGCAGCGTCGCGGTGACCGCGGCGCTCGCGGCTTCGAGATCTCCGTGAATCTGCTCGAGACTGCCAAAGAGCAGCGCTGCGGCATCGTTGTCGGACGCGGTCAGCGCTGCCTCGGCCGCCGCCGACTCCGGCCCGGTCAGGTTTTCTGAACCGTTTCGATCGGCTATCAGCGTGACCAGGATCGGCACCTTGATCGTGCTCCACGCATGAGCCGTGACGAGGCCGCCAAGTACCTCCGGCTCGCCAGCTCCGATCGGCGCCACCGCGACCCCGATCGAGCCATCAGCCACCGCCTCGATGGCCGCGAATGCGCGCTCGGCCCGAGCGGAGATCACAGGCTTGCCGATCGGCTCGCGGTTCTCGTTCCCAGCTCGTCCCGCCCGCGGCTCGGGCCGCGACGTGCTCGTCGCCTGCTCACGATCACCGCAACCCCCGAGCGCGGTCGGGCCGACGATGCCGACGATTGCGATCAACGCGATCACCCGGAACCGTCCGGCGTCTCTCGATCCACCGCTCATCAGACTGTGACTACGATAGCCGGATGAGCGGAGGCCTCTCCAGCGGCGATCTCTTCGGCGACTTCGAGATCCTTGGCGTCGCCGGTGAGGGCGGGATGGGCGTAGTCTACAAGGCGCGACAGCGATCACTTCGCCGGATCGTCGCGCTCAAGGTGATCGCGCCGAAAGTCGCGACCGACTTGGACTTTCAAAAGCGCTTCGAACACGAGTCCCGGCTGGCCGCCTCGATCGATCACCCACACGTGGTCGCGGTGTACGCCGCCGGGGAGCAAGACGGCCGAGCGTATATCGCGATGCAGTGGATCGAAGGGACCAACCTCGCGAGCGCGATCCCGATAGGCGGGATCGGCGAGGAGCGGGTGGTGACGATCGTCGGCCAGGTGGCTGGCGCGCTTGACGCAGCGCACGCGACCGGCCTCGTCCACCGCGATGTCAAGCCGGCCAACGTACTCCTACGGAAGATCGCGGGAACAGACTTTGCCTACCTGACCGACTTCGGAATCGCCAAGCAGACCACGGTCGCTGCCGGTGGCCTGACCAAAACGGGCTTCCTGATCGGCACCCCCGGCTACCTGGCACCCGAGCAGCTTCGAGGCGAGCACGGTGACCACCGCTCCGATATCTACGCGCTCGGCTGCGTCCTGTTCGAGGCCTTGACGGGCAAATCCCCGTTCCAGCGCGACAACGACATGGCGATGATCTGGGCGCACGGTCACGACCCGCGACCCGCCCCGTCCGCGGTGCGAGCCGATCTCGCCCGCTACGACGATGTAGTCGCGAAGGCGATGGCGATCGAGACCGACGACCGGTTCAGCAGCGGCTCGGAGCTGGCCGCCGCCGCGGGCGCCGCTCTGCTGTCTCGAAGCAGCTTGCTGGCGGCGGCTCCAACCGTGCTCGCGCCGTCCAAGCCCGCCCGCCCGCCAGCCGAGCAGACGCCGCCCCCAGACCCTCCGACCCCAACTCCGGCGACCGCGACCCCAACTCCGGCAACCGCGATCCCGGCGCCGAGCACCGACCCCGCCCGGTCAACGCCGTCGAACCGCGCACCCCTGATCGCGGCGATCACAATCGGCCTAATTGCTGCGGCCATCGCGATCATCGTCCTCGCTGGCGGGAATTCCGGCGGGGGCGAAGCGCCGTCCGGCTCGACGACCGCCAACCCCGCCGAAGCCGATCGTGGCGGCAACGACGGTTCGCTCGGTGCGAATCCTTCCGACCAGGCGGAGATTGTCAGCGTCCTCAAGAGCTACGCGGCGGCCTACTCGCAGCGCTCAATCGGTGCGATCGATGTGCTGCTTGCCGCCGACGTGACCCGGCACGGCCTCCGCGGAGGCGGGTGCAGCGAGACATCGGGGCGTCCGGCCGTCCTGCAGACCTACCAGGAACAGTTCCGCCTCAACACGGGCGCTTACAGCCTTCCAGACCTGGCGAGCGGCGATGTTCGCCTGGTCGGCGACGGCAATGCCGCGGTCCAAACCGCCTACCACATCGAACCGAGCGCCGACGGCTCGGTCTTTTTTGAGCTGGTTCGCTCCGACGAGCGTTGGCTGATCTCGAGAATCGACGCAAACTGCTGATCGAACCCGACCTCGGATCGTCCTCGCTTCACTCGACCCGACGCAGCGAGACCGATGTCTCAGCCAGCGCCGAACCTCGGCCGAGGTGGACGACCAGTTCGGTCTGACCGATTTGGATCCGGTCTCCTTCCGAGAGCGCTCGGCGACCGTCAACCCGGACATCGTTGAGAAAGGTCCCGTTGCGAGAGAGCCCCTCGTCGAGGACGGTCCAGCCGTCGGCCATCGGCTCGAGCCTCGTGTGCAGGCGCGAGATCTCGTCGTCCCACCCGATCACCAGGTCGTTGTAGGGGTCGCGGCCGATCGTCACCCCGCCGGACTCGGGAAGCTCAAATACCCTCGTCTTGCCGCGCGAGTCCTCGTAAAGGAGCGACGGCCGAGTCGCGATCACCGGCGATGCCCGCGCCACCCCGACTTCGCCCTTCAAGGCGAGTTCGCGAAGTTGCCCGGCGTTCGGAGGCCTTTGATCCGCCTCCTTGCCGACCATCGCGACGATCAGATCGACCAGCCAGCTCGGGTTTTCGCCCGGCGGAGGCAGCTCCGGCTGATCGCGCAGGTGGGCAAACATCTCCGCCATCCCGGTGAGTTGGTGAAACAGGCGCCGCCCAAACGCGCACTCCCAAGCGACGCACCCGAGCGAATAGATATCGGCCCGTCCATCGATCGACTCGTTGCGAATCTGCTCGGGCGCCATGTAACCGGAGGTTCCGAGCGCGGTGCCGGGCCGGGTCAGAATCGTTCCCTTGCGGTCCTTCGTGAGGCCGAAGTCGGCGATCATCGCGGTTCCGTCTTGATCGATCAGGATGTTTGCTGGCTTCAGATCGCGATGAATCAGCTCCCGCGACTGAAACTCCTCCAGCCCGCAAGCGACATCGACGATCAGTCGCGCCGTCTCCGCCGGTGCCAGGGCTCCACGGGCATCGAGCATCGCGGCGAGACTGCCACGGGGCACGAAGCGCTGGGCGATGTAGGGCACGTCGTTCTCTTCACCGAAGGCAACCACCCCGACGACGTTGGGATGCTCGATCTCCGACGCCACCCGCGCCTCGCGGGCAAAGCGCCGACGAAGGACCGCGTCCGTCAGCAGCTCCGGGCGGACCAGCTTGAGCGCAAGCACAACGCCACCGTCGATCGCCTTGTAGACGGTGCCCATCGCGCCGGACCCGAGTGTGCCCTCGATTTCGAAGCGTCCGAACCGATCGCCGCGCTTCAACTCATCGTGTCGGACCATGCCTCGCCGATCCTACCCAACCCGCTGAGCCTGATTCAATTCTCCGGGCTTCGTGGACGCCATCATGTCCCGCTTCGCCGATTCGCCCGAGAGGCGCCCGGTGAACAGGACCACGTCCACCCCCGGTGCGGCCTTCGGCCCGCCTCCGCCGCTCCTTCGAGCGCAGGTTGTCTCGGATCCTCGAAATCACACAGCCCCCGCCAATCACCGAAGTGAATCGACGGCTGACTGAAGCTACGATTCCGCCTGCTCAAACACCGCACCAACTTGATCCGCCGTCATCCCCGCAAGCCGCTTGGCGAGCGCACTTTCCTGGGTTCGACCCAGCACAATCCGGCCGTCCTGATAGGCGAACTCCGCGAGCGGAAAAATGGCGGTCTCAGGGCTCCCGCGATACCGGCCAAGCGGAACAGCATACGATTGACCGGGCTTGTAAACGATGCCGCCGTCGTACGCGAACGGAGACTTGATCTTGGGACCGTCGTTTACGCTCGTGTACACGAACCCGCCGTGACTAACCACCAACGACTTCGGCGGCTCACCAGCACCCTTGGTCGTCCAAATCGTCCTCCCAACGACAAACGTTACGTCGTTCGTGATCAGGCCACCGTTCTCGTAGGCCCGGCTCTCCGACATCTCCCCTTTCGCGGGCTCGACATCCGTCACTTTCGCGAGGACCACGTGATCCGCACGCGCCACAACATCCGCTGGGCGCTCCTGGGAAAACGCCATCAGCGCATCGCCGTACACCGTCCTAGGCTCCGAATTGACGCCGATCTCAGTGACGCCGACCCCAGGAGCACCGCCGTCGACGACAGCGAGGACAAGCGCGACGACGGAAATGACTGCGCCCAGGGGCAAAAGAAGCGCAGCTCTTGCATAATGTCGTCGAGAGTCTGACGAAACAACGCCGTCGTCGAAACGGGCCCTACCCCGCTCCATAAGCTGCTCAAGCCGCACCGCGCTGACGGCGCGAAACTCGAGAAGCTCCAGATCAACCTCGATCGGTCCCTCTTCATCGTTCATTGCGATCCTTTCCGATTCGTCTCCACGCAGATCAGTACCTCGAACATCAATGTCCGCGAGCGGACCGACTGCTCTTATCCTATCTTCGCTCCAATGCCCGAATCTGTTCGGACATCTTTGCTCTGGCCCGGTCAAGCCGACCCCTCGCAGTTGCTGGTCGAATCCCCAGCGCCTGCGAGATCTCAAGATCGGACCTCCCTCCCCATGCATGCAGCAGAAGCACCTCTCGCTCCTTTGGCGTGAGGCGAGCCAACGCCGCAGCGAGCGGTCGTTTGCGGGACTGGGCATCAAGGCGCTCCTCAGCGGCTGAGAACTCCGCACCGAGCGAATCGAGACCAGCGGGATCGATGCCTGTCGCGGCGTACGCTCGAAGCATCCGCACCTCACTACGTCGAAACCGTTTGAGATGGTTTGACAGGAAACCATAGAGCCATGGCAGCGGGTCACCTTTAGCGGGATCGAATTGATGCCGCCTGGCGGTACGCATCCAAGAGGGCAGCATTTAGGACATCCTCCCCCTCGGCAAAACCGACTCGGCGGACCGCGTAGCGAAGGAGTTCGACGTAGCGCCGCTCAAAGAGAAGGGCAAAGTGTTCGGCGTCGAGCCCCGGTTCGCGCGCATCCAATCTTACCGAACTCATTCTTACCGAACTCATTCTTGCAGCGGAACGCTTAGTAGGTGTTGTTGACTTGATCTCGATTGTGCCTGCCGATGCGGCTATCGGTGATCTCGTCCCGTGGACTCTGCATGCAGTGGAGCCCATCGAATCCATTACTCTTCTGTGGGTAAGAGTCCTTCCCATGAACGAGGCCAATTGCATGTCCAGACTCATGGCACATCGTCCCCTTGTCGATATGGCACATCGTCCCCTTGTCGATTCGAACACCCCTACTCCCTACTCCCGAGATCGTTAAAGCGAACTTTGTGTTGATCGCAATGGGTGTCGTCCGTCGCATCGTCACACCAGATCACACCGAGAGCCTGAAGCCCTAGATCTCCGGTATTATAGATAATGTCCGTCTCCGCAGATCCTGTGCCGACCGCGGGATTTTCCTGAGCAACGCTGAGAACCGTTTCTTCAAATGAACCTTTGAGCACAGTCCTTATCCGACTGTGCTCCACCGAAGAAAAGTGATCATTTGCATGCCAGCTAAGGGTGGCGTTATCGGTCTGACAAAGATGCTTATCTGAATCGGCGAAGTTGGCCGCATCACACGGGGGACTAGCGGTCGCAGTCTTGTAGATGCTGTCGTATGCGAGGGCGGTACTTCCGACCACGAGCGCTATCACGGGAACCGCGATCAACACGATCTTGACCGTGTCTAGGACGGTCCGAACTATCGACACCCAAATTCGCGATTTCATCGTAGAATTCCGACACTGACATAGGCTTCCTCCCGCTCGCAACTCAAGATATCACGATTGGGGGTAGCGGGTTGCTGCGGCTGCGATTCCATCGCGAATCTGCTTCGGCAGCATGAAGCGAACGTCCTCGTCGACCGCCCGCAGCTCTGAGATCTCAGAGGCGCCGCGGGCGCGGAAGAACTCGACCAACTCGGCGACCAACACCTCGGGCGCGCTGGCTCCCGAGGTGATCCCGACCGTGTCGATCTGCTCGAGCCACTCCTCGCGAACCTCCTGGGCGTTATCGATCAGATACGCCTCGGTGCCAAGCTCACGGGTGACATCGACGAGACGATTCGAGTTCGAGGAATTCTTCGAGCCGATCACCAAGACGAGGTCACACTCGCGGGCGAGCTGCTTGACCGCGAGCTGGCGGTTCGTGGTTGCGTAACAGATGTCGTCGGACTTCGGTCCGGTGATCGCCGGGAAGCGCTCCCGCAGCCGCGCGATGATCTCGCTGGTCTCGTCGACCGACAGGGTCGTCTGGGTGATGTAGGCAACGTGCTCGGGATCCTCGAGGACGAGCCGATCAACATCGTCGACCGTCTCGACCAAGATGATCGAATCAGGGGCCTCGCCGGTCGTCCCCTCGACCTCCTCGTGGCCATCGTGACCGACCAAGATGATCTGGTAGCCCTGCTCGGCGAACTTGCGCGCCTCGACGTGCACCTTGGTGACAAGCGGACAGGTCGCGTCGATCGTGCGGAGGCTCCGCGCCGCCGCGTTGGCGTGGACCGACGGGGCGACCCCGTGCGCGCTGAACACGACCAGCGCACCCTCCGGCACCTCGGTTTCCTCCTCGACAAAGATCGCGCCGCGCTCGGCGAGCTGCTCAACGACGTGCTTGTTGTGGACGATCTCCTTGCGGACATAGACCGGCGGGCCGTGCAGGTCGAGCGCATGCTCGACCGTCTGGACGGCGCGATCAACCCCGGCGCAGTAGCCGCGCGGCGCCGCCAAAACGACCCGGCTCGGCGAGGGCCGCGACGAGACTGCCGAGGATGTAGCGGGGCCGCCCATCGCCTCGAAGCGTAGCGCTCAACCGCCCTCGCCCCAGCTTTCGATCACCGCGATCGCCGCCTCGCCGACCTGATCGAGGCTGTCGGGGCAGACCTTGTCGACCGTGTCGGCGGTGGTGTGCCAGTACGGCCCGGGCGCCTCGGGACCGCCGTAGCTGAAGTCGATCAGATCGAGCGCCGGTATCCCAGCGTGGAGAAACGGGAGGTGATCGTCGGAGATCGGGAGGGTCTGCCCAACGAATGGGGCGGGCGCGGCGGCGGCGGCGAATCGCCGATAAAGACGGCGGTCGGAGTTCGATTCGTAGGGGATCTCCAAGCCGCAGTCGCCGACCATGTCGAACAGGATCATCGCCTCGGTGTGGCGGCGCCGGGCCGGACTCATCGCGGCGACGAACTGGCGGCTACCACGGGTGCCGTCGGCCTCGAAGGCACGATCGCCGCGAGCCTCCTCGGCGTCAAAGAGGACCAGCTGGACGCTCGGGGCGCGGTCCGAGTCGGCCAGTGCTCGCGCCAGCTCGAGGATCACCGCGACCCCGGAAGCTCCGTCGTTGGCGCCGAGAAAGCCGCCGCCGAAGCCCGCTCCCGGCAGGTCTTTGGTGTCGTAATGGGCGCCGATGATGAGGCGTGGCGGACCGCCGCCGGTGCCGGGAATCGTCGCGAGGACGTTGCGCCACGGGTGTTGGATAGCGGTGTCGACGGCCCCGGCGGCCCGCAGTTGCCCGAGCAGATAGCGGCCGACCTGGCGGTTTGCCTCGGAGCCAGACGGCCTCGGCCCAAACTCGAGCTGGGTGGTGAGATCGCCAAAGGCGCGGTCGGCGTCAAAGCTCCCATCGTCGCCGGGCTGGCCCCCGCCGTTACCGCAGCCGACCAGCAGCGCGCTCACCACGAGGAAAGCTGCCGATAGGCTGGCGGTGCGATGAAGCAGCGACATATGGACAGGCTAACCGCAATCGACGCCTCGTTTCTCGGCCAGGAGACGGCCTCGAGCCATATGCACATCGGCGCGATCTTGATCTTCGAAGGCCCGGCGCCAGCCTACGAGGACCTACTCGACCACATCTCGGGCCGGCTCAACCTGGTGCCGCGATATCGCCAGAAGCTGGCCGATTCACCGCTGCAAAGCGCCCGACCGTTCTGGGTCGACGACCCCGATTTCAACCTCGCCTACCACGTCCGCCACTCCGCCCTGCCAGCCCCGGGCGGCTCGCTGCAACTGCGCCGCACGGCGGCCCGGATTTTCTCCCAGCAGCTCGATCGCAGCAAGCCGCTGTGGGAGCTGTGGCTGGTCCAGGGACTGCGCGATGACCGCTTCGCGCTGATCTCGAAGACCCACCACGCGGTGGTCGACGGGATCTCCGGGGTCGACATCGCGACCGTTTTGTTTGACTTCGAGCGCCAGCCCGAGCCGACCCCTGCCGCGGCGCCGTGGAAGCCGAGCCCACAGCCCAGCGCGGCCGATCTGGTTGCCCGTAACCTCGGCGCGATCGCTACCGAGCCGCTGCGCCTCGGGCGCCGTCTTATCGCCGCGATCGAGCGCCCGGCCGAGGCCCTGCGCGGATTCGAGGAAGGGGCGCAGGCGCTTAGCGAGGTCGCCGCCGAGTTCGCCAACCCGGCTCCCGAGATCCCGCTCAACGTGCCGATCGGCCCGCACCGGCGCTTCGACTGGGTCGCCGCCGACCTCGGCGAGTTCAAGCGGATCAAGAACGCGCTCGGCGGCACCGTCAACGACATCGTCTTGACGGTGGTCGCCGGGGCGCTGCGCGGCTGGCTGCGCGGGCGCGGCGTCCGGACCGCCGGGCTTGAGCTGCGGGCGCTGGTCCCGGTCTCGACCCGCTCCGCTGGCGAGCACGACGAACTCGGCAACCGGATCACCGCCGTCCGTGGGCCATTGCCGGTCTACGTCGACGACGCGCTGGCCCGGCTCAGCGTGGTCCGTGAGGCAATGAACGGGATCAAGGCCTCCAAGAAGGCGCTCGGTGCCGAGGTGATCGCCCGCTTCAACGACTTCGCGCCGCCGACCCTGCTTGCGCAGGCCTCGCGAATCAACTTCTCAACCCGCCTGTTCAACCTGATCGTGACCAATGTCCCCGGGCCACAGATGCCGCTTTATGTGCTCGGTCGCGAACTCAAACTGACCTTGCCGGTAGCCTTCCTGCCGCCCAACCATGCGCTCTCGATCGCGGTCGTCAGCTACAACGGCACGATCAACTTCGGACTGCTGGCGGACTACGACGCGCTCGATGACCTCGACCGGCTCGCCGCCGGAATTCGCGATTCAATCGCCGAACTCGCCGAGGCGGCAAGCGCAACCCGAGCCGCGTCGAGCCTGAATAACCATCCGTGACCCCCTTCCGCTACCACATCGAATTGGCCCCGGAGCAGATCCGGATCTTCCATGCTGCGCTGGTCCAGCTCTTGCGCTCGGCAGAGCCGGCCGGGCAGCTCGGCCCGCTGATCACCGAAATCCTCGCCAAGCTGCCGGAGGAGCGGGCGATCCGAGCGATCCTGCTCGACCCCGAGCTGAGCGCCGAGTTGGCTCACTTTGGGGAGGCCTATGAGCCCTCGACCACCGGCACCGCAAACCCGGGATGGCCGCGACTTAGCGCCGTTCCTGACGAGCCAACCGGCGCCGAACCAAACCGTCCAAGCAACCCCCGAGCAGCCGACGAACCGACCGAATCCGATCCGAGCGACGAGCCCGACGACGACCCGCCCCCCGAAGACGAAGGTCCGGGCGGACCGTCCGCCGCCTGAGAAGTCCCGACCACTCCGACCGTGTCGTTCTCCGTCCAAATCGGCCTGCTGCTGTCGCTCGCCTGCGCATTTGCATCGGTCCTCGGCTTCCTCTACAAGCACCGAGGCGCGGTCGAATCGGCCGAGGTGACCTGGGAGCAGCCGATTCGCTCCTCGCTGGCGCTGTTTTCAAATCGCTGGTACACGCTTGGGATCTTCGTCGCGACCGTCGGCTGGGGATTCCACGCCGCCGCCCTGGCGCTGGCCCCGATCTCGCTGGTTCAGTCGGTGATCGCCGGCGGCTTGGTGATGCTGACCGTGACCGCCGACCGACTTTTCGCCCACTCGGTAACCCGTCGCGAATGGATCGGGGTCGGCCTCGCCGCCGCTGGTCTCGCC
>JAHEXU010000228.1 GCA_023251975.1 bacterium | reverse complement strand
GAGGGCGCGCGTAACCGCCGGCGTCTTCGGCGTCAGGGATGAAGTCGAGCTCGAGCGGGCGACCGCCGAGCGAGGCGACCTGCTCCCAGGCGGCGCGACGAATGTCGAATCCGGTGACGACGGCCCCGAGTCGCTTCGCGGTGGCGATCGCCTGCAGTCCGGCGACCCCGGCGCCGAGCACCAAGACGCGGGCCGGTTTTACGGTCCCGGCTGCGGTCGTCATCATCGGGAAAAATCGTCCCGCCTCGCGGGCGGCCAGCAGCGCCGCGGCGTAGCCAGCGACGTTGGCCTGCGACGAGAGTCCGTCCATCGCCTGAGCTCGAGTGATCCGAGGCACCGCCTCGATCGCGAAACTGGTGATCTGTCCGCGGGCCATCGCCTTGGTCGTCTCTCCCGAGGTCAGCGGGGCGAGGAACCCGATCAGCACCTTGCTGGAGCCGACCCGACCAATCTCGGCCAGGGTCGGGACGGCAACCCGCGTAACGATGTCGCTGTTCCAGGCCTCGTCGGCGCCGGTGATCACAGCACCGACCGCGGCGTACTCGGAATCGGGGTGCCCGGCCTCAACCCCGGCGCCGCTCTCAACGGCGACCTCGAGGCCCTTCTCGACCAGGCTCTTGACGACATCGGGGACGAGCGCGACCCGGCGCTCTCCTTGCACGGATTCTTTCGGAACTCCGATCCTCATCTGGCGGGTCGGGAATCTACCCAAGCTGGCTCGGTTTCGTTCCGTCGTCCCGACGGATATCGTTTTCGGGGTGATCAAGACGGAACCGCAGGTCGGTCGATGAGCCCCGAAAAACCCGGTCCGAAAGCCATTTCCGCGCCCGAACTGAAGGCCCAGATCGAGCTCGAGCGAGTGGGCCGCGCCTTCCTCGCCTACCGCGACGAAAAAGCCGAGCGGATTCTGCGGGAGATTGATCCCACTGACGGCGTCCTCTCGATCGGACGCAGTGACTCGGCGTCGATCAGCTTCGGCTGGGACCCCGAGACGAGCTCAATCCACGCGATGATCGAGACGATCGGGGAGCACTGCGCCCTGGTCGATGACGGCCTCTCGACGAACGGCTCGTTTGTCAACGGCGAACGTGTCCAGGGGCGACGATTGCTCCATAACGGGGACGTAATAAGGATCGGGACGACACCGATCCTCTTCCACTCCCCGACAACAACCGAAGCCGAGGCGACCATCGTCTCAGGCGATGCCCTGAGCGCCGCCGGGGTTACACCGGCGCAGCGCCGCGTCCTAATCAGCCTTTGCCGCCCCTACAAGGACGCTCGCGCCTTCGCGGTCCCCGCCACCAATCCACAGATCGCCGCCGAGCTGCACCTCTCGGTCGATGCTGTCAAGACCCATCTGCGAGCGCTGTTTGAAAAGTTCGGGCTCGAGTCGGCACCGCGAAGCGCGAAGCGGGTCGCGCTGGTCGAACGCGCCCTGCAGAGCGGGCTGATCAGCGACCGCGACCTCTGAACCGAGCCGCTCGAGCGAGACCGCAACACCATGAGGTGAAGCCGACCACCCGGCGGGCCGGGTCGGTCCCGCCCAAAGAAGTCTGGCGCGCGCGATCGCGGCGGTGGATACTTGTCGTGGCGGACAAATCGAGTCGGCCGACCGTCCAACCACATCCCAAACGAAGGAGTCAGCGATGCTTCGGCACAGTCCCCTCAAAAAGATCAACCGGTTCTCCGCGGTCGCCGCCGCGGCGGCAGCGGCGGCACTCTGCGCCGGGGTCGCCCTCGCAACCGTCGGACCCGATTACTTCGGGTCCAACCTCAACTCGACGATTCAGCCGTCGAACGCGGGCAACGGCCAACCCTGCCAGATCGCCGGCGGACCCTGCACCTGGGTGCTGAACGAGGCATACGGCGCGCCCGGCCGCGAGGGCGCCCCACATGACGGGACGATTCGGAAGCTGCGGCTGATCGCCCAGAGCGCCGGCAAGTTCAAGCTCCAGGTCGTCAAGGTCAACGCGGCAGGCGAGGTCACCCTGAAGGCAAACGGCCCGATGATCGAATACATCGGACAGGAGGGATTCGGCGGTGGCCCGGAGGAGTTCCGAGTCGAGAAGTTCGATGTCAACGTGCCGGTCAAAGAAGGCCAGTACCTGGCGTTCAAGGCCCGCAAGACCAGCACCCTGCGCTGCTCCTCGGGCGGCGACAACAACCTCCAGCTGAGCCCGCCACTGAGCACGGTCGGCGAGCAACGGGCGCCTGACGCCGAGGACGGCTGCTGGCTGTTGATCGAGGCCAAGGTCTCCTAACCCCCAACCCCAAGCCGCCCGCGCCCGGCCCTCGCGTAGATCGAGGGCCGGGGCGGGGCGGTTAACGAGCCAAGCCGCGTCGCCAGAGGGCATCCGCGGGGCGGGCGCCGGCTCGATCGGTCCGCCGGTTGCCTTGCCCAGGCCCGCTCAATCGCCACCTCGACCAGGACCACCAGCCTGCCGCCCAGCCCGACGGTGCAAGAGAAAGCGAGGCGGTGGAAAGGGGACTCCCGAGGCGGGGAGCCGAGCGGCAAAATCCGTCCCCACCCGGACCCCCTGGCTGTCGAAACCCACGATTCGATCGAGGTTCCGATCCGGGTTAACAATCAAGATGAGCCCGCCTTTTGCTGCGTCGGCGCCGATTCTCTCGCCGTTGGCATAGACCGCTTCGACCCGGGTGATATTCGCTCCGACAATGCCGAAAACCGAACGTTCACGGCGCCGACTCGCGACCGTCGTCTGGGAGTCGCCAAGATGTAGGTCGACCTGTCAGAAAGGGCCTGGCGCCAGAATTCCGCACTTCCCGTCAGCTCGGCCCCGTCGAATGCGAAGGAGATCGCCTGATTTCGCTGACGGGCCACATACAGTCTGTAAGGCCCAGCCGCAGCCAAAATTCGTTCGCCGCTGGTCCCGGGAAGATCGAGTCATCCGGGTGGTACCTCGGACGCATCGACAACTCTCACCTGGCGCTGATTCGTCCGAACCGGCAAAGAAATCGCTGAAATTACCAGCGACTTCCCAGGCGGCTGCGCCGACCGGCGAGGCGGCGACGCCGCCAAAAATCAACGCTCCCGCCGCCAACCAGGCGAGCCGCTTGGGGACGATCGGGCCACGACGCAGTTCGGCCATCGCCGCCAGTCGCTGCTTGACGCCCTTGACCGCGGCACGGGTAGCCTCAAGCTCCCTGATTGACGCCAGGCCTTCGGTGAGTATCGATTCTTCGTCGGTCATCGGATTCTCCTCATCGTGGCTTGAAAAACTCGGGTAAATCAGGGGAGCGCCGCAGAGATGCGCGGGCTCGGGACAGGTGCGAATGAACGGTGCCTTGTCGACAGCGCAACGCGCGAGCGATCTCCGCATCCGAGAGATCGCGCAGGTATCGAAGGACCACCGCGATCCGTTGTTTTGTCGGAAGCTGGGCCAACGCCTTCGTGAGCACCGCCTCAAGCGCGACGCCTCGAGTCGGATCAGCGCCCACAACTGCGGCGTTCGAGACCGCGAGCTTCGTGAGAGTGTTGCGGCGCACGATTTGGCGCCGAATCGCACGACGTGTTTGGTAGGCGATTGATCGATCGCACCACGTCGATCGCGGTGTCCTGAGCAACGTCCTGCGAGGCGGGCCTCATCGCGAGTCAGCGCCATCGCCGAGTCAGCGCCGTCGCCGGTTCGAAAGGCAAGGGTCCAAGCCCGCGCGATGATCTGATCAAGCGCTATTCAGTGGGGCCAGGACCACGAAAACCTTGCACGGCCGCCAAAAAATCCGCGGCGAGATGCGGGCCCTGGGTACGCGACCGGAAGCTCGCCATCGGCGGCTACGTCGTCTGCTCACCGGGCTCGAGCTTCTCGCCCCAGCGCCCGGCGATCCAGTTTCGGATTTCGAGCAGCGAGCCCTGCGACCGATCGAGTTCGACAAGTCGCGCGGCAATTGCGCGATGGCGGAACTGCACGCCGCCGGTAACACGGCGCATCAGGCGGTCCCGGCACGCGTCCTCCAGGGTATCGGCGGGGTTCCCTGGGAGCAGTCCCTGGAGCCGAGCCCGCCGGATCGCCAGACGCTGCGCGATCACGTAGCCGCCGCCCTCATCCAGCCCGTGGAGCAGCCCGATGGGCAGCCCGTAGAGCAGCCCGAAGGGCAGCCCGAAGAGCAGCCCGGAGAGCAGCCCGAAGAGCAGCCCGAAGAGCAGCCCGGAGAGCAGCCAGGAGTGGAGCGAGTCGCTCGCCCTCT
>JAHEXU010000227.1 GCA_023251975.1 bacterium | reverse complement strand
TGGCTCGGACGGGGCTGGCGCTGCGCCGCTTCAGGCTGTCGATCTCGACCTCGCCCGCCTGGTTTGTGTAATAGACGAAAAAGCGCCGCGAGGTCTGGTAGTCCGGCGCGAAGGCGATTGAGAGCAGGCCCTGTTCGCCGCCACCGCCGGGGTCGCCGATCGACAGCACCCGGTCGCGCAGGTCGATGAACGGTTCGTCCCGGGTGAGGCCGTTTCGGATCACCCGGATCAGGCCGTCTTGCTCGACCACGAACACGAGGTGAGCGGAGTCATCGCCGGGGGCCTGGGCAACGAAAACCGGTCGGTTGAAATCGACCCCGCCGATCCTCCGCAGCTCGATCGTGCCGCCGCGCTCGCCGTTCGGCGGCGCTGCCGAAATCGGCGATCCGGCGGCGAGTAGCGCCGCGGCCGTGAGCCCGACCGCGAACAGACCAACGATTGAACCCCTACTGCGCCACTGAATTCCCCGCACGCGCGCAGTCTAATCGGTTGTCGGAGCGGCCGCTCCGGTTCGGTTTGGATCGAGCCGGTAGACCGGCCCGTCGAGCGAGGCGAGGTAGATCCGACCAGTCCGGTCCTCGCCAAACGAGCTCAGCTGCGGCAGCGTCAGTCCGACGGTACGGTTGTCGTCGGCCGGTTCGCCGGGGCGCGAGCTAAAGCTCGAGACAACGCCACTGCAGAAGTCGCCGTATAGGTAGCGGCCGAACAAGCTCGGCAGGCGGCGGTCCCGGACCACGTAGCCGCCGGTGATCGAGCAGCCGACATCGTGGTCGTACTGATAGACCGGATCGATCGCATCCTCAGCGGTTTGGTCGTGGTTGAACCGGGCCGTTCCCTCGTAGGCCGACCAGCCGAAGTTGGCGCCCGCCAGTTCGTCGAAGGCAATGATGTCGACCTCCTCGTAATTGTCTTGGCCGACATCACCGATCGCGATCGCGTCGCCGTCGCGATCGAACGAGAAGCGCCACGGATTGCGCAGTCCCTTCGCCACGATCTCGGTCGAGTCGGGAGTGGCCGGGTCGACCGCCAGCAGCTTGCCGAGTTCGGTCTCTGGGTCTTGCCCGTTGCGCGACGGGTCGCCGCCGCTGCCGCCGTCGCCCATCCCGACGTACAGCCGGCCGTCGGGTCCAAACTGCAACTGACCGCCGTTGTGGTTCTCGAACGGCTGCGCAATCCGCAAGATCGGACGGGCACTCGCCGGGTCGACCGCGGCGCCTGAGGCCGCGGTCCCTGCCGGGTCTGCCTCGTCGAGCATGTATTCGACCACCCGGGTGTCGCCCGTCCGATCGGTGTAGTCGACGTAGAGCAGGCCGGTCTTTTCGAACTCGGGGTCGAAGGCGACCGAGAGCAGGCCACGCTCGCCGCCGAACGAGACCTGATCGGTTATGTCGAGCAGGGTCGAGGTGGAGCCGTCGGCGGATCGGCTGACCAGACGGCCCGCCTGCTCCACGATCACAAGCTCGTCCCGAGGTGATCCGGGCGCCTGAGCGATGTAGACCGGTGCCTCGAATTCGCCGAGCTCGGTCAGGTGGACCCCACCCTTGCCGTTGCCCGCCGGGTTGAACTCGCCGGGCGCCGACTCGGTGATCGTCTCGTCTTGGCCGCCGCAGCCGAGCAGGGCGGCTGCCAGGGTCGCCGCAGTGAGGGCAGCAGTCAGGGCCGTGGTAAGAGCGGTGGTAGGAGCGGTGATCGCGGGGCGAATCGCGCCGCCGCCGCGGCCGGCGATCAGCCCTTGACCTCGACTACTTCGCCCTTGCCGTTGACCTTGGTTTGGGGCGGTTCGCCGGAGATCGTGGCGATGATCTCGCCGCTCGGCTCGCCACCTGAGTCGGTGACCGCGACCGCATTGCCGTAGAGGCCAGCCGAGACGACATAGTTGACGGTGTAGTTGCCGACCTTGACCGGGGTGACTCGCCAGACCAGCTCCTTGCTGTCGCCGGGGGCGAGTTCGCCGAACGCGAAGGTGTTGGTCTGGGCGACGGTCGCGCCGGACAGTCCCTTCGGCTTCGGGTCGTCAACTCCGCGCGGGTAACCGGCCTCGAGGATCCAGACCGGTCGGTTCGGGTTTGCGAGGCCGGGCTGCGGGTCGCGGATCGAGAAGGACCCGTCGGCGGTTCCGTCGTCGATCGTGATCGTGATCGCCAGGTTCGGGATGGTCTCCTCGCCGGTGTTCTCGATCTCCAAGACCAGCTCGCTGGTCTCGGCAAGCCGCTGCTCGGTCGCGAACTCGGCCTTGCGGATCTCGACCGGATACTCGCCTTCCGCTTCAGCGGCATCCTGGCGCGGCGCGCTTGATCCACAGCCACCGACCGCGACGACGATTGTCGCGATCGCTGCGAACAGAATCGTGAGACGGCGGTTCATCATGAAATGCCTGAATGCCTTAGCTGGTTGCCTTGGTTTTTGCGCTGCCCTGGCATCTCTCCTCCAAGGCGGGCGGAACATACCACGTCGCGCGCCGGGGTAGCAGGTGATTATTCGTTCAGTCACCGTGTCGTCTCGCGCGCGGCCTCCGGGCGCAGCTCGCGAGGAGCTCGCGCCGGGCTTCCCGAGGCCGCCCCAAAGGCCCGCTGGCGGGCCCGCTGCCGGTTGCCGGTTGGCGTTCGCCCGCCGGACGTAATAGAGTTGCAATGTGCCCCGTTTTTGGAGCGGGGCCGAGCCGGAGAGAACAATGATCAGATCCACAGCCGACAGAGCCTTCCTGCCGATGAAAAGCCTGTTCGAACAGGTCGGCAACATGATGATCCTGACCGGCAAGACGATCACCGCCGCGATCAGGCCGCCCTACCCCTACGGCGGCGAGTTCATCAGCCAGTTCCTGTTCGCGCTGCAGCTCTGCTGGTTCCCGTTGCTGATCTCGACGGTCGCCTTTGGGTTCGGCGCTCCGGGGCTCCAGGCGGCCAACCTCCTCAGCTTGTTTGGCGCCCTCGACCGGCTCGGCGGCTTTTTCATCTTGGCCTCGGTTCGCGAGTTCGCCCCCTTCGTCACCGCCGTCGTCGTCGCCGGGGTGGCCGGGACCGCGATCACCGCCGACCTCGGCGCCCGCAAGATCCGCGAGGAACTCGACGCCCTGATGGTGTTGGGGGTTGACCCAATCAAGAACTTGGTGGTGCCGCGGTTCCTCAGCCTGATGCTGATCACCGGCCTGCTTAATATCTACGCGCTTTTGTTCGGGATCAGCGGCGGACTGTTCGCCGAGCTGACCTACGGCCAGTCGCTCGGCGGCTTCTTCGCGACCCTGTTCACCAACGCCTCGGTGACCGACCTCTGGGGTTCGGTTTTGAAGACGACGCTGTTTGGCGCGATCGTCGCGATCGTCTGCTCCTATAAGGGGATGAATGCGTCCGGAGGTGCGCAAGGCGTCGGCCAAGCTGTTAACGAGGCCGTGGTGATCGCCTTCATGGGCGTCTTCGCCTTCAACTATGTTTTCACCCAGACCCTGCTCGCCACCCACCCGGAGATCTCGGCCCTCAGATAAATGAACTGGGTTTCTGTACCAAGAGATTGGCTCGCATCGTTTGGCGAGATCAGCCGCTTCAGCGGCCAGGTCGTTGGGCTGGTGTTTTCCGGTCGGGTTTTCCAGTTCCTCGGTGAGGCGTTGCGTCAGGCCGGGATCTTGATCCTCGGCTCGACGATCGTGATTTGGGGTCTCGTCTTTATCTTGGGATTGCAGTGCGGGATCGAGGGCGCCTACTTCAACCGCTCGCTCGGTGCCCCCGCCTACGCCGGCGTCTTCGCCGCCTGGTGCGATCTTCGCGAGGTCATCCCCTACGCCTTCGGCTACATGATGAGCGCCAAGGTCGGGACCGGGATCGTCGCCGAGATCGGCGCGATGCGGATCTCCGATGAGATCGACGCGATGGAAGTGATGGGGATCCCGCCGATCACCTTCCTGGCCGCAACTCGCCTTCTGGCCGCATGGGTGACCCTGCCGTTCATGTATCTGGCGGCGGTTGGGGTCGGCTTCTTTGCCTCCTACCTGGCAGTCGTCCAACAGATCGGCGAGGTTTCGGCTGGCGGCTACTTCCTAATCTTCTGGATGTTCCAGAACCCACCCGACCTGTTTTTCAGCGTCATCAAGGGGATGGTGATGGCGACCGCGATCGTCTTGGTCGGCTGTTACTACGGATATTCGGCTTCGGGCGGCCCGGTCGGGGTGGGTACCGCGACCGCCAAATCAATGGTTTTGAATATCGTCCTGGTCCATATCATCGGGATGATGGGAACGTTGGTTTTCTGGGGAGCCAACCCGAGGGCGCCGATCGGCGGATAGGTTATGTGTGTCGCAACCAAACGGAGGAAGAGTTAAGTGGCCGA
>JAHEXU010000069.1:16491-17786 GCA_023251975.1 bacterium | reverse complement strand
TTTCGTGGCGGGTACCGTCGGCAAAAAAGAAGATCGCCATCCAGCGGTAGCTCCGCAGATCCGGGTCCTTCAGCCCCACCTCCCAGGTAACCGGCATCGACTCGTTCGCGCGGAAGGTGATGTCTCGCGTCTCGTTGATCGCGTTGGCGTGATCCTCGTAGGCGAGGCTGACCGTAACCAGCTTGACCCGGGTCCAATCGATCAGGTCGGCCAGGACCTGGATCTGCAGCATCCGCTCCATCACCTTGCCGACCAGGATCGTCGACTCGGTCGTCTCGGTCTCAGGGATCGCCTGAACGGTCCCGTTACGCATCTTGACCTGGCCCGAGTAGGTGATCAGGCCGCCGTCGGAGATCACCGGGAAGACCCAGTCCTCGAACGGCTTCGCTGCGCTCAGCGCGACCGCCTTGGTTAGTCCGTAGTCGTTGGCGGCGTCGCGGTATTCGAGGTCGACAAAGATCAGTTCGATGTCGCGCTGGAGGTCCCCCGCCGCCCGCAGGCCGACCGTCTTAGTGGCCGTAAACGGATCGTTGATGCTGAGCGGCGAGGAGGATTCGCGCCGCCAGTCGGTCCGAAACTCACGACCGTCGGCCATGAAGTAGGTGACCTTGTATTCGTAGGCCTGGTGGCGCCGCTCGAATGTGACCTTCTGCAGGGTGTGGCGCGGTACCTCCCGGGTCAGGGTGAACTGGGTGTCGATCGGCTCCTCACCACCGCTGTAGCGAAGCGCCACCTGGGCCGAGCGGACCTGGTCGAAGTTAAGATCACCAGCGGTCACCTCGAGGTCGAAGATCCCGAGATCGTCGACGTTGACCACCAGCTTGGTCTCTTCGGTCCGAAACTCCTCCGACTGGAAGGCTCGCGCCTCGCCTTTGTAGTTGACCTGGTAGGAGTAGCGGAACTCGTTTGGCTTCGGAACTTCGGCGAGGAACGCCTGGAAGCGCTCCGGCTTGTTGGGGTCGGTGAAAATGAACTCCCCGACCCGGTCGTCGTAGGAGATTCGCACCTCGACGCTGTGGATCGGCAGCGATTCGAAGTCGGCGTTGACCTGGACCCCGACGCTGAGGGTTCGAAAGAACGGGTCATCGGCGTCGATTTCGATGAAGTGCTGGTTGACATCGACCCCGGGCAGGCTCGTAATCGCAGGCAGGATCCCCTGTGGCTTCGGCCCGAACAGCATCACCATGTTCTCGGTGTAGGTGTTGGAGAAGCTGGCGATCTTGTGGGTCTGGATGTCCCGGGTCACCTCTTCGTAGTCACCATCGGGCAGCTTGCGACCCTCCTCGGAAACCCCG
>JAHEXU010000069.1:0-16481 GCA_023251975.1 bacterium | reverse complement strand
ATCGCCTCCAGCATCTTCCGTTCGACCGCGTCTTCGAGCGAGCGCTGCATCGAATCGCGGAGCTGGGCAACGATCTTGTCGGTCTGATCGCCGACCGAAAAGCCGGGGGTGATCACCACTCCCATCGACTCGCTGTCGTAGAACTGCTCGCGAACCGTCTCGACGTAGGAGTCCTCGCTCCAGACGTTCTCCTCGATGCTGATCGTTTGGTAGAACGAATAGAACTGGTCGGCATAAAACCACGCGTTTGCCGTCAGCGGCGGCAGTCGGACCGGGAACTTGAGGTCGTAGACGATGTTGACGACGCCGCCGTGGCCCTTCATCGCCTCCTCAAAAACGGTCGCGCCTTCGGGGGTGAACTCGATCGCGAAGGTGCTGACGTTCTTGCCAAAAAGTGATGGTGCGCCGGCGCCGGCGACCCGCTCGATCAACGGCCCGCCGGCGAACTGCGACAACAGGATGCTGGCGGTTCCCTCGGTATAGGTCGGCTGTCCGAGCCGCACCATCAGCGGCGGCAACCCCTGCGAGGAACGGCTCTGGTCAAGCTGCGCCTGCAGCTGCCCCTTGATCGTCTGCTCCTTCTCCGCGGTCAGCGTGAACTCGCAGTCGAAAAAGCAAAAGCCGCCGCCCCGCTTGCCGTCGGGCCGGTCGATCGGGAGCCGGTACTTGAAGAACTTGAAAACCGGGATTCCGTTCTCATCGATTCGAAATCTTGGCTCTTGGGGAAGCGCGTAAAAAACATCGGGGGCGGCGTCGTCGGCGTAAATCGTGACGCCGGCGATTTCCTGAGATGGGACCAACTGGAACATGGACTTCCTCGTTTCCTGATTGTTTGTTGATTATCCGGACGCCACCGAAAGGCGCCCACGAGACGAATTCGAGGCCGCGAACCAGCTCGCGACATCGGCGACGGCGGTGACTCCGACGCCGGCAAGGTCGGCTCGATAGGCGATCCGTAGCGCCCCGGGATGACCCGACAGGGCGGCAACCGCCCGAGCCTGCGTCAGCCCCTCGACGCCGACCCCGTAGACCGCCGAAAACGGCGGGTAGCCGGAGGTCTGCGACCGCGCCAACGGCGCGAAAACGCCCTGATTGTCGGCCACCTCGAGGGTTGCCTCAACCGCCCCAAGCGGCGCCATTGCGAGGATCAGGCCAGCCCGATCAAGGCCGCTTGGCGGGGCGGCAAGCGCCGCCCGGATCGCCTCGTCTTGGCCCTCGGAGAGCCCCCAGCTCGCCCCGAGTTGAAGGATCGACTGTCCGCCCATCACGATCAGGGCGCCAATCGGCGAACCGTCGGGGGCACGCTGGGGCTGCGGAGATCCGGGTAGGTAGACGAACCGATTCGGCTCGATCGGATCGCCCCAGACCCGAACCCCGTCGATCGTCCAAACCGCGCCGGGTGGGGCACTCACGAGGCCACCTCGCTCGGGGTCGCGACCAAAACCAACGGCTCGGCGGGATCGCGACGCTCCGACCACGCCATCGCGGGTTCACCGGGCGCCGCCAGGGGGCGCCAGCGATAGCCGCCGCCAAACGGCGAATCCGAAAACCAGCTCCACAGGCGGGTCTCCTCGCCGGGGCCGAAGTGAACCAGCCCGATCGCCCCCGGATCTGACTCCTCGCCCTCCGCCACCAGCTCGAACGCGCTTGCACTCGAGCCGCCGCCGTGCCATTCGACGGCCAATCGTTGCGGGCCGTAGGCGCGAAACGAATGCAGGTCGATCAAGCCGGCCGGACCGCTCTGCGCCGCGGCGACCCGCTCGCCGCCGAGCTCGCTCGCCTCGACCGCCAGCGCAGGCTCTGCCCAAAGCGGCGCCAGCCCGATCGCGACCGATGGGGTCGTCGCTGTCAGCTCGACCGGCGCGATCGGCGCTCCGAGCACCGAGACGCGCAGATCAGCCAGCGCCAGCAGCCCGGGCGATCCAGCCACGGTCAAAAATCGGATCGGAAAATCGGCGACGTTGAGGGTGAGGTGGCGAGTGAGGGCGGGCCGCTCGGGCCCGAAGAGTCGCTCGATCCCGTGCTCGGCGGCGAACACCGCGTAGGCGGTGCAGGCGTATTCGAGCGGCTCGTCGGGAGCGAACCGAAGCTCGACGAGATCGCGATCGGAGGGTTCGACAAAGGGCACCGTCTTGCGCAGCGATTCGACCCGAAATGGCGGATTGGCGGGAACCGAGACGGTGGCGCCGCACTCCAGCAAACCACGGCGGCGCCCGGGCAGCGCGGCAGCGAGTTCAACCACCACCGGGCCGGGCGAAAACGGCGGGATCTCGGTGAGGTGGACAAAGTCGCCGCCGTCGCGATCGCGACCCCACTGATAGGCCTCGCCGAGCGGATCGAAGCGAAACTCAAAGCTGCGGCCAGCCGGCCAGGGTCGCGAAAGATCCCACTCGGCGGCGGCCTCGGCAAACTCCTCGATCGCCCGCAACGCCAGGCTCGGCCCGTCCTCGGATCGGCTCGGAGCAAAGCGGGCAAATTCGGTTCGCACCCAATCGAGTAGCCGTTCGACCAACTGGGTGGGTGAGAAATCGTCGACCGGGCCGCGGATCTCGACCGGCAGGGTGTCGAACGACTCGGTAAGCTGGCGGCGCAGGGCGGCGCGGCTGATCGTCGCGTCCGGGCCGACCTCGGGGCGCCCGTGCAGCCAGGTCGCGATCGCGCGCGGCGAGCCGTCGAGGCGAAGCGGAAAGCGCGGGGCGATCCCCTCGATTTCAACCTCGACCCGGGCCTCGATCGCAACTGCACCCTGCTCGATCGAGCGACGGATCAAGGCCGCCTGGTCGGCGTCGAGTCGGATCACCGAGAGCGCCGCGTCGAACCCGACGGAGCGCAGCTCGCTCGTCGCCAACGGCTCGCCGCCGTCAGGCAGCTCAAGCGCACGCAGCGCCAGCCATGCCGCGTCGATCGGAGCACGGCTGACGGTGGCGCCCCGAAGACGGGCGCGGGCGGCCTCGAGCGCCGCGCCGAGCGGGTAGCTCAGCGCGGTCGAGCAACTCAGCACCCCGTAGGGCTCAGGCCCGGCATCCGGGAGAGCCCCGCGCACCAGCTCGAGATCGAGGCTCGGTCGACCGTCCTGGTCGCGGTCAAGCCGAAGCGATTGCGGCATCACGTAGCAGTCGCCGCCGTCGGCCTCGAAGGCGCCGATCAACTCGAACTCATCCAACGCCTCGAAGGCCGCCCAGTCAGGCGGGGGGAGGCTCATCGCCGCCACCTCCCGGTTCGCCTCCGCCGGTATCCGAAAGCAGGACCGGCATCTCGTCGATCCCAAACAGGAGCCGATCGATGCTGTCCTCGCGCCAGTTGAGATCGCGCGCGACTCGGCCGCTGTGATGGGCAACCCGCAGTTGATAGCGATAGGTCGGCGCTTGCTCGTTTCGCAGCACGATGTCGGTGATCGGGACCCGGACGGTCGCGGCGACGCTCGCCGCTTCGGGCGCCAGCTGAATCGTCTCGCCGCGCTCGAACTGGACCAGGATGACCTCGATCGGATCGACAGCCGCCTCGGCCTGCGCGGCGAAGACAAAGGTCCCGACGGCGGTTATCTCGCGCTCATAGGAGGGAAAGATCGAGCGGTCGAGGATCAGATCCCAGACCGCCGCCCGGTCGGGCAGGGTCTTGACCTGTCGCTGATCGACTCGGACCTTGACCGGGTCTGCGGCGGGCGGCGCGACGGGAGTGATCGTCGCCTCGAGGACGGCGCCGGGAATCAGGTCGAGCGGCAGCGGTTCCGCCGGGAGCACCGTCGCGGTGGTGGTCGTCGCGGGGTAGTCGATCGCCGCCTCGAGGCCGAGAACTCGCAGCGGGCTCTCGACCGCATTTTGCAGCTGGGCCGCAATCGCCCCGGCAGTCGGCTGGAAGCTGACCGCGAGCGGTTCGCCGACCAGGTCGTCGAGCCGACCGACGAACGGGATCGACTCGGGGGACGGTCCGCCGAGGTCGATCTCGAGCGTGCCCTGAAAGACAACCGCGGTCGCGCTGGTCGAAAGCAGCGAGTCAAAGATCGACTGAAAGGCGGTTAGCGAGCTGGTGATCGAGCCGCTGATCGCGCTGCGCAGATCGATCGAGGCGTCGGTCTGGAGCTCGCGAGCCGAGCCGGAACCGACCGCCCGGGGCAGCATCAGCGAGAAGTCGATGTGCTCGGAGCCGACCGGAAGCGGCTCGTAGACCGGCGCGGTAACCCCGGCAGGAATTTCGGTGCGGATCGTGTCGCGAAGCTGCGCCGCTGTTCCGGCAAGGCGGCGCGGATCGACCTGTGGCACCGCCACGTAGTCGAGCGTCATCTCGACATCTTCGAGCGCCGCCGGGGCCACCGAGACGCGCAAGGTCGGCGGGTGCGGTGGATCGGGATCGCGGGCCAGCTTGAAGGCATCAGGCAGGTAAAAGAAGACGTGCGGCTCGCTCGCACGCTGCAGGTAGAGATAGTTGCGCCCCTGCCACTGGGCGCGCAGCGGCCGCAAGGTCAGGTCTTCGGCGCTGCCGCCGGTCGCCGAGCCGTAGATGTAGGGGTGGCGATCCTTGTCGAAGAAGAAGAGCTCGGGGTCGGCAACGTCGTCGAGCACGAAGGTCCGGGTCAGGAAGAGCTGCGGCGGCGGCGCGTTCGGATCCGGCGCCTCGGGGGCGCCAAGCTCCTCCCAGCCCGACCAGCCGCCGTCAAACCAGATGTGGCTGAGCGACTGCTCGGGGGTGCGGCCGAAGATGTCGATCCGGCCCGGCCCCCAGGCGACGGCGCCGGGATCTGCGGTGAGCGAGCCGCCGAGCGATTCCCAGCCCTGCCACGGTCCGCCCTCCCACCACATATGCCACAGCGCATTGTCGAGCCCGGCGGCGAAGACATCGAGTCGACCCGATCCCCACGAGGCGACCGTCGGCCCGGAGTTGAAGCCGCCGCCGAGGCTGAACCAACCAGTCCAGCCGCCGATCTCGGGCGCGTCGTAGGCGTTGGTCCAGACCGCGTTGTCGGTGCCGCGCGCAAACAGATCGATTCGCTGCGGCCCCCACGAGACCGCGGCCGGTTTCGAGGTCTTGATTCCACCAAGCGACTCCCAGTCCGACCAGCCGCCCTCGTAGGATTTGTGCCAGGCGGCGTCGTCGAGGCCGATCGCAAAGACATCGAGCCGGCCCGGACCCCACGAAGCGGCGTCCGGGCCGAAATTGAAACCGCCGCCAAGCGAGTCCCAGTCCGACCAGCCGCCGTCGTAGGACTTGTGCCAGATCGCGTTGTCGGCTCCACGGGCGAACAGGTCGATTCGGCCCGGCCCCCACGAAACCGCGGCCGGGTCGGAGGTGATCTGACCACCAAGCGACTCCCAATCCGACCAGCCGCCCTCATACCAGCGATGCCAAACCGCCGCGTCGCGTCCGCGGGCAAAGACATCGAGTCGACCCGCTCCCCACGAACAGGCATCCGGACCCGAGTCGAGTCCGGGCAACAGCGCGGCTTCGGCCACGACCGCGCCAGCTTCGGCAGGTTCAAAGATCATGCCGGGTAGCAGGATCGGGCCGCGGTCGAGGATCGGGCCGCGGTCGAGGATCGGGCCGGGCTCAAGGATTGGGCCGCGGTCCAGGATTGGGCCAGGCTCAAGGATTGGGCCGCGGTCCAGGATCGGGCCTCCGGGGCGGATGATCGGGCCGGGCTCAAGGATCGGGCCGTCATCCAGAATCGGGCCGGGCTCAAGGATTGGGCCGCGCTCAACCGGGCCTGGTTCAAACGGGCCGCGCTCAACCGGGCCTGGCTCAAACGGACCGCGCTCAACCGGGCCTGGTTCAAACGGGCCACGCTCGATCGGTCCCGGATAGGGAAAGCGATCGAGGATCCGATCTCGAAAGCGAGGGTCGAGGATGATTGGGCCGCGGCCCGGGTCTTCCTCGGGCTCAAGCGCGACCGCCGCCGATACCGAGCGCCGAACGACCAGCTTGGTCCGGCGGTCAACGTCGCTCAGCGCCAGCACCAGCTCGTCCGGAGTCGTGACCGCGAAAGCCGCCCGAACAAGCCCGTCCGGGGTTGTCGACAGGGTGGCCTCGGCCTCGATCACGGTGCTGCTGTCGGCGCCCGCTTCCTCGCCGATCGGCAGCTCGTAACGCAACAAGACCGCGATCTCGTGCGACACCTCGGCGGCCTCACGACCGCTTTCGGCGAGTTCGGGCGCCTGGTACTTCTCAAGGTCGACCTCGAGCCGCCAGCCCGCCTCGACATCGAGCAGGACGATCCGAAAATGTTCGCCGTCGAGTGCGACCCGATAGCGCGGCAGGTAGTAGCTGCGATCCGGCTGCTTGGGGTCTTCGAGCAGGGTCGTATCGGAGTTGAAATCGGCGGCGACGATCGGGACTTCGAGCTGATCGCGGGGGACACCGCGACGAATCGGCAGCAGAACCCCATCGCCGACCCGAGAGAAATCGGGTCGCAAGACCGAAAGTTGCCGCGAGGGTCCGAGCGCGCTCAGCTTCGCGATCTTTTCCGTCAGGACGCTTTCAATTGGCTTCGACAACCCCGAGCTTCCCCACTCGCCGTTTTGTGGTCGTTCCCTGACCGGCTGTAATCTCGGATCCAACCTACCGACCGATTCACCGTCCGGGGAAATTTCTCGGCAGGCCGGTGGCGAATAACCTGGAACCAGCGAGCCGGGCGGGTGCCTCAGCTTCCCGGTCAGGGCAGGCCGTCCGGATCGATGCATTCGCGATAGTCCGGATCGATGCATTCGCGATAAACCCTTGCGCGGACCCAAGCGGTCGGATATAAGAAGCCGACAAGAAGCGAACGGCGCATCCACGGGGCGCCACCACCTAGGGGGTAGGCAGATGGCGTACCAGCGGACAAACGGCGGAGACGGGCGATGAGCGATCAGCCGAACTACGAGGACTTCGTCCCGCCGCCCGACGATTTCGGCGCCGAGGCGGTTGCCGCAACGGCCGTCGACGCGGCCGCAGCTCAAGCGGTTGCCGCGGCCGGAGCGACCGAACTCGCCGCGGTCAGCGGGGCACCGGGCCCGATCCTCGAGGCCAAAGCGGCAATCGAAGCGGAACTCGGGAAGCGGATCGGGACCCGGGTAAGCGCCCTGGCAGCCGACGCCCACAGCGGCGCTGGAAACATCCAGGGCGTCGCGATCGGGGTCGGCAACGAACTGAGTAGCCTCGCCGCCGGAGGTGTCCCCGGCGCCTCGACCCTGACCGTCTACGTTGCCGAGGCGGTCCCCACCGACACGGTGCGCTCGGTCTTGGTCGATTCGCTCGGCGTCGCCTCGGCCGGTGACAAGGTGCCGATCGAAGTGGTCGTCACCGGGATCATCGAGGCGCAGCCGCATCGTTTTCGGGAGAGACCGGCTCCGTCAGGACTCTCGGTCGCGCACCTCAACGTGACCGCGGGAACGATCGGCTGCATGTGCTTTGGTCGGTCTGACCCGCGCAACAGCCGGGTAATGATCCTCTCCAACAACCACGTTCTCGCCAACGTCAACCAGGGCGCAATCGGTGACTGCATCTGCCAGCCGGGACCGGCTGACGGTGGCAGTTGTCCGAACGACCAGGTGGCGGTGTTGGAACGGTTCGTCCCGATCGACTTCGCGGGCGAGAACTTCGTCGATTGCGCGACCGGCTGGGCGTGGCCCGATCGAGTCCGGACCGACCACGTCTACCTGAGCAACGGTAGCTCGGCCTACTTCCGGGTCGGCAACACCCCGATCGAACCGACGATCGGGATGGAGGTCGGCAAGACCGGGCGAACCACCCAGCTGACCAAGGGTAAAATCACAGCGGTCGGTGGCTCGGTAAACGTCGACTACGGTGGTCAGACCGCGCAATTCAGCGACGCGATGTCGATCCAGGGGGATGTCGGCGACTTCAGCCAAGGCGGCGACTCAGGCTCCCTGATTTGGAACTGGGCGAGCGGGGTCGCGCCGGTTGGGCTGCTGTTCGCCGGTGGTGGTGGCACCACCTTCGCGAACCGAATCGACCGGGTGATGGCCGCGCTCGATATCTGGCTCTACACGGTCTGAGAACCGGCAAGGGGCAGCCACAATTAGCGCGATCGACGACAAATGGGGCCAGATCCCTTGGATCGGCCAACCGGTTGACGAAGGGGCCGGATCGGACGAGATGCCGACCTTTGATCACCGCGGTTTTTGCCGCGACTTCGAGAACGGCTCGATCTACTGGACCCCGGAAACCGGGGCGCACGAGGTGCACGGCGACATCCGCGTGAAGTGGGCTCAGCTCGGCAACTGGCTCGGTTATCCGACAACCGACGAGACAAGCTGTCCCGATGGTCACGGTCGCTTCAATCACTTCGAGCACGGCTCGATCTACTGGACCCCCGAGGTTGGGGCGCACGAGGTTCACGGGGCGATTCGCGACCTCTGGGCCTCGATCGGTTGGGAGACTTCCCACCTCGGGTATCCGACCTCGGACGAACACGACATCGTTGGCGGTCGGCGTAGCCACTTCCAAGGCGGCGACATCGCCTGGACCCCCGCGGGTGGAGCGGTCGTGCAGTCGCGGATCGACTGAACCGCGGCCACGATCACCCCAAAATCGGCTCCAGCGGCCCGGTCCAGCAAGCCCAACCGGGCGGGCGGGGCATCGGGACGGCTCGGCGGGCGGGCGAAAACGCCAGCGGTCGTGGTGATGTGCGCTCGCAGTCAAAGCTGAGGGTCCCTGCGCTGGGCGGCCGAGGAGTCCGATGTTCGGATTCGGCGCTCCCCACGAGCCGTTCCCTCGAAACGGACGATCTCGCTATGGCGCGGAGGACTTCCGGATCGGGCGCGTGCGGCCCGCCCCGAAGCGAGTGTTCGGCGCCGACAGGCGCACACGGGCCGTCGGCCCTCCCGCGGGGCAGGGTGATACGGGTCCAGCAAGCATCGATCGTTCGGCCAAGAACCGCCGCGCTGCTTTGCGGATTGGACGCGCTCAACGATCTTAAGCTTGCGCACACAAATCGCCCGCGTGCAATAGGATTGCCCGGTCGAACGGTTACCCAACTAATCAGATGCCCACTGACTTCGAGCGGGATACAGACGCGCCCGGCGCGATCCTTCCATTGACATCCGCAGACGCGGGTGAGGATCTTGACGCGTTCGCACCCTTGATCCTGGATACCAGACGCCGCGAGGAGGCCTTTAGGGACTGGCCCACAACGAAGAAGGCGAAGGCAGTTGCTGCCCTGCAGCACATTGCCAGTCTCCATTCTATGACCGATTGGGACGAAGAACAGCTGCTGCGGTATCTCGGGTGCCCGATCAAGACACGTAGCGAACTCGACGACTTGGACAGGGATCAGATTGACCGGTGCCGTTTGTACGTCGCGACGGTCGCCAGTACCGCTTGTCAGGTTGTCACGATGTCGGATCGGAGGGCCGTCGTCTTGGAACTCGGTCGAATCGTCCACGATCGGCGACTCGATGCAAAGTCGCTGAGGAAGGCCCTTGAGAGAACCGGGGCCGACGACATCAGCGCGCTCGAATACGTCCGCCTCGGCGAGATTTCAAGCGCGGCTCGCGCTGCCCGGGCAGCTGCCGGCCTACGACGAGAAGCCATCAGCGAGAGCGGGGGTCCGTTTGGGAACGTCCCTCGCGTGCATCTCAGCCCTGGACGAATCGGGCAATACCTCGCGGGGTCTCGGGATCTGCTTGGCGACGCGGTGTTCAACTTTATCGGCGAGCACCTTGGCTCCTGCGAAGCGTGTGACGCAGCGGTAGAGCGCGCAGCCCAATAGGGCGTCAGTTCCGCAACCGCTCCCGGTGAATTTCCAACGCTGCGGCTAGGTCGCTCGACCGCTGATCGGCGTATTGATCGATCCCGGTAAGGATCGTTCGATACATCTCGACCGCTTCTGCATCGAGCTCGGGACTCAGCGTCGGCGGTGAGTCCAAGCTGATTTGTTGATCCCTGCGGCGGATGTCTCGATACTTCTCGAGGTCCGTCAATAGCCAGTGCAGGATCTCAAACGTCTGGCGCATCTCGGTCGCCAGGGAGTCCCCGAGCGCGACGTACTCGCGGGCACAATCACCAAACTTCAGTTTGAAATCCTCGAGGAACGGTCTGAGATCAGCCCGATTCAGGCGTTTGAGGATCCTGTCTGTCGCGTCCCGGTGGCGTACCCAGCTCCCAATGTGCCTCTCGCCGTATCCCACCACCCGTGGGATAGCCGGATGCCGCGCCAGCAGCGGCACACTCATCGCCTCGTGCAACCCACGAATCCATTCGCGCCGTCCGCGCTCCTTGGCGGCGTAGTCGATGGAGTCCAATCCGCGCTGCCCTGCCCACAGTCCCAATGCGAGATGCGCGCCATTGACCAGCCACAGCTTTCTGACCCTGTAGGGATCGATGTCCTCGACGACCGACACCTCATCCTGACTTGCGAGAGCGTCAAGAATCGCGGAAGGCCCAACTCCCTCGATCACCCACTCAGCAACCGAATCAGCCCGAACCAAGCGATGCTCGGGGCTCCAGTCGCCTTCCTCCACGAAGCACAGTCGATCGACGACAGTCGCCCGAGCGATTACCCCGTACACTCCAAGCTCGTCCGACAGGCTCGCCCAGTCGGGGCCTGGGTTGTTCTCGCAAGCGATGAACTCGGTTTGATGGTTTCCCCCGCGCGATTCCTGCCGAATTTTTGCCATTTCAACGAGCAGTCGGCGGCAGTGCTGTAGCTGGAAGCCCGTTGACCTGATGGATGTCGAGATCAGCAGTTCGTCGGCCTCCCGTAGAGCTGATGTCGCAGCAGGCTCCAGCTCGACCACGGGGTCCGAACACAACCGCCTGAGTCCGCAAAGACCGCGACCTCGAATGAAGCGTCGGGACGAAGATCCGTCTCGCGGTGAGTGACCGCGTGAGTTTCAAACCCCGCCAGCGCCGAGGTCGGCAAGACCAAGCCGAGGCCAAGTCGGCCAGGCCCCAAATGTATATGTGCCCGCCCACCCACAAGGGGCAGCAATCTACCGTCCCGCGCCGCGCGAGGTCTGGGTGCGCATTATTCTGGTTCAGTAAAGCGGCATTGGAGGCCAGATCGGCGTTCGACGGATCTCGGCGGCTTCGCAGGGGCCAGGCTGCCGACCGATACAGTTGAGCACCGGACCACCAGGTGCACTCCGAAATTCGGCGAGTCCGCGACGGCTTTGGTGCTCCCCGCGAGGCTGCGATCGGCACGAAGAATTGCGCAGGTAATACGACGGACGCCATCGACGGGGACGGGCTCCGAAGGGCCGCGGCGAAAGCGCCACAGCGGTGATGCGCGGGCCGGAACGATTCTCAGAGCCGAGATTACAGCCGGACCTCGTGATCGCACCCGCGCCCGGTATCGCCTTCCGACAATGGGTCTAACCCAATACAGCGCACCAGCGTCCACTCCTCGGTGTCCTGCTCGACGTAGATCTGGAAGGCATCGCGAGCGTTGCCGTTGAAACGGACGATCTCGGTCTGGCGCGGAGGGGCGCTGGAGCGGACGCGTTCGAACTCGAAGGCCCGCCCGGATGCGAGTGCCCGGCGTACACAGGCGCGCACGGGATGTCCCTGTTTTGGCGAGGGGCTCGGGCCCAGCCGTCCGCAGTACGGCAGCGTCCGGCGCTCCAGCAGCTTTGACGGCGTGTTCTCATTCACTGTGATCGTTCCCGAGCAGCCGGAGAGTCCGATCTGTGCTCCAACGACGCGAAGCTTCAGGCAGCCACGCACTCTCCACTCGGGCGAGCCGTACCGATCACGGGTTGGGTCGACCACCTCGATCACATCGCCGAACCTCCGAACCGTGTAATACGTGTCGATCCGATCGCCCTCGAAACTCGGTAGCTCCCTGTGCAAGCCTCCGGCCCCACCTCTGACCCACGTGTCCTCGAGGCAGGTGAGCGCTTCCTTGTCAACCTTGGCGCGATCGTCGCTTCGAACCAGATCCGAGACCCCACAGCTTGGATTGCCAATCAGGCCCCGAACGGCGTTCGGGGTCCGCGACTGGGCTAACCCTTCGCCGCCGCGATCGGTGCCTGGATCTGAGGCGCCGGCGCAACCGGCGAACGCGAGCGCCGCCAACAGAGCTCCGATTTTGGCGTCCAACCGATTCATGAGAACGCGACCATAAGCGAAATCGGACTATGACGCAAGAACTTCTCTGGAGGCCTGCCAGACGATCCGGCGATTGCGAGTTCGGAGCGGTCGCGGCTGATTGCGCACATGGCTGGAATGAATACCGGGACTCGCACAGACGGTGTACTGGTGGGCGGTTTCCGGGGGTCGAGGGGGATCTTGCGACGACCGGCCCCAGCGGTTGGGACGGGTGCCCGCGCGCCGACTCCAGAATTCTCGCCCGCCCCGCCTACGTCGATCAGCGTTTGCCGGTCGGCGGCAACGCTCGCAGTCGCTGGGAGATCGCCAACCCCTGGGCGCGACAACGCGACGGGGGTCGCGATCGACGAAATGTAGAGCGGGCCTGACGCCGTTCAGGCGCGTCATCGCCGACCGGCGCCGACCGGCAGGGGAAGGACCCGGCGAGGCCAGGCGCCCCGATCGCTACGATCGATCGGTGGCCCCCGAGTTCGCAGAGCCGTCCGGATTTGAGGACGAGGAGGTCGCGATGCCGTACAAGCCGCTCGATTATCCGAGCAGCGCCGACGCGGTATCGCGCACCCTTCAGGCCCACCGGCGCGAAATGCTCGACCGCGACGGGATCGAGGGCATCGCGATCGGCCGAACTGCGGCGGGGGACGACTCGATCGTGATCTACGCCCGCGACGACGAGGCCGCCACGACGGTGCCGCAATCGCTCGATGGTTACCCGGTCGAAATCGTCCTCAGCGGCCCAATTCGGGCAATCGAGAGCTAACCGCGCCGACGGGAGATGATCTCGTTGACCAACTCGTCAAGGACCGCGACGGTACCGCCTGAGCCTTCGAGGTTGTAGGTGTCGCCCGAGCCCAGCGTCACCTCGTAGTCGTACTGGTCGGCTGACCCGGGGGCGGGAGGTGCGGCGGCGGCGGCACCGAGCGTTCCCGGTTGTAACGCAGCCGCGGCGCGAGCAGCCAGATCGGCGTTTAGCTGATCGGTCTCGACCGTCCCGCCGATCCTCAGTCCGCCAATCCCGCCGCTGCGGTAGATCGTCGCCTTCATCCGGCGCGAGACTAGTTGAAATCGACCCCGACAAGGCGCCAAACGCGCCGCGTGAAGATCGCCTCCATCGATCCGACCCCATACAGGTCGCGGGCGCTCGCCACCGTCTGCGCCGCCCAATCGGCGAAGGTGGCGTGCGGGTTGTTGAGCGCCTGCATGCTGTCGTACCAGATCTGTCCGGCCTTCTCCCAGGCGTAGCCGCCGAGGTACTGCGCCAGCAGATAGAAGGCGTGATTGGGGACCCCCGAGTTGACGTGAACACCGCCACGGTCTGAGGTGGTGTTGGCGTAGTCAGCCATGTGGAACGGCTGCGGGTCCTTGCCAAGGACATCATCGTTGTAGGCGGTGCCCGGCGCCTTGAGGCTGCGCAACGCGTCGCCGCTGACATCGTCGAGAAGGATCTCGGCGCCGATCAGCCAACTCGCCTCAGCAGCAGTCTGGCCAGCCTTACGCTGGTCGACGAGGGCGCCGAACACATCGGCAAAGCTCTCGTTCAAAGCTCCCGATTGATCGCGATAGACGAGCCCGCCGCAGTACTGGACGACCCCGTGCGAGAGTTCGTGACCGATCACCGCCAGCGATCCGGTCAGCGGCTTGAAGATCATCCCGCCGTCGCCGTATGCCATCTGGGCGCCGTTCCAAAAGGCGTTGTCGAGGCCCTGGCTGACGTGAACCGAAGAAACCAGCTTGAGGCCGCTGCCGTCGAGCGAGTCGCGACCGTACTGCTCGGAGTAGAGCGAGTAGGTGTCGCCAGCGCCGTCGTAGGCCTGATCGACCGCGAGCTCGCCGCTTGGCGGGTCTCCCTCGGAGCGGACCAGATCGCCGGGCAGCTGGTCGGAGTTCTTGGCGGTGTAGACCTCGCGCTTTGGCCCGTCGCACGCGGCGTTGACCGCCGCGATCGTGAACCCGCCAGCCGGCGCCTGTGCGACCCGTTCAGCCCGATACTCGGCCGCCACGGCTGCCGCCGCGGCCGCGAACTTTCGTTGTTCTTCGTTGCCTCTCAACTCGATCGACTCGAGCATGTGGGGTGGGACAATGCAATGGATGTGGCAGCAGTCGCTCATGGGCCGACCGTAACCCGGGCAACTCCCCCGCGGGGTTTTTTTTCTGTGAGAACCGCCACAGAGCCTGAGCTCCCCAGTATCTGAGCGCCGCCACGGTGAGCGGATCCTTGCTCTGGGGCAGCGACCATGCACCGCTTCGGTGCCGTAAGTTGAGCCGGTGCGCGCCGGTTCGATCAATCCGTCAACCCTTGCGGGTCGGATTGCTCTGACCGCAGCGGTCGGGATCGCCTTGGCCGACGGATCGATTGTGACCCTGGCGCTACCGCCGCTGTTGGTCGAGCTCAACATGTCGATCAACCAGCTGGCTGCGGTGATCGGCCTCTACGCGGGCGGCTTGGCGCTCTGTCTGGTCGCGGCCGAGGGACTGCGCCGTCGGCTCGGTGACCGCAACCTTGCGATCGCTGCGCTCGGATTGTTTGGGATCGCCTCGCTCTTATGCGCGTTCGCCCAATCGCCGGGAACGCTGCTTTTCGGGCGCGCCCTCCAAGCGGTTGGGGCGGCTGGCTCGTTGGTCGGATGCTTCGCGCTGCTGCGCGCCGATCGCGACCCGGGGGCGCGACTTTGGGAGGGTGCGGCGGTGATCGGATTTGCCGCTGGCCCGGCGCTCGGTGGCCTGCTCACCGAGCTGCTCGACTGGCGCGCGATCTTTGTCACCCAGGCTCCGATCGCGTTCGTCGCGGCGCTGACGGCATGGCAAAGCAACGACCCCGCCGAGACGCCTCGACCGACCCGGCGCGCACCTGATGAGCTGACCCTTGGGGGGATCGGTCGAGCGCTTGCCCGGTTCGCGCCGGCCCTGGCGCTCGGTTTGGTCGCGGCGGCCCTGACGGCGGTCCTGTTTGGCCTGGTCTTATTGTTGGTCGCAGGCTGGGCAGAGTCTCCCCTGCAGGCCGCCCTGGCGGTCAGCCCGCTTCCGTTGGCGGCGTTCCCGGCAAGCAAGCTCGGCGGCGACGCACGCCTTCGCGCCTGCGCCGGGGCGAGCCTGATCGCGGCCGCGATCGCCTCGCTTGCCTGGTTGCCGGAGCCGAACCTAATTTGGCCCGCGGCTGCCGCAGCCGTCGCCGGATTCGGGATGGGACTCGCGTTGAGCGCGCTCTCCAACGACCTGCTGAGCGAGCGAACCGCGGCCGACGCCGCCCGGCTGATGACGATTCGACACGTCGGGATCGTGGCGGCGCTTTTAGCGTTGGCGCCGCTGATCACGGCCGATCTCGACGAGGCGATTTTCGACACCCGCGAGCAGGGCGTCGCGCTGGTCCTCGACGCCGCCTTGCCCCCTGACGACAAACTCGATCTGGCGCCGCAACTGCTCGCCACGGTTGACCAGGAGCGACCTCGCGCCGCCCTGCGGGATGCCTTCGCGGCCGCCGAGGCGGATCGAACGGGCGAATTTTCCGACCAAGAGCTGGCGGTGCTTGAGGAGTTGGCCGCCCGGGCCGACGATGTCTTGGTCGCGGCGATCGCCGACGGGTTTCGGAGCGCCTTCCTGCTGACCGCGGCCTTCGCAGGGTTGGCCGCGCTTGCCCTCCTACCGTCGCGACGGCGGATATTGGCGGTCGCGGTGATCGCCGGCGGCGCGGCCGTCCTGCCGCTTACCTATCGACATCTCGAGGCCAAGCGAGGGCCCGAAACGGTGACGATTGCCGACCCCTGCGCCGACCGGGATCTACCCGACTCGGGGGGCCTAACCGGGTTCGCCCAGCAGGCGGGATTGCTGGCGCTCGACACGGCGGCCTGCCGCTACGGCTCCTCGCGTGAGGAGTTGGCGCTCGCTTTGGCCGACCAGGATTCGCGCCGGCACTTCGAGGATGAGCACGGCTTCGACCCAAGTTCGATCGGGGGAATCGTCGAGGGATTGGTCTTCGGCGACGACTGAGCAAAGCTCGATCAGCCCGCCTCAGATCAGACCTCGAGGTTAACCATCAGGTGCTTGATCTCGGTGTAGTCCTCGAGCGCGTAGATCGACATGTCGCGGCCGTAACCGGACTGCTTGTAGCCGCCGTGTGGCATCTCCGAGGCAATCGTGATGTGGTCGTTGATCCAGACGGCGCCGAACCGCACCGAGTTGGCGACCCGCATCGCCCGACCGACATCGGAGGTCCAAACCGAGGCAGCGAGCCCGTAGCGGGTGCCGTTTGCCCACTCGATCGCCTTCGCCTCGTCATCGAAGGGCTGCACGGTGATCACCGGGCCGAAGATCTCCTGCTGGACCATCTCGTCGTCCTGGCGTAGACCCGCGACGAGGGTTGGCTCGAAGAAGAAGCCGGCGCCCTCGCGGCGCCGGCCGCCGACCACGACCTCGGCGTGATCGGGACGGCGGTCGAGAAAGCCAGC